>CAYPZO010000292.1:0-1527 GCA_964415135.1 uncultured Desulfurococcales archaeon | reverse complement strand
ATCTATATTTAACTATTGCCAGCATAGTAGTATTCCAGCCATTTGTAACTGAAGGTAAAGTACCTCCTCCAGCTAATCCCTTAGTAATATCACAGCCATGTATAAGACTTGAAGATATAGATAATGTCGGATTGACCTTTGGTAGACACTTGACAAGCTTTGAAATGGCGGCTCACCACGCATTTAATTACCCAGATAAGAAAGTATACTGGAAGGAAAGAACAGTTGAATTAGCTAAGGAATTCTTTACAGAAGAAATAGGAATACCCGAGAACGAACTAGTATTTAAGGAATCTTGGTGGGAAGGAGGAGGTAATGCAGGACCATCATTTGAAGTTGCTGTAGGAGGTTTAGAATTAGCAACACTTGTATTCATGCAATACAAAGTAGTAAATGGAAGTTATGTAGAATTACCATTAAAAATAGTCGATACTGGATATGGAGTTGAAAGAATAGCTTGGTTTACACAAAAAACTCCAACGGCCTTTCATGCAATATATGGTGAACTCGTAGATACCTTTCATAAGCTACTAAATATTCCCCAACCTAATAAGGAGCTACTTAAAGTAGCGGGATATTACGTATCACGTATAGATCCAAAAGATCCTTCGACAATAGTAAATCATAGAAGAATTGTCGCGGAAAGACTAGGCATTCCATTAAAAGAAGTAGAAGAACAATTAAATCAAGTTATAAAAGTATACACGCTATTAGACCATAGTAGAACATTGGCATGGATGTTAGGTGACGGAATAGTACCATCTAACGCTGGTGAAGGATACTTAGCAAGACTAGTAATTAGAAGAGCTCTAAGAACATTAATTAAAATGAAGACGGATATTACATTAAAGGATCTAGTTCTACTTCAGGTAAAGTATTGGTCTCAAGATTTCCCAAAGCTTATGAAAATGAAGGACTACATACTTGATGTACTAGAATTCGAGGAAAATAAATTCAAGGAGGTCCTTAAGAGAGGATATAGTATAGTAGCTAGCTATGTTAGGAGAAGGAGGAAATTAGGTATTGAGGAATTAGTTGAGCTATACGATTCCCATGGCATACCTCCAGAGATGGTTTCAGATTTTGCCTCTAAAATGAATATTAAGATAACGATACCATCAAACTTTTACTCATTAGTGGCTGCACGACATGCTAAAGCACCAATAAAGCCAGTAACCAAGACAAGACTACCTAATGAAATAATTGAGTGGGCTAGGAAATTACCTTCAACTAAGAAGCTATTCCATGAAAACCCTTACTTAAGAACCTTTGAAGCAAGAGTAGTTGATGTTAATGATAAATATCTAGTGCTAGATCAGACAGCTTTCTACCCAGAGGGAGGGGGTCAGAAACCAGACCAAGGTTATATACTAGTTGGTGGAGAAAAAGTAAGGGTAATTGATGTACAGAAAATAGGTGAAGTAATAGTACATGTACTTGAAAAACCCATAAAGATAGAACACGGCTCTAAAATTAAAGGTGTAATTGATTGGAACAGAAGATATAAGCTAATGAGACATCATACAG
>CAYPZO010000291.1:0-1548 GCA_964415135.1 uncultured Desulfurococcales archaeon | reverse complement strand
ATGAGGAGTTGTTAAAGGAGCATGGAGTAGCTGATAATAGTATTGCAACGATAAGAAAAGCTAAACGATAATCCTTTAACTACTTTGATAGAATTTTCGTAACTTCGCCTAGAACAACTCTATCACTAACAATGTCTTTAACTATAACCTCAATAACAGCTTTTCTATAAATGTTAGAGGCTCGAGGAATTAGTATTACTGGTCCATGACTTAACGGATAAGATACCATGTATTTTTTATCTGGAGGGTAGACTGAAACCACAATGGCTTTAAACTTCATTCCCTTCATCTTCTCCTTAGCTTTTACATTTAGCTCTCGTGCCTTGACATATAGTTTTCTACTTAACTCATCCTTAACTGCAGGAGGTGGTGTAGGGAATTTTTCAAAAGCGGACATAGGTAGTGGTCTAAAACGATATATGGTTATTTTTTCAACACCAAGCCTATATAATGTCTCCATAACCTTAAGCGTGTTATTGATAGTTCTAGTGTTCTGTCCTGGTAGTCCGTGGATAAAGTAAACGTATGGTCTAAGACCATATTTGACTAGGAGTTTAACTGCGTTAAAGACTTCAGCTATGGTGTTAGGTCTTCCAAGCATTTTACAGTGTTTTTCATCGCCAGTTTCAACTCCTAAGTGAACTGTTGTACCTTTAAGGTATCTGCCTAAGACCTTAGCTACTTTCTCTGATAATAGGTTTGGCTTAATATTCTCCATCATTATGATTGCTTCTCCTGTAGATATTTCGCTTATCTCGCTTAACTTAGATAAAAGCTCCTCAATAGCATTTATATTTGGTGGAGGATTTCTTGGATCAGTTAATGGTTTAGGGTAAACTAATAGGTCTCTACCATAGTCAAGAAAATCTGGTGCACTAAGAACAATTCTCTTTACACCCAACTTAACTAATTCCTTAACCTCCCTAACAATATTGTCAATACTTCTACTTCTAGGTGGACCAAATAATGTTGGAACACTACAATAACCACAACCTGGAGGTATATTCACTGGGCACTTCAATCTATCTTCTAGTGAACCCTTGGTACAGATGTTGCAGTTAATGCATTTTTTACCATTGGGTAGCTTTATAGTTGTTCTATAGAAGTTACTACAACCTCTAACTACTTCAACGTATACTCTTGAAGCCCAGTATATGGGGTAGAATTTGACGGCTTTTGTTGAAGGCTTATAGGCATTTAACTGTTTATGGGTTAGGTGATCTGCTATTCCATTTACATGTACCTTCCCGTTAACGTTAATAATTAACCCCTTTAGTCTATCCATTAACTCTAATAGTTCCTCTGCATTAGGATAGCTGTGTTTAGTTATTTTACTAAGAATGTTTTCTAAAACATATTCTCCTTCACCTAAAACACCAATATCGTATCCAAGCTTAGATACTAAGGTAGGCTTAGATGTTATTGGTCCTCCAATAATTGATAATCCTCCTGAATACTTATCCCACAATTCCTTTACTATTCTAGAGCACTTGACATCACTTATCATAGCCGATGTTAATAGTAGATCGTAGTTTTTCAAAACTTTAG
>CAYPZO010000290.1:0-1558 GCA_964415135.1 uncultured Desulfurococcales archaeon | reverse complement strand
GTTTAAAAAGGGTATATAAATCATCACCATGACTTATGGTGAAGCTTTAGGTAATACTACTATTTGATTGAGTAGACTATTCTAAGAAATAATAGTTTATAAAGTATGTTTTATATTTAGTGTTTTATTAGTATTAGTTTAATTGCTTTCTTTGGTTTTATTTTTAGTGGACGATGTTCTAGTTCTATTAGGTTTAGTTTCTTTAGGTATTCTAGTTGTTTTCTTATTGTTGTTTCATCTTTGTTCGTTATCTTGCTTAGTGTTATTAGATCTATTTCTCCGTATTCTTGTAGTACTCTCACAATATCGGTTTTTGCTCCAAGATCCACTACTTCCAATATTTTATCTATTTCCTTTGGAACTTCTACTACTGCTTTACTATCCTCAGTATCTAGTTCTACTTTAATCTTACTTGTAAGGTTTCTTGGTAGTAGTAGGTATGCTGTATATGTTTCAAGTATTAATGCCCTCATACCACCAGAAAGATTAACATATACTTCATCATACTTCCTCGCTAACTCCATGAACTTACTTATAATTTTACTACAAGCATCAACGAAATCATATACTTCTTTGACCTCAAAAACCTCTAGTTCAACACCCTCAAAATACCTCAAGAACTCCCTAAGATGACTTATAGCCTTCCGAGTCTTCTCGACAATAGGTCCAGTAATTAACAATACCTTATCTTCGGGCTCTAGCCCCCTTCTAACAAGCATTCTAACAGCAAACTTCTCCTCAAAACCAAGGGTCAATACAACAACCTTAACCATACCTCTTCCTCACCAAAAAACAAGTAATACTCATAGTTAAAGTACCTTATGGAGAGGGAAGTTATAAGCGTTAATAGCTTAAGGTAATCTCTCAATACCTCCTGTAAGTAGGTTAAACCCATGCTAGATATCCTAAATGCTTTTACTCTTACTTACTACTCTTTTTACATTAGTGGGTAATCTAGGGATCATTAGAAGAGAGTGTATGACATGAATACTTCACTCATAGATTTAGGAGAGGTTATTAGTAAAGCCTGTAGGAGGCTACTAGATCTTGACCCAGAAATTATTGAAATCATAGTTTTCGGCAGCACTATATACGCTCCAATACATGCTCGTGATGTCGACTTACTCGTTATCACTAAATGTAAAAAAGATTACTTAAACTACATTAAAGCTATAGAAGACTTACCCATAGACATAGACTTAGTAGTCTTTAATGCTGGTGAAAAACCACGTAATGATCTCTTAATAAACCTATTCTTAGGCTACAAAGTCTTATATGGTAGTGGTAAGGTAGTTAAGGAATGGCTGAAATACGTGAACATAGATGTAGAGGAAGTCTATAGTAGGTTAAGGATTGCTAAAAAAATACTTCCAACTAGCACTCCAAACCGAAAACAAATACGATAAAGACACGTTAATTCGCGACGCATTTAATTGCCTCTTCCAAGCATATAGACTTGCCTCAATATACTTAGGACTAAGAAGGGAAGAAGCAGGAAGATGGGGAAAAGAAATTAGAAGAAACCTACCCTCAAATCTTAGAAGGGAATTCGAAGAGG
>CAYPZO010000289.1:0-1560 GCA_964415135.1 uncultured Desulfurococcales archaeon | reverse complement strand
TAGCAAGAATACAGAGATCAGCATTCATAGGAGTAGTAAACCAGTATAAGTTAAAGGATATTGAGAAAGCAGTAAAGATTTGGGCTAGAGGTGAAGATGATATTGTACACATTATACCATTATGTGAAAATGATTATAGGAAAATGAAGGTTCATGGAACTCCATGGTATCTTAAACGTAGTAGGAGGATGAGAGGTGTACTAATTGTTTAGATTAAACATAGACTACGAATACGTTACTGCAATGGATGTTAAGGAATACACTTATTGTCCTATGATACCGTGGATTATGTATAACTTTGACGTAACAATCCCACCAACAATAAGCATGAAGTATTCAACAGTAAATGCTAAAGAGAAGGAAGCTATAGCAATGAAACTAAGGTTGCCAAAACCATGGCTACTTGAATGCAAGTTCATTAATAGGAAGTATAAGGCTATGGGGGTTATAGACATAGTTGCAGGTGAAAAGAAGGTAATTGTTGTAGAGGTCAAGAAGAATTATAGGAAATACTATGATCATTTTAAGGTACAGTTAATGTACTATTCATGGCTAGTAAACACTACGTATAAGCCAGTACGTAAAGCAATACTAGTACTTGGAGATAAAGTCATTGAATACGAAGTAAGTGGTAGCGATCTTGAGAAGATTAAGAAGATAGTACTTAAAGTTAAGAGGATTAAAGCTAGAGAAGAACCACCAATAGTAAACCAAATACTACAAAAATGTAATAACTGCTGGTATAGGAGATATTGTCCAAACATTATTAGTTAACCTAAGAGTATTCTATAATTTACTTGGATGCACGTACTTTAAGCCCTCTACATTACCATAATCTCTATCAAAGCTTATCAATGTTAAGCCCTCAATAATAGATGTTGCTGCATGAAGGCTATCAAAATATGAAAGATTATACTTATCCCTAAGAATACTTGCCTCTAAATGATACTCAGGTTTAGGGGCTAGTACTTTAATTTCATAATATTCTAGTAAATTATTCATTTTCCTCCAAAAAGCACTATAATCCCTAACAACTATTATCCTCGACCTTATCAATAGGTTAAGCTCAATTAACGCATATGGAGATAACATCATCTTTCCACGAGATAAGATACTTTTAGCAAGTTCATGGAGGGGATCCCTAACATTAATAGCAGCTACAATGACATCGGTTTCAACCAAGAACACTACTCTACACCTACCTCTTTTTCAAGCTGTTTTTCAGCAAGTAATCCAAGCCTTCTTGCTTCCTTGGAGGCAATAACCTTACACTCTACTACGAGACTCCTTAACTCATCAATAGGGTCAGTAACGGGAATAATGACCAGCTTACCATCCTCAATTCTAAGCTCAACAAGTCTCCCTATACCAAGTTTTTCTCTAAATTCACGAGGTATAACAATACGACCTCTAGAATCAACACAAACAAGAACCTCCCACTCCCACAGCATCCAATAAAGCTATGTTATCCCACATATATAAATATCCCACATAAATAGATAACCCACTCAATAAGAATGCATGTTACATGCAGATTTGCATTTTTAATGTGAAAAAACT
>CAYPZO010000288.1:0-1564 GCA_964415135.1 uncultured Desulfurococcales archaeon | reverse complement strand
CAAGATCCTTTATTCGAACTATGCGTATAGTTTTTCCTAGCTTACGACAGATCACTATTATTCGATTGAAGTGTTTATCTTCATCTAAGACTATTACGGGGATGTTTAAGGTTAATGCTGTAGCAGCTGAAGAGATATCACCCCATGGTATATTATATCCATGCCTATAGGCTTCAATTCTTAACTTCCCCATCCACAAAACATAACGATCATCCCTAACAATACCTAGCTTATCTAAAATCAATGAAGCATACTCCATTGTTGTCCTAACATCATGCCCCAACCTATGCATAACGTAAATCAACTCTACAACATTAAACAACCCTACATGTAGCGTTAACTCGCCTCTTTCATGAAAGGCTAGTAGCTTCTTAATCTTCTCCCAACCACGCTCCCTAGTAATGGGGAGGATCAATGGACCGGTATCAATTGCCATGCTCCTTGGTAAGCTCATCAATTCTTTCACTCTCTGTCTTCACTTCTCTATCCCTTTCACTGAGAAGAACCTCGACGCTCCCCCTAGGCTCTATATCCTCAATAAACTCTACTAGAGATCTAGGCTTCCTCAAAATAATGCTATCACCAGTAACAATAACCTCTAACTCACACCCCTCACTAATACCCAACTTCTCTCTAACCTCCTTAGGTATAGTAATAGTAAACCTCTTACCAACCCTAACCTTTAAGCGAAGAACCCCCACATCACACATACTCTATACCAACACTAAACACCGTCTCTACCGACTATAAATATTATCAGGATATACCGACTGAAAATTCAGAACAACGCAAGGCTCTCTAAATTATACATAGTTATTAGAGTAAAACATACTCACAGTATAATAATGAATGCTAGATCCATCATCAAAGAAGAACTAAGAAATCCTGAATGGTGATTTATAATACTCAACACAGATGATCTACAATCACATAAAATTTTATTTCCCACACCAAGACTTTAAGTAAGATTTTAAGGTTATTGAAATCAAGAGAAAGAAGTTCAAGGAATCAAGACTTTGGAACATTCAATAACAACCATAACCTTATTTCTCCCAGCATTGCACTTAGCACGTAACCTCATAATTATTTACTTTAAGGAATACTAACCTAGTTCTAACTAATTAGTCCCTCATCCTAATAAAATAATGATTCCATTCACATCATTTAATATTGATCCGTAGTATATACGATACCATTCATAACAATTATCCATATAGATGGAAGCATTACTACATATCTCCCCCTATAACATAGAAATACTCAGGTGTAGCTCCTACATGTTACTTAATGAAGTAATCAATGAAGTCTACTGCTTTAAAGAATTCATAACCCACGCCACAGAACTCCTAAAACAATTCGAGGAAACCGTGAAAGCAGATGCCATACCAATATTCTTCGGCATCCACAGATACATCAATGCAGCAGCAGTAGACTCAATATACGAAGCACTAAGAGAACTAAAACCAGAAGGAGACGTAGCAGTAATATTATTCTCAAGTGGAGGAGATGTAGATGAAGCATACCTAATAGCAAAACTACTACAAACACTACCAAAAGGAAAACT
>CAYPZO010000287.1:0-1575 GCA_964415135.1 uncultured Desulfurococcales archaeon | reverse complement strand
TAAAGCAGGAAATCCATAAACACATAATAAGTGACTAGGCATTGAGTTCGTGGAAGCCATACCGAGAACATGATACTGTAGTGGTAGTTAATTTTGGTGGACAGTATACACACCTCATATCACGTAGAATACGAGAACTAAACGTCTATACGGAAATAATCCACTATTTTCAATTCAATAAAGACATTATTCAAGAAATTAAGCCTAAAGCGATAATACTATCGGGCGGTCCAAAAAGCGTCTATGAACACAATGCTCCAGGAATCCCTAAATGGGTGCTGGAATTAAACATACCAATACTAGGTATTTGTTATGGACATCAACTACTAGCAAAAATGCTTAACGGTGTAGTTAAGCGCGGTATTGGAGAGTATGGTAGAGTTCAAGTAAGAATATTAGAGGAAGACCCATTATTTAATGGATGGAGTAGTGTTGAAGATGTTTGGATGAGTCATGGAGACTATGTTGCAGAACTATCAGAGAACCTCAAGGTGCTTGCAATATCGGAGAAAACAAAATATATCGCTGCCTTCAAGGTCAAGGATAAGCCCATTTATGGCGTCCAATTTCACCCAGAAGTAGTTCATACACCTAGAGGAAAACTTCTCCTAAGAAACTTTGTCTTAGATATAGCTGGGTGTAAGCCTACTTGGAGAATGGAGAATATAGTGGATAGGCTAGTAAATGAAGTAAAGAACACTATACCAGAGGATGAGAAAGTTTTATGCGCTGTTAGTGGCGGAATTGACTCAACAGTAACAGCTCTACTATTAAAGAAAGCCATAGGAAATAAACTCATAACCGTATTCGTAGACCACGGATTATTAAGAGAAGGAGAAGTAAATGAAGTCCTAGAAAACCTCAAAAAACTAGGAATAAACCCAATATTCATCGACGCACAAAAGAGATTTCTATCAAAGCTAAAAGGTGTAAGAGACTGCGAGGAAAAACGAAAAATTATTGGTGAAGAATTCGTAAAAATATTCACCGAAATAGCAGGAAAAGACCCCAATATAAAGTGGCTTGCTCAAGGAACAACATATCCAGATGTTATCGAGAGTGGTGCTGTACCTGGAGCTAATAGAATTAAGAGCCACCATAATGTAGCAGGATTACCCAGGTGGCTTAAACTTAAGGTAATTGAACCCATAAAGTACTTCTACAAAGACGAAGTACGTAAAATAGCACTAGCCCTCGGAGTCCCACATGAAATAGCTTGTAGGCACCCATTCCCAGGACCAGGACTTGCAGTAAGAATCATAGGTGAAGTAACCGAAGAAAAACTCAAAATAGCTAAGAAAACCGCAAAGATAGTCGAAGAGGAGTTAAAGAAACATGAACTATACTACAGGGTTTGGCAAGCTTTCACGGTTTTAGGAGATGATAAGTGGATTGGAGTTAAGGGCGATAAGCGAGTAGTAGGATACATAGTAATAGTCAGAATAGTTGAAAGCGAAGACGGAATGACAGCAGACTGGAGCAAAATACCCTATGAAGTACTAGAGAGGATTTCAAGTAGAATTACAAGTGAAGTAGAGAACGTAACAATGGTAGCATATGCAATAACAACAAAAC
>CAYPZO010000286.1:0-1596 GCA_964415135.1 uncultured Desulfurococcales archaeon | reverse complement strand
TGTTAAAGATATTAGAGAAAAACTCCTAAAAGTTAATGTCGAATAAATTGTTATTCCACAACTTTATTATTCTATATGCGTTTCAGTTTAATAATGTTTGCTGGGGTGACCTCTAATAAACCGTACTCTACGCCTAATTTAACTAAAATAGCATGGATAATATGCTTATTAAATGGTTTTGCAAATGGTTTATTCCTCCATGTGATCAAGCCTAGCTGAATAAGAGTCTTTGTCCTAATTATCATAGCCCATCCAAGATCCCTATTTATGTCAGTAACTGTTGCTCCTCCTACAATCTCCAGATATTCTCTTAACACCTTCATGGGCTCCCAATTGGCTATGATCTTACGGAGATACAGATACTTCTCGTACTGATTAAACGAAAGAAGTTTAATGCCTCTTATTGATAAGCCATTGGTCCTAAGAAGACTTGAATGCCAAAGGCCAAGACTATTTAATAAGCTTAAGAAGCGCTTAGCATTCAACCGACCTAGGGTACTATAGAGTGAGGGTACTCCCTGTTGATAGATATTTTGAATAGTAGTAATAATAAGATTATGAGAGAGATTTGGAACTACAGCAATATTTTTTGCTAATTGTGCTAAAGTAAGAGCTCTAGACAAACTAATAATTGATAGTAATTCTCTAGGAGTCAACAGAGAGGGCATAGAATACCCCTCAAAATAAAGAGCTAGTAATAGAGCTATATGTTCAATACCCCAGTGAAATATGGAATGGAGAATATTTATCATATTTAGGGCTGGAGTCATTTAGCAGTCATGTCCCAGTCTCCAGGCTAGGGGTTAAATAAACCATTAATACATAATATCTTCTTCTTGCGAAGAGATAAGAATGAGTTTTTATTCAATTATACATTTGATGAATAAGTCATTTGGAAGTTCTAAAAGGATCCTACTCCGGACGATGCCGATTATTTCGTTATCTTCTTGTTCTCCTAGGAGTTTTGATAGCCATTTGATGATATTCCTGATTACTTTGTATTTTTCGTAGTTATCGGGCACGTTCTGAATTACGTTGTTAACGATGTAAAGAATAGCTTGGGTTTTTCTTTTGATTTTGTCATCGAATTTAGCTAAGTTTAATTCTTCTCTAGCGCCAGCTCCGTTGCTTAGGGAATTCATACTAGCTATTAAGTGGTAGAGATTTAATAGTTTTTCATTACCTTCACCATCCTTAATGTTCCTTAGTAGTATTCCTTCGAGTTCTTCTGAGATGTATATTTTTGAGGCATTAGGTTTTCGGTACCAGCATATTAGGTTCTTTTCATCAAGTATCCTAAGGATATAGTTAATTTTTGGTATTATCTTATCTTTGTGGTGGTTCATTCTTAGTAGATCTTCGGATACATGAGAAACGAAATCGTTGTAGGTGATTATCCTTCCGTTCGTATTGACACAATTGTATAAAGCTTGAATTACTGCAACCTCAATTTTAAGCTCTTTATTGATCCTCCATATAGATTCCTTCCTTAACATATTAAATTTTAACGTAATATTAGATGAAGATAAATGGATGAGGTACAAGGCACCTCCTTCTGGCTGGGACATGACTGCTAAATAACTCCAGCCCCTTGTC
>CAYPZO010000285.1:0-1601 GCA_964415135.1 uncultured Desulfurococcales archaeon | reverse complement strand
CAATAACTACGTACACAATCATTACGAGCTTAAGCTTATCCCCAAAGCCAATACGTCTCAAAACCTCTTCACCAAAAACTAAACTGCTAGAAAAATAGAGGGATAGTGTGGAAAAAAAGGTTTATTACCTTATGTGTTTTTAGCCCGTAGGGGCAAGTTAGCCCAGATCTATTACTCCCTTAGGTATTCCTGGAGGCATAGTCCTCTCAACAGTTAGCGTAGCACCCTCAGGTGGTTTAACTTCAACTTTTATAGTCTGGTATACTGTTGGTTGTACTCCAGTACCTTTATATACTATTAGTATGAATGCCTTCTCACCTATCTCTAGATTAGTATCCTTCTTTGCGGGTTCTTGATTACTATCGGTCCATATTAATACTGCATATATGTCATCAGGGAATGTGGAGGCCTGTGTTGTTACTAGTTCATACCATATTTTTGTTATATTTATTGATTTGCCAATGGTTATTGTTACAGTAGTATTTCCCTTAGTTATATCCACCTTGTAGTTTCCAGTACCGCTGTCATAGTATACATAGCCGTATGCAGTATATATGTCAGCGTAGGAGCCTGCTTCTGTTGACCAGTATAGTATGCTTGCTCTATCAGGATGTAGGTCTACTAGATGTCTTCCTGGTGAAACCTTTATTGGTATCATAGTATAGTTAACTACATCTCCCTTCTGTGAAAATGCAAGTACTGATCCATCTACTTCTAATGCTGTACTTGCTTCACCAAGTCCTGACCTTATCACAATACCGCTTCTCTGTGTTGTTAGGAATCCCATGTTTAATACTACAAATGCTAGTGCAGCTGCTACAATGACAAATGCTATCAATACGATTGCAGCTTCAATGCCTACCATTCCGCGTTTTAGCCTTTTCACTGGCATCATCACCTCCTTGTTGTTTTTATCTTTAGCTTTCTAGTACTATGATAGTGTCACTAAGGTTTGGTGGAACGGTTCTCTCAACAGTTAATGGAGCACCTGTTGGTGGCTTTATTTCAACCATGAATGTTGTATAAGCATCTAAACCGCTACCTAGCACGCTTGCCATATTTATTACTAGTACCCATTTTTCATTTACTTCTAATAACATGTCAGTGTCTCCTTGATATCTAATAAATGCAAACCTTCTAGTACCTAGGTCATCAAATGGTTTATCATTGCCAGTAATTATATTTGCGCTTGGATCTGTTTGATTTACTACTAATACTACTGTATCAGTTGGTGTTCTAATCTTTATTACTGTTTTTGTTAAGTCAATTGGATTCTTACCTGTTGAACATTTTAATGGTATTGCTACAGCTGCTAATTTTCCGCTATCAGTCTTTCCTATTACTGCCCCATCTACTTCTAGTGCACTTGTGGCTTCTTGTAGGCCGCTTCCTATTGCTTCCTTGGATTTCTGTGTTGTGAAGAATCCCATGTTTAATACTACAAATGCTAGTGCAGCGGCAACAATAACGAATGCTATTAGTACTATTGCTGCTTCGATTCCTACCATGCCCCTACGGGCTTTCTTTGACTTTATGCGGACCATTCATTTCACCCTCTTAGGCGCCGAGACCCTTCTCGCATTTATTTTGTTAAAGTATAG
>CAYPZO010000284.1:0-1609 GCA_964415135.1 uncultured Desulfurococcales archaeon | reverse complement strand
ATCACCCAATAGTTAGCACCATAGGATTAGCCTTAGGAATACTAGGAATAGCTATATGGCTATACTTCAAAATATTAAAAGGAGCAATATAATTAAAAATCTAAGAGAGCATTTAATTCATATTACTCCCATGAGAAGTGAGCCTCATACCTCTTATCATCGTTATTATCATACCACCAGTACAATATGTCGTTCTTCCACTCATTAATATAAACTTTCAAATAGGGAGGTTCCCTAGTATTAGATCCTGCAGCTCTATATAATGATATTGTCGCCCCGAACTTTATTTCACCTATGCTGAACCAGAACGATATGTCAACTCTAGTAAATAACCACTTCTCATCACTATCAGACTTAGCGAACGGTATCTCAAAGTAAGTTGCATCAGAGACCTCCCCTGCATACCATGGATGTTCAGAATCACAAGTAATACAACTAATACTTGAACCCAAGCGAATGCTATCAAACCATACTGGATAAGCCCAGAAGTAATCATAGGTAACTCCCGAGAAGGAATCTACATACCACCAGTATTCACATCTATAAAGCACATATGCCTCAACTATCTTCTTAACACCATCTGACACACCTACTTCTATTCCTATACTAGACTTAGTTTCTTTTTTACCATTACTATACCATCCACTATCATATAAATCTCCAGGCTCAATTAACGATACCATTTCCCTGCCATAAGACTCAAAGTACAATGCACCATTCCTTCCAATACACCACTTAACCGATAAACCATCGATACTATGAACTTCACCTGCTTTCAACCATACCTTCTTCTCATCAACTTCAGTATACGTCCTTATGGAATTTAATGTATGTGGTTTATGTAGGGATGTAGATTTAGCTTTCTTAGTTTTACATAGCTCTATAATTACATTAACTTGAGTTATCCTCTTTTTAGGTTCTATAAACAGTACTTTAGAACCAAAGTATTCTGGATCAAGAATGAATACAGCTATTGTTACCTCCTTAAATAGCGGATACTCCTCTACAATAGTCTTAAACTTACCACCCTCCATGACAACTCTATGTGTTTGAGTTAAGCCTACTGGTATTCTCTTAACCTTAAGCCTATACTTAAATGGAACATTCACCTTTCCTATAAATACTCTTTCAGAAACATTACTAGTCTCCTTAAGGACGTGAATAGCAACTATCATCTTATTCTTGGGTACAACACCATTAAATACTGGCTTAATGTTTAATTCAATAATACCAGTAAGTTCATCTAGATTTTCGTTGAACCAATAAATGCCTGGTATAAGTATCGATATTAATAGTAATGATAGAGGCACTAGGAGTGTGGTCTTCAAAGATCACACCCCAATATATAGGGTAACCATTATTAATTATTTAAAAATAACGAATAAGGGAACTAGCTGCTTTCATTGAAAACGTTCATGAATGTTACGAATCTTGTTCAGATAATAAGTACCCAGAACCATCCTAACTCTATACCCGTATTCTTCTCCCAAAAGATAATGAGGTAGGAGAATAAGGTTGTATATCAGTTAGCCGCCACTTCTTCACCTATCCTATTCCGCAGTGATCGGGACACTCATCATCCTATATAACTAAGTTAACTCTACAGCTT
>CAYPZO010000283.1:0-1628 GCA_964415135.1 uncultured Desulfurococcales archaeon | reverse complement strand
CCTAACACCCACTCTCCATATAAAATCTATATTAGGAATACACAACTTATATAATATGTAGGGGGGTTGAGAGTAGAGTTCTGAAATTCTTATTATTACCCTTTAAATGAAACCCTTGAAACCCCTTGTATTTATTCCTTACTAAGTACCTAGAATTTACAATATAATCCTTATTGTATAGTGAAAGAATAGATAAATTCATTCTATAATGACTATGAACACTCTTAATGAGCTATTTGTAGCTTTATGTCGTTTTTTAAATATTCTTCAATTTATACCTATACTTGGATTAGTAATTATATTACTGTCCATGAGCACGCCATTATAGTTTGTAGCTATGCTTCGTACATACGATACTATAGTGAAAATCCCCATAGGAAGTACTGCTATGTGGATTATTATGGGTAACATTAATTCCCCATGGAATGGTAAAGCATACTATAACGTAAGTATATATACTCCTATCGGAATTTAGATCATTAGTTTCTAACAGGGTAGAGTTAGGTATAGGATATTCTGTAATTGCCGAAAATGGAATAGATAAGGCAATAATAAGACTTTCAAATATAACTGTATATGATGTATATGAGGGTAGCCGAATAGAGGATTTAAGTATTTAGGTGGAATGGCTGAAGCATATAATCTAAGGAACTGGAGAGCAATACCATATGAATCTGAAGGAGATAAGGTTAATAATACATGTTTAAGTATAGGAACACGAGATTAGAATGGAAATCTATTAGGAAGAAACACTATTTGTGCTACATATTTTAATAGGAATGATAGAGTGTATCCTATCTGTTGAGCATTTTATGCCATAGATACTGACTCTACGTCTAATAATCACAATCATACTTTCCTTGAATATAGTAAAGATAAGCACGAATGCTATCTCTGTAAAGTGGTACTAAACATTCATGGACATCTTATTAAGCGCGAAACTATAAAGTGCAGAAAGCCTCCGCTTCTCCAGCAGAAAAGCCTAAGATTAAAAGAGTAAAGATTCATTAAGATTAGAAATGATACTACCATTACACTTATCCCGGAAATAGATGATGTAAATAAAGTTAAGAGAGCTATATTAAAAATATGTGATATAGAGCTCAAAGACTGCGAACATAAAGAAATAACGCTTTCAAGGTTAATATCTCCTAATATTACAGTTAATGTTCTTAAATCAGGAATCGTACTCGTAGGGGATAAATTATAAGAATAACGTCATCACAATACATCTTATAGCGGAGTATACCTATGAAGAAATAGACTCCATAGAGTTTATAACGGCAGGCTATAGATACTATATCACTAATAGACGCTAAGCGAGGTTAATGTATAATGATTTGTAAAAGAAGACTATTACCCTTTTTCTTCTTACTAGCCATCCTCACGACCTTTTTAATAATTCGCTTTACCTTTCCTCGATATATATGTGGCTTCCCATATCTTGGTGAAAGGCGCCGACTCTCTGTCGGTAATGTAATCGATTATCTCCTAAATATTACTAAATGTTCCACAGTCGATAGAGGTAGCGAATTCCGTATGCTTGGTAAGGAGTATATGGTGTATGTAAAGTGTAAGTTTATTAATGCTAAAATAAGTTTCCCAAGATATAGTAATGAAAGGCTTGA
>CAYPZO010000282.1:0-1631 GCA_964415135.1 uncultured Desulfurococcales archaeon | reverse complement strand
AGGTAATGTTTTCCGCTCTTTGTTTAAGGACATGTGGATCAAGTCTATGAGCGATAACGTCCATTACCTCTTCGATTGTTACAACATTTCTTGGGACATCCAAAACTTTCATTCCCTTGTCTAAGACAACTATTCTATCAGCAACGGAATATACGTGATATATATTATGGGAAACAACGATTGACGCCACTCCCTTGTTCTTAAGTTCCCTCACTAACTGTAGAACTTTTTCGCTTTCTTTAATTGAGAGAGCGGCTGTAGGCTCGTCTAATAGCAGTAATCTAGCGTCACGCCATAAAGCCCGCCCTATGGCAATACACTGTCTTTGACCCCCTGAGAGATTTGCAACTATTTCGTCTATATTGTCTATTCCTATTTCTAGCTTTTTGAGGATCTCCCGGCAACGCTTTTTTATTTCCTTAATTTTCAGAAAACCAATCCTTCCTTTTAATTCTGTGCCTAAACAGAAATTCCGCCATATTGGAAGTTGCAACACTAGAGCAAGGTCCTGATATACCGTTGCAATCCCCGCTTTAAAAGCATCGGCGGGCGAGTTAAATGTTACCTCCTTACCTTTGAGAAGTATTTTGCCATTATCTGGCCTATAAATGCCCGAGAGTATCTTAATAAGGGTAGATTTCCCTGCTCCGTTATCCCCGACAAGTCCTATTATCTCACCATAGTTAATTTTTAAATTAACTCCTCTGAGTGCATGTATACGACCAAAGTATTTATGCACATTTACCAATTCAACAAAGCTCATTCCTTTACCCCCCTAATTAATGATTGAAGCAAGGAGGCTAAAATTAGTATAAGGCCTATGAAGCCAATATACCAATATACCGGTGCCCCCGCTAAAACTAAGCCGGATCTTATCATAGATATGGTTAAAGTTCCGATGATTATCCCCGGTACACTTCCAATACCTCCAGATAAGGACACACCTCCAATAACCGCTGCTGCAATAGCTTCAAGTTCTAGGTTCATTCCTGAAGTAGGACTACCTATCCTTAACCTTGCCGCAGAAAGGAGTCCACCAAATGAAGCAAGTAAGGAGGATATAATGAAACAAAACGTTTTTACTCTTTTCACATTGACTCCAGAATATAGAGCCGCTAAGGGATTACCTCCTACGCTCATTACATGGTTGCCAAAACTAGTGTAGTACAAAATTATTGTAAATATTGTACCAAGGCTGAAATACCAGAATAACCCAGTATTGATGAAACCATACTTTCCATTGATAAGAAATAATATAATTTCTCCTATAGGATGAATGGCCCTTATAGGTAATATAAATCCGTAAGTGGCAAAATATATCAAACCTCTTATGAACATCCCTATACCTAAGGTAACGATGAAGGATGGCATCCTAAACCTAGTAGTTAAAAAAAGCATTAAGTAATCCTATACCTATCCCTACAAGTAATATTAAAGGGATGGCTCCCAATATCGGTATCCCTAAATCTATCAATATAGCTAAAAGTATCGCTGAAAAAGCATATACTGATCCTACTGATAAGTCGAACTCTCTAGCAATTATAAGAAGTCCCTCCCCAAGGGCTACTGTTCCAAGCTCGATTGCCCAGGCTAATATGGCAAATATATTCTCAGGGTACAGGAACTTCGGA
>CAYPZO010000281.1:0-1645 GCA_964415135.1 uncultured Desulfurococcales archaeon | reverse complement strand
AGCTTATGAAGAAGGCTATAGGGAAGTCGAAGTTTATGGAACGCCCCTACCTGTTGAGCTAATAGTTAAAGTATTTGGTGAAAGAAAGCTCCTGGATTATCCGAAAGAACATCCCCATTTCTATGATTGGTTAAATAAAACGTACAAGGGGAAGCTCGATGAATACTTTACCAATGAGGATTTAAAAACACTGTTATGCGCATTAATAGGTTACATCGGGGCATGCCCCGACGAAATATATGCAAGTAGTGCACTTACAGCAGTTATTTCATACTATATCTATGGCGGATACTATCCAAAGGGAGGTGCACAGAATTTTGCAAATAAGTTAAGAGAAGTTATTGAAAGTTATGGTGGAAGAGTTTTAGTTAGACATAAAGTTACTAAAATATTGGTAGAGGATGGAGAAGTTAAGGGAGTAAAGGTAGGCAATAATATTTATAAGAGCTCAATTGTAGTTGCAAATGCAAATGCTAAAACTGTATTCCTAGAACTAATTGATAGAAAGAATCTAAATGAAAAATTCATTAACTACATAAGAAGTTTAAAGATGTCTCCATCATGTTTTATGGTATTCTTGGGCGTAGATATGGACCTATCTAAATATCCAACACTTATTGTAAACCTAGATGAAGGCTATCATATTGTAATAAATTCAAATGCTGATCCAAGCTTAGCGCCGAGGGGCAAAGCAAGTATTACAATAATAACAGATGCTAACTACTATGACTTTCCAGAGAGAGGAACCAAGGAATACATAGAGGAGAAGAAGAGGAGAACCAAGGAAATGATAGAAAAAGCAGAGAAAATAATTCCAAATCTAAGTAAACGTATAGTGGTCGTAGATGCTGCGACTCCAAAGACCTTTGAGCGATATACATCAATGCCTGAGGGGGCAATTTATGCTTTTGATCAATCAATTAAAACAAAAAGACCTTACTTTAAAACTCCAATTAAGGGATTATACTTAGCTAGTGCATCAACGTTTCCCGGTGGTGGAATAGAAGCTGTTGTGATTTCGGGAACAATATGTGCTAATGATATATGTGGTTGGAGAATAAAGAAACATTAAGCATAGCTATAAGAGAAAGTTTAATTTCACTGCATTAATTACTGAAGTTCGCGAGATTTAAGTTATGAGGCTTAGGAGTATTCATATAATTATCATAATTATTACTTTACTTGTTGTTGTATCGCTTCTTCTCTGTTCTGGTAGCTTATTTATCTCGGAGATCATTCCTACAAGAACTACAGCTATCACTCAACCATCTATAGTTGAGCTAATTTCCTCTCAACTCGTTAAATCTAAATTCATTAAGTTAAGCTACCCAATACTTATACCTAGCGCTAGTGGTCCTGATGCAGCCGCCACAACCCTGCAGTCGTATTCGTTAATGGTACTTTCTACATGTTCTATAGAGCTCAAAGCAAATGGCATGGAACATCAGTTATAATGCTAGCTATCAGCTATGACGGCATCCACTTTGAAAAACTAAACTTAACGGTAATATATCCTACATTAAAGGAGGAATTGATTGGAGGATGCGAAGACCCTAGAATAGTAAAGGTTAATGATACTTACTACATGACATATACTGCATACGATGGTAAAACAGCTAGATTAGCATTAGCTAGATCCAAGGAC
>CAYPZO010000280.1:0-1647 GCA_964415135.1 uncultured Desulfurococcales archaeon | reverse complement strand
GGTTTAACCTCCGCGAACGTCAGTATAGTTGGTGTAGTAGGTTTTAGCTCAACCTTCTCTTCCATTGAAGGCTTTACCTCTACTTCGAGTTTTTGCCTAAGCTTATCTCCTAGCCTAGACTTTACTACAACATACCCTCTTGGACCTCTCATCACGAATCCTCTATCCCTAAGCTTATATAATGCTATTCTAACTCTCTGAAGGCTTTCACCAATACTATCAGCTATTTCCCTTGGGTTAGCTTCAGGGTTCTCAATAAGGAATTTAAGTACCTTCTCTTCAAGCATTGAAAGCTTAGCCAATCCCCTTACACCGCAGCTATCCCTTACTCTCTACTCTTACTAATTCTATCTCATAAGTATAAGTCTCTTGTGCCTAAAGTGAGATCTCTCATTTAAGGTTAATTAACCTTAAATTGTAGTGTTTTAAGTGGTGGTATATCTGGATGCCTAAAGCTGAAGACCTTAAGAGGAAAATAATAGTATTAATTGATGAAAATAGAAATGTATGGGCTAAGCAAGCATTCTATAGTGATCCTGAAGTAGCTAGCATATTAGACAATATTTATGAGAGATGGGAAAAGGAGGGAAGAAAAGGTATTCCAATAGACTATGCTACATACGATGAATTACTTATTCTTGCAGGTAAAGCCGAGAGGTATAGAAACGCTGGACCAGGCGATGTTCTTTCAGGAATGTTACTTGAAAGCGCTACAGGTTCATATGCAATTAGAGAAGAGAAAAAGGAAAATGCTATCATTCGCTTAATCAAGAGAATATTCTATCTCAGATAACCCCATAAGGGAAGAATTTCTGGGCATCATGCCTTGAACCTCAAGGCGTTTATAGAGATAATAAGGCCCATAAATTCCCTCATGATGGGATTAGCTGTTATTGTTGGAACTGTAATTGCGTGTAATAGTCTTGAATTAATGTTACATAATATAGTTAGGGTGATGTGGGGGTTTTTAACAGCCTTTGCGTTAACAGCTGCGTCAATGGTAATTAATGATGTGTTTGATGTTAATGTTGATAGGATTAATGCGCCTTGGAGACCAATTCCAAGTGGAAGAATAAGCCTTACTACAGCTAAAGCCTACTTTCTAGCACTATGTATTATAGGCCTACTTGCTTCATATTTTATAAATCCGTTAGCACTACTCGTTGCTTTTATCTCGATAATAATATCCTATACTTATAGTGCATGGGGTAAGAGGACAGGGCTACTAGGTAATGCTATGGTTAGCTTCTGTGTTGCAATACCATTCATATATGGCAGTATAATCATATACAATAGTATAATACCAATAACGCTAATATTCTTTACAATAGCTTTCCTAGCAAATATGGGTAGAGAGGTTACTAAGGGTATGGTTGATGTTGAGGGAGATAAACTAAGAGGTATAAAGACAGTAGCGTTAGTTTATGGATTGAATAGAGCAGCCTTGGTATCGATAATATTTTATTTAAGCGCAGTAGCATTGAGTATACTACCAATAATTCTAAGACTTGTTTCAATATACTACATTCCATTCATAATTATAACTGACATAGGATTTATTTACTCGTCAATTAAGCTCATAAAGAATCCTAGTAAGGAAAACGCCTACACCGTTAAGAAAATGGTATTAATATGGATGCTAACTGG
>CAYPZO010000279.1:0-1649 GCA_964415135.1 uncultured Desulfurococcales archaeon | reverse complement strand
CTATTTCTGAAATCCTATTACTGAAAGCCTTAAGGTCCAGTACCTTCACCTAAATAGTAGTTTATGCCTACAAGGTAAATAGTCTATTTAATCAATGAACGCATCTACTTGGCTCTTAAGACATGAGGTGGTGTTGACTTTTATGATGTAAGTTATTTAGTTGCATATTTTAAAATGAAGTAAGGTGACTTAACAATAGTACTAGGGTTTGATTGAAGTGATCTTTAAGTTTGGTCGTGGAAAGCCCGTTATAGACCCCTTTGAGCTTAAGAGAGATAAAATATTATGTGGCAAGAGAATTATTCTTACGTTTCACCCACCGTTGTTTATGAAGGTTAGGAAAATGCTTGTTAATGCTAGGTCTGTGAAGTTGAGTGGTTGGCTTTTTAAGAGCTTTATGGGTACTTATTGTGGAGAAGAAATTGTTGTTTGCCTTCCATTTCCTTGTTCTCCTGCTGCTATAGTTGCACTTGAAGTTCTTACTGCTATGGGTGGAAAAGTATTTGTAGTTATTAGAAGAGTTAGAGCTATTAACCCTGCATTAGGAATTGGTGATGTACTTATTCCTATTTGGGGTTTACGTGAAGAGGGAGCAAGCTTCCATTATATACCTGATATTGATTATATACCAAGACCTGACGTTGAGTTAGCTGAAATACTCTATAAGCATGCTGTTGAATTGAAGAGGAGAAGGAGGATTAAGGTGGTTAAAGGTGGTGTTTAGACTACCGATGCGATACTTCGGGAAACCATTGATAAGGTTGTAGAGTATTCGTCTAGAGGAGTATATGGGGTTGATATGGAGTCAACAGCACTTATGACTATAGCAAAGCATAGGGGCGTAAGGCTTGCAGTTATAGCTGCTGTATCCGATGAACTACGTCATGATGGGACATGGGTAAGAGGGTTCGATACTAGGGGACTTAGTTTAACTGAAAATCACATTGTTAAGGTCGCCCTTGACGCAATTATAGAACTAGGATCTACGTAAAAAGTAAGGTGATGAAGCTATTAGTGGAAGTTCTACTGTGGAATATTAAATGATACTTAAAGTAAAAAGTAAAAGTGATTGTTTATCCTGGTAGTGTATCTAGTACGTGGAATGGTATGACTAGGTATTCGTATTCTCTTTCCTCTGGTGGTATCCTAAGTAATTCTCTATATAGTTTTACCTCCTCTTCTAACTTCTTTATCTTCTTTAATAGCTTTGAAATATACCTTACTATTTCATAGACTTCATACTCTCTTCCCTGATTTAGTAACGATTCAAGTATATGTGTAATCCTCCTCGGTAGATCTCGCTTACTCAGTTCATGTATCTTGAGCATATGTTCTAGTTTTTGATTCACTTTTATCTCCAAGATAACATATGTTATGTAGAGGAAATATTTTGTTGCTCTAGAGCTTGTTTTATCTTCCTACGATGCTTTTCATAGATTGTGTTGAGCATGGTTTCTTCATCTAGTATTCTTATGTAGTTTTCTCTAATCCATTTCCTTAGAACTTTTTCATCTGATATGTATATTGGTTTTCCATCTCTTATTACCTTGTATATGAGCTCATTAGGTGCTTTGCTTAAGTCTATAAGGTCTACTTTATCTAGTGGTACGTTTATTTTACTTGATATTTTAATTGCTAATTCATTTAAT
>CAYPZO010000278.1:0-1680 GCA_964415135.1 uncultured Desulfurococcales archaeon | reverse complement strand
TTAGGATACGTGCTCGCAAAACGCCTCAGGATACTATTCCTGACAGGTGACCGTGAATTCAAAGATCTAGATAATGTAGAATACGTTAAATAAAATATGACTTGAAAAATAACCAGAAATAAATAGATAGCCATCTCAAGCATATAGTATCTCTAAATACCCGTTACTTATGTGGTTACAATACTGGTAGCCACTAAACTATTCTATGTTATACCCAGCTTGGAACCTAAGATCTTCGATCCTTCAATCCATTCGCCTCGCGTAAGCTCTTAGAGATAGAAAGCAAGAAAATAATGGTATGCCCACCGAGCATAATATCCTCTACGAACACTATAATCTAAAAATCACTAACTCTTAGTCCCTGGACTAAGTGTCCCATATACTAGATAATAGGTATGAAAACTATACC
Source organism: uncultured Desulfurococcales archaeon (assembly GCA_964415135.1). GTDB lineage: Archaea > Thermoproteota > Thermoprotei_A > Sulfolobales > WANQ01 > CAYXRT01. The sequence goes on along the minus strand of CAYPZO010000278.1, from coordinate 1,271 downwards.
TAAGTGTCCCAGATTCTCATCAACTGCTGGGACGTTTCTTTTTAAGTGCCAGCCTTCGGAGCCGGAGGTCCCGGGTTCAAATCCCCACGGGCCCGCCACGTAAGTGGTCTTCTCAGTAGATTTCCATAAGGAAGTATGTTTATCTTCTATGTTTTTCCTAGAAGAAGTAATGTGGTGACATGTTAGGTATGAGTGTGTATAGTAGGTGACCCACATTGTTAATCATGAGCATGGTTATTACCTGTATCAATATGGATTGCATTATCCTTAATCCCAGGCCTAGTGTTTAAGCTATCATAAGTTGGTGGGGATCTCATACCGTCTTGAGTACTGGTGTTAGTATTAGTCATAGACCTCTATGTGCTCATGCTCTATGACTACAAGTAGGCCTGGTTTAGGTTTTAGCTGGTTAACTTTAGAGGCTATTCTCTCAGCTAATCTTAGTATCTCGTTCTTGGAGGGCTGATAGGTAATGTAGATTACTCCGTTCCTTGTTAGAGATAAGAGTCTTGGTATTGTGAAGTCGGAGTCCCTTGTCAATATTGTTCTCTCAAGCTCGTTTGCTATATTGACTAATTCCTTGTCACTAATGCCTCGAATACCTAGATCTTGTAAACGGACAATATCTATACCATGCTGCCTCAAAAGAGTTACTAGCTTCCTAGGTATGTTTTCATCTGCTAGGAGTTTCGGCAACTACTACAACCCTCTTTAACGCCTTAGATGCGAACTTCAGGGCCTCATATACGGCTTCTAACGGTATCTCAAACTCCTCAGCAACCTCTCGGGGCTCCCAACCAGCAGCAAGCATCTCTAGAATATCATCAACAGTTATACGAGTACCTTTTACGGTAGGCCTACCTCCACGTCTACCAGGAATGATTTCAAGCCACTTATAGCCGGGCAAGAGAGCCATTTCAGCCACCACTAAGTAGTGTTATCGGAAAACTATGCTTTTATTTATTCAGGTTTTAAGATAGGCTCATCCCATCTTTTAACCCAATAACATCACACTCTTAGAGGGAACTCATGATGTATAGCTAGTTGACTGTCATACACATCTAGATATAACAGGTATGAATTCTTACTGTATCTGTCCCAGTTTTACATCAGCTAGCAGGAGAGATGCCTATAAGTGCCGGTCTACGGATCCCGGAGGTCCGGGGTTCAAATCCCCGCGGGCCCGCCACGTGCCTGCTATTCCTGTATTCTTCAATTATTTTCTCAATCCACTCACAGTTACCCAAGGACTTGCTACGACGCTTCTTTGT
>CAYPZO010000277.1:0-1705 GCA_964415135.1 uncultured Desulfurococcales archaeon | reverse complement strand
TCTGGTGGTGGTTTTTCTGCAATGGGTACTCTACCTAAGAGGGAAGCGCATGGTCTAACTTTTTCAACAGCACTTGAATATATCTCTAATAACTTATTAGCATAAGGTGTTAGTGTTGCTCCTCCACCTCCTCTTCCTCCACGTTTAGCTTCAATGAGTTTTACTCCAAGTATCTTCTCTACCTTAAATATCCTCTCCCATACACGTGAATATGCTAGGCCAAGACTTCTACATGCAGCTAGTATGCTTCCCTTCTCTCTAATGAGCCTGAGGACTTCTGCTAAGCTAGAGTCGATTATTGGTTCTCCGCGATAAAATAAAATTACTTCAACTTTTACTTCAATTTCATCTTCCTTCACGTGTAGCTACCTCTACAAGATTTCTTAACTTATAAGCGAAGTATTAGTATTGTTTTCCGTTAAAGCTATTCTAGCTATCACATCTCCTTTACTAATGAATTGTGGTGTTGCTAGTGATAGTAGTAATCCCCTACATTCTGCTCTTACGTGTTCATCATTTATGCTTCCAATAACTGTATTGCTTATGACATTAAATCCTGGAATAGCGTATGGCTTAAATATTCCATCCCTAAATGCAATTACCTGTTTATATCCATTGAAGTATTTTTGCTTCTCTACCTCTCTTGGATGGCCTTTGATTATCTCTAACTTCATTAGCAGTGATTTAAGTGTTTCAAAGAGTAAATGAACGTACTCATCAATGTATATTCCCATGCCTCCAGGTATTTCGATTAAAGCTGATGGTATTTTATTTAACGTTGCTTCAACAAATAATTGTCCTCTAAGACTACTAGATTCCACTACTTTATCTAATGGTATTTTTGACGTAAACTCCCTAACATAGTCGTAGTTCTTGTGTAAAGCTAGGATGTATGGTATTGAATTCAATCCCCCACAATGCAGGTCGAGTACATGGTTTACTGTAGTAGCTATATTCCATATTCTATATGCTATTTGTTCACTTATAGAGCCATCCTTTGCCCCAGGAAATACCCTATTAATATCCTTTCCATCAATTGGGTTTTCTCTCCTCTTCATTCTTAAGCCCAGAGGATTAACTATAGGTATAATTATTACCGTTCCTCTATCTACTCCATGACTTTCAATGTATTCTATAAGTTCGAGAGCAGCTACTACGCTCGTAGTTTCATCTCCATGAATTCCAGATGTAATGAGTATTGATGGTTCTCCTGAGCCATACCTGTATACTTTAATTCTAATTCCCGTGATTTCATCGAATACTATCTCCTCTATCAATTTAAGACTCCGAGATGTTAAACAAGGTAATTCATATAAATAGATTATATCTGTGGTATCCATTACTATAACTATGGATTGAGTAAGTTGAGTAAGTGCTATTTAACAAGTCAAGGTTATCCTTCATGCGGTAACATAGTTCAAGTTAATGGCGAGTATAAGAGGCCATGCGAAGCAGGTTTTATGTCTAAGAATGGAGTCTTATACAGGTTAGTTTACGATATTGTGTTAAGTAGACCTGAAGACTATTTATCCATTTACCAAAGTGGATGTAATCATAATTGCCTTAAATGCCATAGTTGGTATTTCTCCCAAATAGCTCGTGGTACTTGGATGTCTTCTAAAAATATATTAGAGCACGCTATTAAGTATGAGGAAATAGTAACCGTCAACGAGCCTCGATCAAGAGCTACTATGTGGCATGCAAG
>CAYPZO010000276.1:0-1718 GCA_964415135.1 uncultured Desulfurococcales archaeon | reverse complement strand
ATGTATTTAATCCACTTAACAAGCTCTCCATCATATACCTTACATAGCCTTGCTCTAATATCTTTACTTATCCTCTTAGTACCCCCTCCATCAAATGTATATAGGTCTCCGCTATCATCTTCATCCATGAATAATAGCATTGGACCATAAATTGTATTGGTTTCTTTATCTATTAGCTTAACAACTCCCCCTTCCCTTAAGTTTGCCTCAATTACCAGGTACTCATTCTCTAGGACAACAATATCGTTATTGACCTTTACTTTGTACGGTTGTTCTTGCTTAAGTTTGTCTTCGTTTATTCTGGTTAAGGGTATCATTGTTATTGATGTTGGCTGTAGGTCTAGTACGGTTACGTATCTTTGTAGTACTGGATCTTCCTCTACTACCTCTAAATGCTTACCCATAACACTATACTTCTCAGTAATATCCCTAGAATCAGGATATAATATGACTTCTACTGGAGCCTTTACATGGTATGGTAGTGGGTTAAATACTATTAGTAGCGGTCTATAATCCATAGTTACTGCTAGTCTTGTTAGTATATGGGATATGAGTGCTCCACAGAACTTTACAATAGATGTAAGCATCCCCCTATCAGTTATGTATGGTTCATCAGTAAGAGTACCGCATATAGAGTCATGGAATTGAATTCTCAATAACTTCCTCCATAGATAATCTATGAAGTACTTATAGTTCTCCCCGAACATCGTGCGGGCTATTATTGATAGTGGTTCAAGATAATTTGCTAACAGTCTTTCGGCTAGGAAGTTTAACTGCTTAATTTTAACTCTAGAAGCAGCACAACCTGTAAGTACTGGCCAAAACCTTGAACCCCTAAACTCGCCTTCATAAACTGGTAACTGCTTACCCCTAAGCCTACTCTTTACCTCCTGAACTGCCCTACTTAGCGATGTTACTTCTACTGATATACCCAATTGTCTTTCTAAGTCCTTTACAAGGTCTAATACCTTTAACTGAATAGGCGCCCGGTCAATACCATTCATTATGAAGTGAACTCTACTCCTAGAATACTTTCTCGAAACATCAACAATATGCTTAACCTTATCTAGTGCTTTATCTAAGCTTGGTTTAGGTTCCTTATAGTATACCTCAGATGTATAAGCCCAATTACCTAGAGGTAACGCAAGATACCTTCTAAGCCTACATATATGCGAGTAGTCTATTCCAAGATAACCTGCATTAAGGTAAGCTGTAGGAAGAAATATCATTAAAACCTCAGAGCCATCAGGAGACCTCCACCTAAACTCAACTCCTAGCCTTTCAACTTCATCACCAAGACCCCTAGAAGCCAATACAACATCAATACCAAAACCCCTAAGTATCTGGGGTAACTGCGCACATAGACCAAAACTATCAGGAATATAGCCAACGCGTAGACATTTACCAAGTCCACGGCAAATCCTCATACCAATAAGCAGGTTCCTAATAATAGATTCACCAGAAACAAGAAAAGTATCCATCTGGGTATACCATGGACCAACCTCAAGCTTACCCTCTTTAATAAGATCTTTAACTATACTTACTCTATTCTTTCTAATGTTAAGGTAGTCCTCAATAACCGAAGACTGTCCATCGAGGAGAAAATACCTAGCCCTACCCCTCTGTAATGCACTAATAACTTTATCCATAACCTTAATCAAGTTAGCTAAGGTTTCTTCACCACTAGGCCACCACTTAAGATCCCAATGAGTATGCTG
>CAYPZO010000275.1:0-1729 GCA_964415135.1 uncultured Desulfurococcales archaeon | reverse complement strand
ACCCAAGACGTAGAGCTAGAAGTGTCATAGGTATGAAAGTTCATGAAATGCTGAACTATGCATACCATCATGGGGTTAAGACATTATTCCTTGAAAGACCAGGCGTTTTAGGTAGGTTGAGACTACTATGGATAAGGAATGGTAAGCGTCTTCATAAGAACTATAACTGGAAGGTAGCAGCTTTCAGAAGCTCAATAATAGAGATGATAACAGTGAAGGCACCGCTATACTCAATAAAAGTAGGCTACGTAGACCCAAAAGGAACAACACGTTCTAAAGAACATGACGAGATAATGAAGAAGTACAGATTAGATAGACATACAGCATCAGCCTACATAATTGCCCTAAAAGGACTTAAGCTATCCTAAACCACCTTCTCAAACGTTTCTGCCCCAAACACTATAACCAAGACCCGTAAGGATACCAAGTGTCGTTGTTGTTCCTCCAGGAATACTTTCACCGACAACGAATAAATTACAAGACGATGCTAGCATTCTAGCTAAGGTCATAGACTCATAATATAGTCCACTAGCCTTGCTGTAGGGAATAGCTTTACCTGAATTTATCTTCTCACCAACACACCTACTAGGCAAGGATATGTGTGGTATTTTAGGCTCAATATAAGACCCAGTATCAACTACGAGATAAGGTATTTTGCTAAGCATTAATGCTGACCTAGTTATCAAGGTAGGCGTAGGTATACCTTCAGGCGTAACTGGTATAATATCAAAGCTCACGGGTCTACCATAAACAAGATACTCGACATCACATGCAGGAGTATAAAGAGTTAACTCGGGAGAAGCACCAGCAATACTAACACCAGGTATCGTTGAAGTCTTAGTAGACCCAATAAAGTATAACGCCATAACCCTACAATCCTTTATAGAATCTATAAACTCCTTACCCTTATCCTTAAGATATGTATAAATCAAATTTACCATATGGGTACCCAGACCATATATACCTTACAGGAATAAAAGAATTAATCAAAATTTAATCTAATTTACTTAAATAGCGAAGCCAAACGAAAATTTTTAAGTCAGGATATTTAATATTAAATAATGCACGTATACACTAATTCCTAACTCAACTATCCTATATATCTATATAATTACTCTATATACTCTATGTAGTCCTTTGCCTCCTCGGTACAGCGAAGACTTTAGAGGTGGTAAGGCTATGAGGAAGCTGGTGATTAGGAAGATAATAAGAATGAACAAGGCTTTAAGGACGCTGAATGTAGCTGTATTTGCATCCATAGCTATGACTATTATTGGATTATTGCTCTATATGCTATTGTTTAATAGTGTACTTGTACTCATTGAATCTCTTCTATGGCTTATTGATGGGTTAGCTTATATTACGATACTTGTAGTTCTTAGAATCGCGTCTTCTAGGACAATTTATGGTGCACGCTATGAGCTCTTAAGAGCTGAATCTCTTGGAGTACTTGCTATATCGTCTACTGCATTTATAGTTATAGTTTATCTTGTAACACAAACAATAATTGAACACATAGTGAATACACCGATAATAACTCCGATACCAGCGTCTACGTTCTTCTTTGCTGAAGCAATCGCTAGTCTAGGTGTAAGAAAGTATATTTCTTCATCACTTAATAGAAGTAAGTTAAAGCCAATAATAATGCATGCGACTTCGAGGAAACTACTACTTGACTCTATAGCTGAAGCTGGTGGTGGAGTAGGTATAATAACATCAAATATACTTC
>CAYPZO010000274.1:0-1740 GCA_964415135.1 uncultured Desulfurococcales archaeon | reverse complement strand
CGTATTAACAATCAAAAGATAATAGAAAGACTTTATGACAGATATGGCTACCTGCGCCTCGGCCGCCCCCATATTAACAATCAAAAGATAATAGAAAGTAGCTCACCTACACCTATCCCTAGTTCCCTAGACATTTCATTAACAATCAAAAGATAATAGAAAGTGTAGTAGTAGTTTAGGGTTTCTTTGATGACTTTGCCTTCTTTATTAACAATCAAAAGATAATAGAAAGGTAGTAGAGCTTTTTCTCCGCCTCCCTTATATCCGAGGCCATATTAACAATCAAAAGATAATAGAAAGAGGTAGGCGTAGCCGAGCTGTTCATAGGCGGGCAGGTAATAGACCATTAACAATCAAAAGATAATAGAAAGGACACTAATCCTCCTTTAACTTTAAATACCGTTTTTCCGTATTAACAATCAAAAGATAATAGAAAGAGTAGTAGTAGGAGGAGTAGTAGTAAATAAAACTAGCGGCCAGAAATTAACAATCAAAAGATAATAGAAAGTTCTGCCACTTTGCTGTTCCCGCCTTCTTTACTCCACCGGATTAACAATCAAAAGATAATAGAAAGTTATCTCAAAGAGACGCTTGCTGAAGGCAACATTATTCCAGTATTAACAATCAAAAGATAATAGAAAGTTCTTCAAAGGAGACCACCAATACACAGGACTATACTTTGAATTAACAATCAAAAGATAATAGAAAGACAAGCAATAGAATCATGTATGCTTCATCATAAGCTAAATCATTAACAATCAAAAGATAATAGAAAGCAACTATTTTTAAGTCGCTTCCCTCTAGACTGAAGACAGATTAACAATCAAAAGATAATAGAAAGAAAAATACTCCACGTAGCCATCCACGTATCTTTACTCCATATTAACAATCAAAAGATAATAGAAAGGAACATAGCTTTCATGGTTTCAAGGGAGCTTGAAGTCCTTGATTAACAATCAAAAGATAGTAGAAAGTCCTTGATGCGGACTACTGTTTCTCCTAAGTCTAATTGAGGCTTATTAACAATCAAAAGATAATAGAAAGCGGGAAGCCGTTCGGCTACTACTGGAAGGGAAAGCTGTGGAATTAACAATCAAAAGATAATAGAAAGGGTGGACTACCCTACGGATGCTTAACAGGAATAACCGCATTAACAATCAAAAGATAATAGAAAGAAAAATATTCCTTTCCGTAATGTCTTCACCGTATCTTGTATTAACAATCAAAAGATAATAGAAAGTATTCAACATGTGGATGCTCTGCGGAAGTCTATGATAGTGGTATTAACAATCAAAAGATAATAGAAAGTTATAAACCCCTATCAAGGTATTTATACCCTTAGTCTGGGTTATTAACAATCAAAAGATAATAGAAAGACGTATCGGATAGGCTTCGGGCTGTTATCGTTTTTGAGAGAATTAACAATCAAAAGATAATAGAAAGAGTGAGGGTTTTCATAGATTTGTAAAACTATTTTATGGTATTAACAATCAAAAGATAATAGAAAGCCTGTATCTCTCATCTAAAGTCTTATCATAAAGATAGTCTAGATTAACAATCAAAAGATAATAGAAAGATACTGAAACATATAGTAAAGCAAAAGAGCTGGCTTTCCAGCGGGCCATTAACAATCAAAAGATAATAGAAAGACATAGATGGCATACAGGTAGTCGCCCAGGAACTGCATAGATTAACAATCAAAAGATAATAGAAAGTGCAGTAACACCATTCGGGCTTCCT
>CAYPZO010000273.1:0-1742 GCA_964415135.1 uncultured Desulfurococcales archaeon | reverse complement strand
CCCAGGTGTAAAGACCGAAGGACTTGGCTCTGAAGTCCTCTATAGATAGACCAAGCCATTCTGGAGCAAATGAGTAGTCGTACCAGGCTATAGAGCCAACAAAGCCTATCCCATTGACTATGTAGTGATTTTTCATCAGTGCTATACAGCCTAGCTCTTCAACAAAGTCATTGAACCTATGTAGCTTGGTTAACGAGTTTATGTTTCTCATCTCTTCATTACTTAGATAGATACCGTGATTACCAGGAACAACCATTATAGATGCATCGGCTACTACCCTAATAGTGCTGAGAACATCGTGCATAAGGTCTAGTCTACCACTAGAAGTTATGTCCCCTACAACAACTACAGCATCAACGCTACTACATGAATCCCTAATATTCTCAGCTAGCTTATCCAAATCATACTGAGACACATGATAGTGTATATCCCCTAAGTAATAGATCTTCATCTCCTACCACCTCCCCTAACCATTTCACACAATATGCTCCTCACCATAACTCTAGCTTAACGATGGTGATTATGAACCGCATTCCACTTCATCCTCAACATTCTATACTTGCTAAGTCTTAACTAGGAATTAAGGCTGAATTACTCAACGTATAGTGGTATTACAATTAATTATTTAGTTACCCCGGCGTTACCCCCTCCATCCTGAGCAAGAGTTCTCTATTATCCCCAGGCATACAGTTTTATTTCGGGGGTTAACTTTGCCTGCTAAATGGTCTATTAAGAAGATTAAGAACCGCTATTATCTCTACCATGAGGGTAGGTATGTCGGTCCATTAGATAAGATCGTAGAGGTATGGGAAAAGAATTGGTGCGGCGGCCGGGATTTGAACCCGGGGTCTCCGGCTTGGGGGGCCGGCGTCCTAGTCCAGGCTAGACGACCGCCGCTCTCAGGCTATCTTTATTAGTTAGGTGTCTTAAAGAGTTATTCGCTATTAATTACCAATAGCTTAATGTGTTATTGTCCTATTAGTTGTGTAAATACTCTATATGAAAAGCCTATAAGTAAGTGTTTTGCTAATCGTATCAAATGGATATGATTATGGGTAAGCCTAAAGCTATATTACTTATAGATGGTGAACATTACGTATCCGTGCTCTAGGGAGTTGTTGAATGGGCTATGAAGAATTATCCTAATAGAGAAATTGTTGTTGCTGCTGTATTTCTTGGTGGTGCTGAGAAGATTGATAGTCCTGAAGATGTTAAGCGGGCTCTACCAATACTCGTATACTTTGGTGAAGGTCTAAGGAAGCTATACCCATTGACTTAATAGTTAAGGTTGCTAAAGAACATGACGCTGAAATTGTCATGGATTTATCTGGCGAACCCATATTAGGTTATGAAAAGAGGTTTATGATAGCTGCTGTTTTAGCTGAAGGTATGAGGTATGAGGGCTCAGACTTCTCTTTCTATCCATTAAAGTTCCTTAACCTCGCTAAGAAGCCTGCAATAAAGGTTATTGGTCTTGGTAAATGTGTTGGTAAGACCGCTATAAGCGATTATACTGCAGTTACTGTTAAGAAAATGGATTACATGCCATGCGTAATAAAGGCAGGTAGAGGTAGACCTGAAGAGCCTAGAGTAGTATTCGAATGCAAGCTTTAACTTACACCTCGATTCCTGTTATCAATTGCTGATAGTGGTGAACATGCAGCATCAGATTACTGGGAAGAGGCCTTGATAGGTAAGATAGCGACTATTGGCGCAAGAAGATGCAGTGGAGGAATGGCTGG
>CAYPZO010000272.1:0-1742 GCA_964415135.1 uncultured Desulfurococcales archaeon | reverse complement strand
TCATAGGTAAGGTCTTAGCGATAAATAATGCTATATTCAAGATCCCATACATAGGATACCTATCTCTCATGTTATATCGCTAAGAATAAGTAATCTCATACCCTATGTGAAGATAAGTACTTTACAACATCTCTAATCCAATCACCAGTACCCTTAAGCTTTAATAACTTATTTAAATACTCATTCCATGAAATTCCTAATACCTCCTTCCATACTTCATACATCCTCTTAACTTCATTTAATGCCATTAAATGATAGTTGCATAGACCGTTTTCGACAACTCTGCGAGAACATAATTTACACTTACTTGTAGCTTTCCCGAGGCCTAGTCCTATAGTTAGGTCTTCTCCGATGAGATGTACATTAGCCTTATATTCATTAATTAGTTTTAGGAGAACTTTCTTAGCTTCATTTACTACTTCAGTTCTACTCCTAATACCGCGCCTTATTTCGTCCATATATATTTCGAATTTTCTTGTTAAAGCTACATCGGTTATGTCCTTAAAATATTTTGACAAAACCTCGTAAACTACGAGTCCTAGGTCTGTTACCCTTATTTGCTTACCTACGGTTATTAGATATTTTCTTTGGAATAGTGTTTCTAGTATTCTAGCTCTTGTAGCTTCAGTACCTATGTTTACGGATTCCATCCATTTAACTATCTTAGTCTTAGTATATGATTCAATTGAGGAAACATATTGTACTCTAACCCTAACTTTAGAAACTGGTATTCTCATGTACTTGTAAACGTAAGGTACTTTAACTGCTTCTAGGGATACATAAGGATAATATTTTATCCATCCTTGATCAATAATTGAAGTGAAATTAACTGAAAATTCTATTCGAGAATACATGTAAGTGAAGGGTGATTCAAGTTTTACTTTTACTTGACTTATCTTTGCTGGCTTAGAGAAGCATGCAAAAAACCTTCTAACTATAAGATCGTATATTCTACTCCTATCAATAGGTAGCCTGCCTGGAAGGTTTCCTGTAGGGTATATGGCTGGGTGCGCAGGATCCTCTTTTGCTCCTTGCTTGGGCTTTAATTGACCTCTCGTCTCAATAAGTAATGTTCTAGCTAATCTACTATATGTTGGATTTTTAGCTATGTTCATTAATATTTCTCTATAGTTTATGGCTGGCGGTAGTTTTTGGCTATTAGTTCTCGGATAACTTATTAATGCGTCTAAGTATAGTTGTTCAGCTATTTCCTGAGTTCTGAGCGGGCTATAACCATATATTCTTGAAGCTTCTGCTTGGAGATCTCCTAGATTAAAGGGTGGTGGAGGATGTATGAGTTCTGTTTTATATGATACTTGTGTGATAATGAGGTATCCATATTTCTTTATTAATTGAGCTATTTTCCTTGCTTCTTCTAGCGTTTTAGGTCTTGGTTTTTCTAGTTTAATTGAGTATTCCTTATCTCCTATCTTGACTTTAACTTCAATTGCTGGTTGAGGTTTTGGTATGTTTAGTCTTCTCCCTATCTCCTTCTTAGCCATGAATGCAAGTGTTGGTGATTGAACTCTACCTGCGCTTAGTATTATCCTCCTTCCTGAAACCTTCCTTACTGCTTCTATCAATACTCTACTAACATTAATACCCCACAACCAATCTAGTTCATGTCTACAAAGTCCAGCTTCTATCATTGGCCAATCAAGTTTTTCTAGCCTATGAAAAGCTCTTCTTAGGTCTGTTGATGTAAGTGTTGAGAATTTCATCCTATATGCTCTTCTTAGGTC
>CAYPZO010000271.1:0-1747 GCA_964415135.1 uncultured Desulfurococcales archaeon | reverse complement strand
GAAATGATGGATAGTATAGAAATGATAGGTGATGTTAGAGGTAAGGGATTAATGATAGGTGTAGAACTTGTTAAAGATCGTAAGACTAAGGAGCCTGCTAGGAAGGAGTTAGCTGAAATACTTATGAGGTCATTTAAGCGCGGAATACTAGTAATTGGTGCTGGTCTTTCTGTAATCAGGATTGCACCTCCATTAAATATATCAGTTGAGCTTGCCTCAAGAGCTATTGACATATTAGAGGAGATAATTAAGGAAGTTGAAAAGGAGTCTAAGTTAGGTAAGCTCAGGTAAACCCCGTTCTCTTCATAAGATCCGTGATCGAGGGCCTCAGCATCTATTTTTTCTTTACGCCAATATGGAGTATTTACTTTACTATCATTAATTCTTGAAGCTTTCTTCTTAGTATTCCGTAGGACTCCTTAATGGCTTGGGAGAATACCTTCACATTACAGATTGATGGTAGGAAATTTATGTCTCCTATCCATCGAGGAACTATATGTACATGTACGTGTTCTTCGACTCCTGCACCTGCAGCTCTTCCTATATTTACTCCTATGTTAAATCCATGAGGGTTATATGCTTCTCTTAATAATTTAATTGATAACTGTATTAGTTTCATTACTTCAAACAATTCCTCTTCACTTAAATCTTCAACACTAGGTACGTGCCTATACGGGGCTATCATTAGATGCCCTGTATTGTAGGGGTATTTATTTAGTACTATGAATGAGTATTTGCCTCTATATAATATATACGCTTCTTCGTCTTTCATTAAAGTCATTTTACAGAATATGCATTCTTTTTCTCTCTTTAGCGTAGAGACTATGTACTTAAACCTCCATGGTGCATGTAGTATGTTTCTCTTCATTGATTTCACCCTTCACCTTAAGATTCTTAGTAGTACCATTATTATAAAGCTATCAGAGATAATTAATGCTGTTATATAGCCTATTAGAATGAATAACACAAAGGGTAAACCATAGGATATCCATATTTTATCTTCTTGAGTTATTACTCCTTCATTTATGAGTTCTCTAACGCGTTTTTTATGAATTTCAGGATCTTCTTCTATATCAAACGTACTTCTATACTTAACCTTTACCTTATGGTTTTTTTCAAATATTTGAAGCGGATAAGCAAATTTTATTTTTAGATAACTATCTATTCTGACCGGTACTCCATTTATGAGTAAGGGTATTTTTATTTTCAACGAAATGTCTTTTGGTATGTATTTTCTATTGAATGATAGATTGTATATAAGCATTACTAGAGCTATTATGACAGGCACTATGTTTGAATATATTAGTACGAGAAAGGGAAACGGTATTATATTCTTCATTGAAGGGTATGGTTTTATGGGTGTACTTACTGTTATGAGAGTATAGGCTAGGGCATCGGCTCCTCCTATTAAACCTATAATGTATATGATCCAGGGTATTGCTGTTGAAATAACTATTGAAAATAATATTAATGCTATAACTTGTAGAGTTAAACTAGGTTTTATAGAATATTCTACTATAGTCAGTACTGAAGCTATTAAAATCGATATAACCCAAGGCTTTATGGGGGTTTCCCTGTACCTAATATCGAGTATGGTAGCGTAACTGAGTACAGATAATACTAATGCTATTTTAATGTACGGAATTATATACTCTATTGAGCTTATCAATTGATAAGCCCTCAACCTACACTATATGATGGTGAAGATATATAAAATGTTTAATGAAATATTGAAGGAGATATGTAT
>CAYPZO010000270.1:0-1759 GCA_964415135.1 uncultured Desulfurococcales archaeon | reverse complement strand
TGCCGTAAGCAGCTTTCTGCTTCTCCATATCTATTCTACTGAACGTAAACCCGTAATGATATGCGGGCTTACCCAATAAGAAAGCGGCCCAAATCAACGGCGTGTAGAGGGGTTCGCCAGGCTTAACAGCCACGGTAACGTCATGAGTGCCATGATGAGATTGCGTAAACTCCCTGATTCTCCATTTCTCAACCAACACATTATCAAGACCATCAAGACCTAAGACAAGTACCTTCATTTACGTATCCACCAAGTTTGTACGGACTTAGTATCTAAGTAATATTAAGGCTTAAGCCAAATTAACCTCCTCCTAAAGTAACTAAGTAGACCTTATATATGTCGTCCCTTAAGCTTAAGATCCTTAGGTTAATATCGGTTATGTTCTCTGGAGTTATGTGGTATGGTCCGCATTTTAGACTTTTAGTATTCCTTAAGGTGCTTTCTAAGTTATTAATCAGTGTGCTCTGGTTCTTGTTAGTTATTAGATAGACTGCCGTTATGTTTAAGTTGCTCATAAGGTTACATGCTTGAATAAGTCCGGGAAAACCTCTGACTCTAATTATTTGTCCTGGCTTAGGGTTCCTTATAGCTAAATGAACGTACCTAGCTGTGGCTTTCTCAGTAATTATGGGTATATCGGTACTTAAATTAATGGATTTTAAATCCTCACTCAACTGTAATAATTCATTCAGTACCTTCTTATTTGGAGGTAATGGTGCCATCCCAGACGGGAACTTCTTTAATATGTTCGTAAGTGAACCTGTGTAATAACCTTCATAATTAAGAACCCCAAATAACATGCCTGGCATTATCAGTACTAACGTATAAATAGCTAATAAGGATTTTCTAAAGCTAATGAGGGCTACGATTGCTAAAGGTAGCGATATAGTTATGGCAGTATTAAGAAACCTCCACCATCCTGTGATGGATAAGTAAGGCATGATTAAGGGTGTTAAGCCAGCGAGAGTAAATAACGTGATTAAAGTGATGTAATATATATTTCTTCTATACTTATTATTTGATAATGTAATGAGCATTAATGGTAATATAGGGCCGTAACCTATTAGGAAATAAGTTAGGGTTTCCTTAACAGTAGTTGTTGCTTTATAAGCGGTAAATCCAGGCGGTGAAATGCCGATGTAAGCATTCTTCCATGAAAATGATATTGAGTACCATATTAGGAGAGCAACCGTTAAGACAGCTGAAACTACATAAGGTAGGGAATACTTTGTAAACTTAATCTCCTTTCTCATGGTAAAATATCTCATTATAGCCATCACCGACAGAATTAATGAAGCATTAGCTGTTACCTCGTGAGACATTGAAGTTAGGATTAAGAGAGAGGCTACAAGTATATGTTTACTCATGTCCTTACTTTCCCTATATAATTCAATCAAAGTTATTGAGTAAATTAGAAGTACAGTACCAAGTAACTGTCTCATCCAGCCATAGGAAAGTCTTAGATTGAACATATATAGCGATGAGATTACAACAGTTAGAATTACATACTTATTGTTTAATTTAAGTATGTCCTTAGACAATTTAGCTATGCCAGACATTAGGAGGCCGTAGGCTATTGGCGGATATATTTTGAAAACCGTCCAAGCACCTACTATAGCTGCAAACGGTGCTAATACTATGTCTAATAGCGGCGGTATGTTTCTGTAGTCACTCATCCAGAAATGTGGCGCGAATGGGTTTGGATTTTGTAGGAAGTCTTCTAGGTGTGCTATGTATTCGGGTAGGTCCCAGCCTAGTG
>CAYPZO010000269.1:0-1760 GCA_964415135.1 uncultured Desulfurococcales archaeon | reverse complement strand
CTCTTAGGCATACCAGGATGAACAACCTCCTTATCAAGAACAACTCCGGCTACAAGCATTGTGTCTAAGAGACTACCACCATGCTTCTTAATTATCTGCACATTGTCTAAGTCTATATACCATTGATCTCCTCTCTTCTCAGCTATCTGCTTAATAGCTTTTACAGCAAGAGATGCTAGGTATTCTCTAGCTCCGTGTACAGCTTTACTTGTTAATGCCGTCATAGCTACCTTCTTTAACGCCTCCTCATCTTCAGGATCTATGGGAACTGCTATTTCTTTAATGTACTTAACGGCTTCCTCCATAGCCTTCTTAAAGCCAGATACAATTATTGTTGGATGAATATTCTTCTCTAGTAATGATTCAGCTTCTCTAACAAGTTCTCCAGCCAGGATAACAGCCGTCTTTGTTCCATCACCTACCTCCTCATCTTGACCTTTAGCTATCTGAACTAACATTTTTGCTGCTGGATGTTGTACATCCATTTTATCTAAGATTGCTGCTCCATCATTTGTTATAGTTACGTCACCTAGGCTATCAACAAGCATTTTGTCCATACCGCGTGGCCCATAAGTTGTTCTTAGGGTTTCAGCTATAGCTCTAACTGCCATTATGTTAGCTCTTAAGGCATCTCTTCCAGCTGTTCTTTGGGTACCCTCCTTTAATATTAAAACGGGAATACCCATGGGCTCTGTAGTCATAACCTACCACCACCTTATCCATGGGAGTCTCAACAGAAGAGCTTCTATATAAACTTTTCTCACATAACCACCACTTATTCCAAGGATTGAGCGTAACATTATTAAATCCTCTACTAATTCATAAACAACAGTACGGAAACATTACGGTAATTCACGGTGAAGTACAATGGGTAAGGTAAGGCCAAGCATAGTAAAAAGAACTGCAAGAAAGCTATTGTCTATGTATCCTGATCTATTCACAGGTGACTTTGAACATAACAAGCAGATGGTTAAGAAGTTAATAGAAACACCATCAAAGAAATTAAGAAATCAGATAGCAGGATACATAACCCACTTGGTAAAGATAATGAAGAGGATGAGTGAAGAGAAAACTTAAGTCAAACGGCATGGTAGTAAAATTTGAACTATATGATAAAAATAAGGGGTTTAGGTAAATTAAGAACATTAAGCCACATACTCAGCCTAGAATTAAACCCTAGAGCTACCATAAAGGAAGTACTTCTTGATCTTAAGAAAAAAATGCCTCAATTAAATGAAATATTAACTGGCGATGCAAAACCCGTAGTTGGAGTTCTCATATTATTGAATGAAATAGATTGTAGATTAATATACAACGAAGAATTAAAAAACATAGCTAAGGACGGTACTTTAACAATAACAATAATACCTGTAAGTCATGGTGGATAACTCTATGACTTACTCTAATAAACTACACGTAGAAGCTATTAAAGCATCACTAAAAGATATTACTAAGGAAATAAAGGCGATACTCGAATCTCTAAGAAGTAAATGTAATGGCGTGTTCATACAATTTATAGATGAAAAAGCCTATTACTCTAAAAAACAAGTAGCTTTAGCATATACGTTATCTATGAAGGCATTTAAGGAAAAATACAATAGACTAAGAAGAAAAGAATTAGAATTCCTCCTATACCTCGCAGCAACAGCACAGTTCAATAAGGCCGTCGAGAAAGTTGGAGTAAAAGGCAAAACAGCTTGCCTAATAATTATAGGAGAGAAATATGAAGACGTAGAGAGATGCATCAGCAAAATTAAAGA
>CAYPZO010000268.1:0-1776 GCA_964415135.1 uncultured Desulfurococcales archaeon | reverse complement strand
TGAGTACTACGTTGAAGTGAGCTGGTAATGGTAATAATGTCTTTAGAGTTCTAATGCATGGAACTCCAGGTACTACGTATAAATCTATAGTTATATTCATAGGTTGTAGGTGTAGCTTAGGTTTCTTTATCTCCAAGGATTTACCTGCATATGCTATTGATAATTTGATCATATATTCCATTAGGTCCTCCATTAAGCCAATATGCCTTAATCTTCCATTGAATATTCCGTGTATTATTAGTGCTGGAGTTGACGGTAGATTATAGTCAATGGCATAACTTAATGGTAGTCTTCTTATTTTTACTCTATCTTTACATGTAGTTTTTATTCTTTCTATTAGCTCATTGTAGAATTCATGTGATTTCCTATTCGGATTTTCTATGTATGTTAACTCAACTATGTTTGGTATTTTGCTCAGCGCTTTTTCTAGCTCACTTAGAGTTGGTAAACCTATTGTAGTTAAGATCATATTCATTACTACAACTTCTAGGTCCTCAATTTTAATGGAGTTCATAGTCTTTTCCTCTTCTTCATTTTCTTAAGTATTGGAATTTCCATTATTTTTTCTCTCGGAAGTATATTCCAATATATACCAGAAGGTTTAGGTTTAGGTTTTGTTGTCTTAATTATCCTAGTAGGTGTTACGATGTAGTCTACTGGTAAGTCGTGCTTCTCTCTTGGTATAGTGTTTTCTCCTAGTACTTGAATATCATGAACTGTAGTAATTATGGGGGTATTTTCATTTACTAGTCCGAGTTCTCTAAGTATCCCATACTCTAGCTCAGCATATCCACCGCCCTTACCTAGCCTTGACCCATCCTTAGATACTGCAACACTACCAATAACTATTAGATCGACTGATGGTAAGTGTCTCTCATCAATTATTTTACCGTAAGTAAATGCTCCTCTTATTGTTGAAGCATACCTATACGCGTTGTAGGGTATTTCCCTAGGATCTAGCAATATAAATCCATTTCTTAGTCTTGGAGTAGGCATTATTAGTATCTTACCTTCAATGAGAGCTCTATACCTTACAGGTTGTTGTGGGGAATCAGGATTAATCTTTACAACTCTTGCTCTTCTCCATAGGTCTATTGAGAATAGCTTGGAAGCTGCTTTTTCTGCTTCAATGAAATTAGGTATTCTTCCATAGACTGGCCTAGGAAATTTAGCTATGTTCTTTTCCTCCATAATTCTCCATATTTTCTCTCTAATTTTCTTCTTAATCTCCTTTACATCATTTATCTGCTCATTCATTGTCACTTTAACCTTGGACTTGCCTTTTTAATACAATCTATTAGTACTACGATACAAGTGTATTCAATTATAGTAAGTGTTAGAGCATATATTAAGTAGTACTCCTCATTAAATACCATTAGAGAAAGACTATCAAGTAGCCTTACTAGCTCCCAATTAGGACTTTCCATATGAGTGTGAAACCAGAAGCTGATAGGATACATAAATACCCAAAAACTTATCACTACATATAATACGGCCATGGTCAAACAGGTAAGAAGCTTAATTTTACCTGTAGTTCTGGGATAAAGTATATGAATTAAGGTTAAGGACATAAACGCTATTAGCGGTACAAAGTATTGGTGATTTATTCTCCAGTATGTAGCAATGTATGTTAAATAAGATAACGTTAATAATAGGATTAAGTTTATTCTATATCTCAACAGTACACACAGTATTGCGATTGATAATGCTAGGAAGGGAATTATCCAAAATTTAAGAAGAAAACTTAACTCAACGCCGTAATACTTGTGAATATAT
>CAYPZO010000267.1:0-1800 GCA_964415135.1 uncultured Desulfurococcales archaeon | reverse complement strand
TAGGTGAAGCCGAGGCTCTTAACCCGTAGACCACATAGCCTGGCTATGTGGGCGGAAGTCCCGGGTTCAAATCCCGGCGGGCCCGCCATTCACTTAAACCTAATATTAATGTGAAGCAATATGGAGTTAGTGGAGAATGTAGTAATTGCCGGTTCTACGCCTGTAATCTATGTTAAGAGTATTAATGCTATCGTGTTTGCTGATTCCCATTTAGGTTTTGAAGAGGAAATGGCTAGGCATGGCCTGTATCTTCCGAATTATCAGTTAAAGAAGCTTCTTGAGGTGCTCAATAGGGTTTTCAGAGAGGTTAAACCTAAGCGGATAGTCATTGCTGGAGATGTTAAGCATTGCTTCTCTAGTCTTAGTAAACAGGAAAGATATGAGCTTAGTGAGCTATTTAATTACTTAGCATCAATTACTTCTGAAGTTATTGTAGTTAGGGGTAACCATGATAATTATCTACCACTAATAGCTAGGAAGTATAATGTTGAAATAATAAGAGATTACATCGTTGAGAAGGGGATTCTTATAACTCATGGTCATAAGGATATGGATTTGGATAACACTGACTTTAGGGTTCTAATTATGGGTCATGAGCACCCCAGTATTAGTTTGAGGGATGAATTGGGATGCACGGTTAAGTTTTCTTGTTACCTAGTTGCTCCAGTAATAGATAGTGATAGAAAGGTAATTGTCTTACCAGCTTCAGGAGTATATCAATCTGGTACGAGTATAACCTTAGATAAATCAAATTACCTCTCACCGATCATTAAAAGACACGTTGATTTGAAGAACGCTAAACCGTATATTATAGATGAAGACTTAGGGGTAATTGAGTTACCTGAGCTTAAAGCTATTCAGGACCTTATACAACAATATGTAGTTCAGCCGTTCTTACCTACACCTTTAGGGCAAGCTTAAAAACTCCCTTTAAACAAATCTTTTAGTGAATTATGGTTTAGTGAGGTGTTTAGCCATAGTATTGAGGGAGCCAAAACCTTCGATAAAGATAGAAAATATTGTTGCTACTGTTTCACTTGATCAACCACTAGACCTAATAGCTATTGAGAGGAGTATGCCGACTGTAGAGTATAATCCTGACCAATTTCCAGGGCTTATCTTTAGACTTGACTCGCCAAAAGTTACAGCGTTAATCTTTAAGTCGGGTAAGATGGTAATAACGGGTGCTAAGAGTACGGAGGAGTTGATTAAAGCCGTTAAGAAGATTGTAAGAACACTATATAAGAAAGGTATAATAATTACGAGTAGGCCTAAAATACAGATTCAGAATATTGTGGCATCAGCAAATCTTTATCGTGAAGTAAATCTTGAGAAAGCAGCATTCTTGTTAGAGAATAACATGTATGAACCCGAGCAATTCCCTGGACTAATATATCGTATGAGTGACCCCCAAGTAGTATTATTGATATTTAGTAGTGGTAAAATGGTAATAACTGGAGCTAAAAGTGAAGATGAAGTAGAGGAAGCTGTAAGGAAAATATACAAGAAGCTTGAAGAACTCGAATGCCTTAGAAAGCCTTTAGAGGAAGAAGAGTTCTTAATGTAATGCTAGACACTTTATCATTCTTTTTTAAACATTCACTCCATTTTCTCATACATCTAAGCCCATTGTATAGGGATTTCAGTGTGAGACCAGGTCATTCATCCCATAGAGTCCTTGGCTGCCCACTTCATCATCTCTTTCAATTCTATTATTAGATTCAAGTACGTATCCATTTATTCGTCATCATCTGGAATATAGATATGTCTGGTGAGGTTTATGAGTTTAGTTGAGGGTAC
>CAYPZO010000266.1:0-1816 GCA_964415135.1 uncultured Desulfurococcales archaeon | reverse complement strand
ACTACAACTACACCACCAGCATCAACGGCTACATCAAAACCAGTACAAGTAGAAGTTGGTGTAAAGGAAGAAGATTGGGTGAAATACGAAGCAAAAATAAAGGTAGCTGGAGTTGAAGGAACGCTTACATTTAAAGTACAAGTAGTTAAAGTTGATGATAAGGGAGTAACATTTAAGATAACCGATGTAAAAGCTTCAGGCTCCATTAAGGGAATAGACTGGAAGAGAATGGAAGGAATGACGTTCACTACGAGTGGAGTAGAAAACCAGCATGTGTTGGTGGAATGAACTTCCTAAACTTCTGGGCAGATCCAAGAACACTGCCATCAATGGAGTTATAGAGGAGAAGGAAGTAAAATGCAAGTATGATACAAAGACAGGCTTCCTACTAGAAATGAAAGCAACCTACGAGTTTGCTGTATATAAGCAAGAATTCTCGTGAGGGCTAAAGAGGACAGCATACTATCTCAAGGCCAAGCCTTACCTGGAGGTCTAGGAGACCCGAAGATAATAGCGGCAATAGCAGGAATAATCATAGCACTAATAGCAGTAATAGTATTCGTTAAAAAGAGGTAGCCACGGAAGACAACTATTTTTCTCTATCTATATCTATAATCACCACTATCTTAGAGAAAACGTTATATTTTCTAAACTATGTGATTAACTCTTAGGTGATTGCTAGTGATTAGTGGTAGCGAACTTAAAGCTAAGATGTTGGAATTGCTTGAAAAGGATGAAGAATTTAGATACGCTGTAGCTGGTAAGCTTGGGATACTCGAAATACTAAAGAGACTTGATAGAATTGAAGATGGATTAAAGAAGTTATATGAAAAGAGCTTAGAGCATGATAAGAGGTTTAATAGGATTGAACTTGAACTAGGAGCACTCTCTGAAAGCTTTTACTGTAAAGCTCTATGGGATGAGCTAAGAGAGGAAATTAAAGCTAAAGGAGAGAAAATACTATGTAGGAAACGTAACATGCGCATAAATGATGTAGACATAGACCTATTCATAGAGACTGATAAAACAGTATATGTAGTTGAGGTTAAGGTTAAACCCAAACACGACGACGTAGGAAGACTCATAGCTAAAGCAGATCTAGTGAAGAAGTATTATCCCCATAAAAGGATCATATCAATACTAGCTGGAGCATTAATAGGAAAGGAAGTAGAGGAATATGCAAAAGAAAAAGGCATCATTGTATACATGTACTAAGTATTCTAACTAAAATATTCATGAATATATTCTAGGTCAGAGGATTTTCATGTAAAAGCGCTTGCTTAACTACTTCTCAATCTATTCTTAACCTCACTTGTTAATTCTCTTATACTGAATGTAACTTTACTTAGTGAACCTGCTATCATCTTATCCTTTAAGTACTTCTTGTCTCTAGCAAAAGCTATAATGGGTTTGCCTAGAGCATAGGCGTATCCAAGTTCAAATCCTAGGTCGCATTCATAGTCGATTAATACTGCTACTATGAGGTCTGCTTCTCTTATAGCTCTAGTATTTGATTCAAATACTATTTCGAGCCCAGCATATTGTGGTGTATCTCTTTGAGGGAGATAAACCTCGTATCCATGGCTTTCCAGTATTCTTACAATTTCCTCGTTAACCTCCCTGTTCTTGAGTAATGAAGCAATGTATATTTTCGGCTTATCCACTTCTCTCAATCCATTGTTTTGTTTAGAGTAAGCGAGGTATATGTTATTATCTTTCCTAGTAAACTATAATGCCTGGAGATGTTAGAGAAGATAATCAGTAAACTAGGTTACCTGGAGAAATCACTATTATTGGGTTTCATGGCAGGTATACT
>CAYPZO010000265.1:0-1820 GCA_964415135.1 uncultured Desulfurococcales archaeon | reverse complement strand
GCTACGAGAAGCATTATCTACTTAAACGTAATTAAGCTCTTAAGAAGACGCAACAATATCCCATCACATATACTAACAATCGTCATACCAAACTTCCTTAACGAGATAAAAGTAAGTGAGTTACCAAGTAACCTAAATAGAAAGGTTATTGAAGAGACCATATCACTATACTCTCACATATGTAGTATTAATCCATCAGATAAGGTTAAGATAGGCTTAATTAAACTACTGAAAAGCATTAACTGCAAGCTAACATTAAATAAAATTATGGGTGAAGCAATCCTAGAATGCCGTGATATTGACTTGAAGGTGCATAAGGAAGAGTGGTTTAGTCTAGTTAACTGCATTTAAATTACATTAACTAATACATTATGAACCCTTATTGTACAATACTTGGAGCTATGGTATACTTCTTCTCTCTAACCTTAATTAATATCCTCCTTGTAATAATAGTGACTAAGTCCTTATGAGAACGTATATGGTCCTCTACTCTATGTGCACTTATCCTAACATTACAGTAGGGACAATAATATTCTCCATCACTATATGGCACTACTAATGGCCTTATGTTAATTACATGGGGGGTGATTATCCTTAATAATACTTTAGCTCTTAACTCACTTCCAGCTTTCTCAATAATTCTTTGAGCATAACCTCTCAACTGATGTTTACTTAATCCATACCTATATGCCACTGTACTAGGGCTCTCTCCTCCAACAACATAATCATATATTGCCTGAATAGCGTTCATTCTCCCGGCAAGCGCTTTTACAACTAGGTATCTAACGAACTTTTCTAGATTACTATAAGATTTCAATACATGTTCACCCGCATTGGGAAAGCTTAACGTAGGGTAATGTATTTTAAATTACTCCCTCCATAACACAGTAGTATATTTTAATTAATCTGAACATATTATTTCATGCACTGTCAGGGGTCAGTATGATGCCAGGACATGAAGTAGTTGAGAAGATAAAGCTAATGACAGGTTCTACAGAGGCAGCGGAATACGCCTTATCACTGATAAGAAAGGAGGTTTTAAAAAGTAAAAGTATGGAAGAAGCATGTTTTCGCTTAATAGATATTTCGAGGAAGCTCATAGAGCTTAGAGGTACTTCAGCTCTGATAATTAATACATTAAGAGAGCTATTAATTAAAGCATTGGAAAGCCTACCCAAAGGACTAGATAACCTTAAAAGGGGATTGAGTGAGCTAATAGACTCTAAACTCAGGTATGCAAAATGGGCTACACAAAAGCTGGGAGAAATCGGTGCAAGAAGACTTAGGGAAAGAGAGATAATATTAGTTCATAGCTATAGCTATAGCGTGTATAAGATTATTGAAGAGGCGCTAAAATTAAATAAAAAGATCGAAGTATATGTAACAGAATCTCGTCCAGGTCTTGAAGGACTAGTCATGGCTAACGCTCTTGAAGAGCTAGGTGTTCCCGTTACCTTGATTGTAGATTCTGCTGTTAGATTTGTAATGCCGAAAATAACTCGTGTTCTCGTTGGTGCAGAAGCTATAGCTGCTAATGGTGCTGTCGTAGGTAAGGTTGGTACTAGTGTTATTGCATTGGCGGCTAAGGAGGCGAGAGTTAGGGTGTTTGTAGCTGCAGGAACATATAAGTTTAGCTTAGAAACAGTATTTGGCGAGCTAATACCAATACCTCAAGCACCTGAAGAATACGTAATTGAAGATAAAGAGCTTATGGGTAAAATTAAAACTTATGCTCCATTAATGGACGTTACTCCTGCAGATTATATAGACGCTATAATAACTGAACGTGGAGTAATAGCCCCTCAAGCAGTACCATTAAT
>CAYPZO010000264.1:0-1823 GCA_964415135.1 uncultured Desulfurococcales archaeon | reverse complement strand
TCAAGAACAGGTTCATAGCGATTAGTAAACTTCTTCATAAAGTCCTCTAAATCCTTAAGCAAATTAGGCTCATACTCAATCAACGTCACGATTACATGTCTTTCAGGAGAATACACAGTAACAATACCCTCCTTTAACCCACAAGAATCGACAACTTCTTCCACAAGATTAGTTAAATCGATAGCAGTATAACCACTAGACTCCACATCCCGTTTAACAAGCTTAAACCCAAACAAGACCTCTTACCCTCCCTACATTCACCTAGATCTTCTTGCGTTACGCATTAAGGTGTAGGGTAAGATATTATAAGGATTATCACCATCAATCAACTAATATTTAACATAGATACCATTCACAAGATTAACTTGATAGAACATATAAGCGGTAATGTCAAGAATAATAGATGGATAAACCGTGTATAAGAAGTTAAGATTAACAATAACTTTAGTAACAATAACATTCATTCTACTAGGTGTAATCCTATTACAATCTTTATCATTAAGAAAGTATGAGGAACCATCAATTACCCCAGAATCTACGAGACAAGAAGAAACTATTACAACAATATCTTCTCTACCTGGTCTAAGATCATGTATAGGAGGTACAGGTATTGAAGTTATACTAAATTGTAGTATTCCAAAAAATCTACCTAGTAAAATGCCCTTACTCAAAGTTATCCCTAATCCTATTCCTCTTGAAAAATGGCTTAAAGTAGCTAGAGAAATATTCAACATGACAGGTGAACTTAAACTAAGGAAGAAAATGTTCTTCAAAGGAGCTTTATGGATTCGTGGTAATAAATCGGACTTAGAAATTCTTAATGGAGGATACTTTATCTGGAACTACAGAAATCCCAAATACTCCTCCAATCTACCATCATTTAATAAGGCTAAGAAAATAGCAGATAGTATTCTTAGCAAGGTTAAGGAGTATGGCTTAATTCCACCAAACCTTGAGATAAAATTCAAAAGTGTAGGTTATTCGCACTGGACTGGTGTTCCAGGAAACCTCGTACCCATTGAAATAAGTGTAACATATACAATTAGTTATAAGGGATACCACTTCGGTGAGTTCATTGTCCGCATAACTGCTGGTCCTAGAGTAATACGTGTGAGTTGTTGTAAGTTCTTTGAAGAAGAAAAAGAAGTTCCAATAATTTCCGCTAAGGAGGCGTTATCTAGAATACTTAATTACACTAATGTGAAAGGCCCTATAAGTAAGATAATAATTAATGATATTAAGCTAGCGTACTCAAATAAGTATGGAGCGCAGAAGTACATAGAACCCGTATATGCATTTATCGTGAAACTAGTATTCCCAGATAAGAGCACATATGACTGGTGTATAATGGTACCAGCAATGAAAGAAACATCAATAAACAATAATGAATAATACCTTACTACTCGCATTCACATATCAATCCATGTAGGAATAATCTCACAGTAATTCTAGCAAAACAATGCTACCTAAAGCTTAAAAGTACCTATAACTCTGTTGAGGGGAATTCACATGGAATGTCAGTAATATGGTTTTTAGTTAAGACTCTAGGTAAACCTCAAGCCCATAACATAGACTTAAAGTACCTGGTGTTAAGGAACTGCATGATCCATTACAAGCTATTAAGAGAACATGAAGATGTAATAAACAATAAAGTTAAGCTATTAAGTGAAACAATAGAATTAGATGGTTATCTAAAATACCCAATACTTATTGATGCAAGAACATTCACTATACTAGATGGTCGCCATAGATTTCATGCACTAAGAACACTAGGCTACAACTACATACCGTATTCTTCGTAGACTACGCTGAACCATACATAA
>CAYPZO010000263.1:0-1864 GCA_964415135.1 uncultured Desulfurococcales archaeon | reverse complement strand
GACGGCATGATATGTAATGAAAATGCATTAAGGTACAATGAAGGCGATTTAATTAGAATTAAAGGTGTTGGTTCATATACGGCTCGTTTAGCTTTGGTTCTCTCAGCTAGGAAATATGATCTACCTCCTATTGATCGGTGGCTTAAGAGAATTATCTCTGAAGTTTATGGGGTTAAGGAGAGTGAAGTGGAAGCTGTGTGGAGGAATATATGGGGAGAATGGTCAGGGTTAGCTGCGGTACTAGCTACTATTATATTAGATGCTGAGCCATTATCTAGGGCACTAACTAGGATTCGTAAAGGAATTACATATCCCTTATTATCAGATAACTTCATGACGCCATTAACTTTATGGAAGTTTATTTAGTCATTACTTTAGGTGTTCTAGGCCGTGCATGAAATTCGCAATAGGGGTCTCCCTTTGCGATACACTTAGTCTCAATAACCTCATAGTCAACTCCATAGAATTCCTTTAATATACCAGCTATAAGCCCCCTAATGAACGTGTTTTGAGGTTTATCTCTTGGACCCCAAGACTTTATTATAGAGCATTCCCAGTTATCATACATTCTAAGTACAACTATTCCAGTTACTTCATCTACTCTAACAATCTCTAGTCTAGCCCATCCCATTGATAGAGCTCTAACTTGAAATAATTTTAGTAAATCACGTAGAGTCTTTACACCATATAGTGTACGGTACATTTTAGTAACTCTAATACCTACTTCAAGTCCTTGATACCATAGAAGTGCTCTTAAACCCTCATGCCTTTGTATGACAGCAATCAATCCCTCAAGAACGGGTAAGGTCATGATTATAGCTCTAACTTCATCAACTACTATTGGGAAGTGATATTCATCAGCTAATACACCATCCCATATAGGCTTAGATACTTGAATCTTACGAACAACATCTAAGCTACTTAATGATTCAACTATATCTTCTACTGAGGCTATAGAATTAGTTATATCGACGAACATGAGAACTGGAACAGTAGGTTTAACTTCTCTTACAGGTGTTGTAATTGTTACGTGTAGTATGTTGATATGCATATCAGCTATTACTCGTGAAATCTTAGCTAATACTCCTGGTTTATTCTCTACTTCAAGAAATAGTCCTAGGAGTTTTCTTCCTGGAAGACTTGCAATTCTACCTATATCTAATGGTATATATTGTGGAATTTCGCTCATGTTTACCATTACATGTTAAGGATTTCATAATTTAATATTTTTCGCAAATAAGGCTTAGTGACTATTATGCGTAAAAGTTATAAGTTAGAGCATTCTCCTACCATATCCCCTTGGTGTAGCTGAGTTATCGTACATTTCCTTGATAGTGAATATTAAGGCAGGTCTCCTTGTAGCTTCTCCTCTTGGTTTATGTGCTACATCATGTATTAGATTAACTAGTTCAGCATACTCATCATTTACATGGATGCTTAGCGTTCCATGAAGTTCATAGCTTATTATCGGTGGTTGATAGAATAGTAGACATGCTCTCTTATTATACCTTATATTAGTCCATGTATGCTTAGATGAATGTGGTATTGTTGATGCCATTTCAAGTGTAGCTAATTTACTAAAATCTATTCTCTTGAATGCTTCATTTTCATCTTCAAAGTACAGCGTTCTTAATAGTAATTCTACTCCCTTTCTCATATAATCCTCGGCGTTGAGACTGCTATAACGTTCTATGTGCTTCTTTAACGCGCTTATTGTTTCATTAATATATTCTTCCTTTGGTATAAACCCTACCCCCACAATCTTAGCGTTAACGAATACCTCTCCTTGACCTATAATTCTAGCTGTTGCAAGTACTGCTGTATGTCTCATAGCTTCCAGTAATAATTCGCTATGCTTTAACTC
>CAYPZO010000262.1:0-1865 GCA_964415135.1 uncultured Desulfurococcales archaeon | reverse complement strand
CAATAAGAACTATATCGGTAAATATATATGCCATCAAGACCCGTATTCTCAATACATGAATCACGAATGCTTACTCCATAACCGCTACGTAAACATATACCATAATCAGAGGAATTAGTACCAATAATAGACATTATCGATAATGGCGCCATCCGTGCTACTTATATATATGCCATACTTGGTTTCCTCACCATCCTCAATAATCGTATTCTTAATTATAACATTATAGTATGTATCTTCAACATATATTCCATACTCTGTAGCATTCTTAACGACATCGTTATCGACTACCACATTAGTAAAGTTATCACTATAAACTCTAATGTATATACCCGTATTAAAGTCTCTAATTCTTATGTTCTTTACAGTTACATTAAAATCAACCTCATATTCATCACTATCTATTATAATGCCTGTTCCAAGACCATTACCTTAATACTATAACCATTATCATCTATCACTACATTACTTGAATCAACAATAATACCATCACCAGTACTAATTAAATCATGTTCCAATATGTATATTCCAGGCTCATCGATTACGTAGGGTAGCGTGTCTATAACATGAATGCTATTAGCCGCTATGGTTACTGGAATTACCCTAATTGCTGAAGTTACTATAATTAGCACTAACGGTATAGCTTGAGAAGATAGTAGATATTTTCTCCTAAACATACCCATCTACGTGCACCTACCTAATCGTGGGTGTACAGTACACTCTCACTCTACTATACATATTATATATAGAAATAATTGTGCGAAAAATAATTGATAATAATTTACTTCAATACAACTTTACGTGGCCCTAAAACCCTCATAAGGACTTCATAATGTCTACGCACATTCTCCTTATCCGAAAGCTCATAGGTTTTCTTAATTCTCCTATTCTTCTCCACGTCTAGGTATTCTATAATTATTTTAGGAGATGAAAATATTCCACCCTTCTTTACCGTTACCTTAATAATCCTAGTAACAGGTATGCCGTCTACACTATACTGTTTAACGAGTATTTGATCTCTCCTATACTCCTCGCGATAGGGATTCCAAATACGTACAGGTATACTATATGAAATAACCTCGGAAGTACTTGCACCTTCTCTTCCAATACGTTCTTTAACTATCCTTAATACTTCACTAAACGATGCTTCTTCACTTATTGTCTCCTCTCTACCACTTACATCATCATAGTATACCACGTAGAAAGTTCCATCAGGATTTAATGCAATACTAAGCCTATCCCTACTAGTCTCTAAAAGGACGTGTACAGGACAATACTCTGGGAGAGCTAAGATATCTGGGGGATAAACCTTAGGTATTTTCCCTAAAAATTCTATTACCTGGTCTAGGGTCATTACCCCAAAATCAACGGCATCATAAGAGCCATTAACATTAAGGTTCCTATCAACACCTTGAACACTTACCGAAATATATGCCCTAGTAGACACGTTTAGTGCAACTCCTACTTTGCATTAAGCATCAACAATACAAGGTATTAAACTTTATGTTTGTTTATTAACATCAAAACCCATAAATAAAAGTCATGACTACTTCCTAGCCTTTTATGATAATAGTTGGTGCTGAAGCCTCACCAACTCTTCTAACTAACTGTATAAGTCTCCTATACTCATCTATCATATTACCCTACCCTCTACTCTATGTGGATGGTTGAGAAACATATATGCTTGGACAATACCTGAAAAGGCTTTAAGCCATCCTGGAGGGACCTATATTATCCATCCTACTGACCACTAGTGAAATAAAATACTCATTAAGGTGAACAACCACATTATCTCCCTTGGGCGAAAATATGAGTAAGCAGGAACCAGGAGAAGAACTTGAAACTACAATGAAGGAGTTCCTTGA
>CAYPZO010000261.1:0-1888 GCA_964415135.1 uncultured Desulfurococcales archaeon | reverse complement strand
AATTCAAGCTCTTTGACTATTTTAATGGTGTTTTCGAAGGCCTCTTCATCTTCACCTGGATGACCAATCAGTATGTCTGTTGCTATTGCTATATCTGGTATCTTGCTCTTTAGCTCCTTAACTATATGTCTGTATTCATCTACAGTATACTTCCTATTCATTATTTTTAGTACTCTATCATCACCGCTTTGTAATGGTATATGTAGAAATCTATAGACTTTTGGTGAACGTAGTAGTTCGATTATATCGTCTAGGAATATCTCTAAGTGTTCGGGATTCATCATCCCTATCCTGATTTTGAATTCTCCTGGAATACTAGTTAGCTCCTCTAATAGTTTTGGTAACATGTATTTGCCGTATAGATCTAATCCATAGGCTCCAGTATCTTGTGCTGTTAATCTTATTTCCTTGACACTGCTCTTAACTAGTTCTTTAACGGTTTTTATGATGGTCCTTAAGGGGTAGCTTACTAGTTTTCTTCTTGCTATTTTCACTATACAGAATGAGCAATTACCTAGACATCCATCAGCTATAGGTATTGATGCTACAAGTCTTGTCCTGGTTATAGGAAGGCATGAACGGTTTCTTTCCCCTATGACTAGTATCTTTCTTTCAGGGCTTTCAATTACTTCTGTTATTAACGTTATATTTGATGGCGATATCATGTCGGCTTTAGGAGCTATTAAGTTTACTAGGTATGGTTGAGCTGAAGGTAGGCATCCAGCAATTACTAGTCTCTTTCCCTTTTCTATGCAGTTGTTGTAAAGTAGCTTTATTCTACGTATCATTCTTTCTTCAGTTTCCTTTCTTACGGTGCATGTATTTATTATGACTACTTCCGCTTCATCAATACTATTTACCATTCTATGTCCTTTACTTATGAGTACCTTCTCCATTAGTATGGAGTCTGCCCTATTGAGTTCACATCCATAGGTTTCGATGTATACTTTGACCATATTCTTCTTCTCCTTGTATATGTGATTTTGTATTATAGATATTTAAGCTAGTTTAACTCTAATACTATGGTAAAGGCTTGAGAGGTGATGTAAATGCCTGTAGGTGAGTATAGCTATGAATGGTTACTTGAGAGAGCATTAAGTAAGGTTCCATCTAAACCCGTACGTAGCGAGAGATTTGTTCCACCAAAAGCCGAGGTAGTTAATATTGGTGAAAAAACCATTATTAGAAACTTTAGGGAAATAGTTGATAAGCTTAGGAGAGAGCCTAGAATTATTATGAGGTTTCTACTTAAGGAACTTGCTGCTCCAGGCAGTATTGATGAGTCTGGTAGCCTTGTTATTCATGGAAGATTCTCTTCAATTATCGTTAATAGGCTACTTAGCATGTTCATTAAAAACTATGTTATTTGCCCAACATGTGGTAGCCCTGACACTGTTTTAAGGAAGAAGGGTAAGGTATGGATCCTTATATGTGAGGCTTGTGGTGCTGAACAGCCAGTTAAGCCCTTCTAATGGTGTTACATGTATGGTGAAGGTGTACGTTAAAGTCCATAGGAGTGGAGATGCAGTAATAGTCGCTGTATGTGATGAGGGGTTGCTTGGAAAAACCCTAGCTGAGAATACCATTAAATTTAAGGTCTCCGAAGATTTCTATGGAGGTGATTTAGTTGATATAAATGAAGCTATAAAGCTCATTAAAAGCGCTTATGTAGCTAATCTCGTTGGTAAGAATATTGTTGAAGCTGCTATAAGAGCTAACCTCGTATTAAGGGAATCAATAATTTATATAGATGGAGTACCTCATGCACAAGTCATAAATTACGAGTAAGCTAGATAAAGTGAGTAATAGTATGAAGAGAATGAATAGTAAATGTAGTATCTGTGGAAGGCAAAGTAGTAGTGATAACCCTGTATTCAATAATATATGC
>CAYPZO010000260.1:0-1892 GCA_964415135.1 uncultured Desulfurococcales archaeon | reverse complement strand
AATAAAATCCATTGATAAACCTCTAATATCCATTCTTTTACTACCACTAATAGTTACATAGGGTAAACTACCCACTCCTATAGCTGATTCATGAATTTTAATTACCTTTGGTAAGACTTTAACTATACTTTTTTGTTCAAGACTTTTAGTTCTCTCAATTATACCCCATGTATCCTTAATATTAGCTATTATTTTATTGAATAGATACTTACCTACGCTACACGGAATTCTGTAATTTACTGTAATAGTTTTTCTTGAAGGAATATCAATGGTAATGCACTTTCTATTAATATTACCTTCACCGATATATTCATCACATAGTTCAACTTCATTGAATGTTATTTTTGACTTATTATCTATGACAATTTTTATTTCTAGCTCATGGGATTCTGTATAGTACTCCTTAGCCATCCTACTAATACTTACATTTCTATCAAATATAATTATTAATATGTTAATGAGCAGCTCTGAGGAGCCAATAATAGCTATGGGTACTAAGACAAATAATAGTGAAGTCATAAAGTTAGGTAAGTCATAGAATAGTAATGATATTACTCCTAAAACTATGCTGATGAAAATTAACAAGCCCCTTAAATTGCCTAAACTCTCCTTTATTATCCTATATCTCATCATATCTTAAGCCTCTTAGTGTATCGTAAGGTTAAGATTACTATAGTTATCGTTAGCACTGAAGTTAAGAATAAGGCTAGCCTAATAGGGTCAGATACGATAAATGTTATTGTCATTCTTTCTAAGCTATACACTAATGAAGTAATAGCTGCTAATATCATAACTGGGTGCAATAATACTTCAACTTTCTTGACATGCTTAAGAGCTTCCTTAATATCGGGTGTTACTTGATGTATTAGGTCAAATACTATTATGGTATCTTCGGGTTTCGCGTCCATACAAGCATATTCTATTAAATCTAATGCAAAAGAAGTGTAATTGACTGTACTTGTACTGAGTTCCTGCATTAAGTTAATAAATATTGAACTATCACTTAATACTAAAATCATGTCATCACCTATAACTTTAGACAAGGCTGTTATTTTACCATCAGTACATCTACCGATTATTTCAATGTTTTTATCCCTCGCTATTATCCATGAAGCGTAATTTAAGAGTAAGGTGTAGTATGAAGTACCTATCCTTTTCCTTACAATGAACTCAGATATGGGAAATGGTGTGCCAAGTTCTGATAATAATAGCTTACCGGTTATTTCAATATTAAATTCCTTAAGGAAATCATTAGATGTTGTCATTTCGTCAGCTATTATAATAGATAAACTATATTGTTCCATTAATTTTTTAATTTCATTAAAATCATGTGATGTCATAGGTTTTGATGGGGCCATGGACAGGTATATAATTCTTTTAGGCCTATATATCCCGGTAATAAATGATAACTCATCATAGGATCTGCATTGAGTTATGGTATACCCTACCTTCATGAGCTTAGAAGCTATAATTGATGTACCATTCCACTCTGTATTGAATGGTGATGTAGTTCCTGCGTAGAAGGGAGAAACGACTTCAACCTTCCTTAAACCTTGAGATATGGATGATACGAATAATATAATTGTTAGTGCTAGTAAGAATAAACTGAGTCTCAAGACTTAATCATCCTCTCAAGCTTTGTTGAAACATCGTTCATAATTTTCAGGTCATTTAATCCTATCTTTTTATTTGAATAAACAGCTTTTTCGAAAACATCGTAGGCTTTTAATAGTAGTTCATAGTATTTGGTGCCTCTAGTCTTCTCAATAAACTCCTTATATGTTTCGTACTCATACCTTACATACCCTACACTACTTAGCTTGCTTATTATAGCATGGAATTGTTCGATTATTTTAGCTTTAATACCTTCATATTTTTGAGCCTTCATAATG
>CAYPZO010000259.1:0-1915 GCA_964415135.1 uncultured Desulfurococcales archaeon | reverse complement strand
GAGAAATAGTAAGAAGAGTACAAGTAATGAGAAAAGAAATGAACCTACCACTAGACAAGGTAGTTGAATCAATACTAGTATCCACAGACGACGCCGATCTAAAAGAATCAATATCTAAATTCAAAGACTATATACTAAGAGAAACTAGAGCAAAAGAAATAGTAATCATAGAAGAACCAGTTAAGGAATCTAGGAAATGGAATATAGAAGGTAAACAGATATACATATACATAAATGTGTAAATGAATAAATAGCCCTCCATAGCTCCAATTACTACTGCTTTTTATTGAATAAATACTACCATTAACTTATTTTTACCTCCTTCCACATATTGATTTCCGAAAAGGAGTTAGGGGTTAACTTTGGTTAAGGTCATAGATTTAGAATATGAATGTAAAGCTCTTGTTCAAGAGCAACACATAAAGAGAGGATGCGAGCTAATTAGCGATTTAGGCTTAAAAGAAGTATGCTATAGCCTCACAATAAATGATTACATATTCTTAACTGAAGACCTTAAGCCAATACCATTAAATGACATAAAAATCTATGGGGATACCTACTGTATACCCCATACGTCCATATACATAATAAACTTCATACAAAGACCAGGTAAAAGCCTACACATTTTAATAACTAAAGTTTATGGAATGGGAGTTGAATGGAGAGCACTCCTACTCATGAAGAACAAGGAGACATTCATTCTGGTCAGAAAAGAGGGAAGTAGGAGAAGCATAGTATTCGACCTAGAAAAACTATTAGAAGTACTAATTAAGACTCATGTCTCAAGATTTCAGCTTGCACCATCACTTTATGCCTAACCTATTGATAGTACCCTAATAACCCTGTCATTAACCTTAATTTCTCTTTTAACCTTAGGTTCAAAGGACCTAAATCCATGCTGCCTTAACTTATCGGCAATACTACTTGAACATATAACCAGGTTATCATCTTTAGATAACGAGTATATTTCATAATACTTTCTTATCTCACCACCAAAGATTCTCCAATCTTCAACAACATATATAGAGCATTTATCTCCATTAACTAGCATTAATACCGCATTTAAGCTTGTAGTTCTTGAACTACTCTTAGTCTTAAACACTACTGCTCCCATAGATACCAGCTCCTTAACTACATCTTCAATAGCGTCAACTAAATTACCTCTTCTCTTATAAGACTCCAGTATTAGGTAGAAATAGATATAGGAATCAGTTACCTTGTCTACGTCTATAGCTAACTCATATCGCTCCTTAACTAGCTCCTTATTTATTCCACCATTATGTGCCATTAATAGGATAGAACCATTAACTTCACAAATATATGGATGAGCATGGACAAGACATATAGGCTGATCAACACTAGCTCTACGAATATGCAATAGACCCATTAATGGAAACTCCATATTAGTTAAAATTCTCTGAACTCTCTGAACATCTAAATAAAATGGTCTACAAGCCTTCATGTTGATAAATACTCCCCTAGCATCACATACCCCAAGACCCCATCCATCAACATGGCCATGAACACTTGGAGCCTTAATTGGTAAGTACAAGTCTATTAATGATACGTACGAAAAACTATATAGTATGTAATTTAAGTAACGGGGCTCACTAACCTTAAATCCCGCTATTCTACACATAATTTTCACCATACCCGTAAACCTAGGGTTAAGAGTAGATACATAAACTTTAATTCTAGCTTTATCGTTATACAGGTATGGTTTAGGAAGGTAGATTAAATTGAAGAGTAACGTAAAAACACTGTACAATAATGCAGTAAGCGGTGACATTAGATCCCTATCTAAGTTAATATCACTTATAGAAGTAAATCCAGATTCTATATTAAATATAATTAATGACATATGGCCTAAGACGGGAAAAGCCCATGTAATAGGCATTACGGGATTAGTTGGTGC
>CAYPZO010000258.1:0-1917 GCA_964415135.1 uncultured Desulfurococcales archaeon | reverse complement strand
TTTCTTCATCGAGTTTCTTGAGTATTTCTATGTTTTCTTTCACGCTAGGATCAGGTTCCTTTACTTTAAACCATGCCTCAAGTATTTCTTTAGCTACTTCTTCAGATGTTAGTCTAGCGCTTATTGCTAGGACATTAGCATCGTTCCAGAGTCTTGCCCCTTCAGCGTTTTTAGCGTCAGTAACTAGGGCTGCTCTAACCGTTTACCGTTTACCTCTACCCATTCATTTTATGTATTTTTGTATCAGAGAGTATCATGGGTAGAGGTTTCACCCTCTGTACGGGGTTCATTAGCTTCACCCCGACTTCATAGGGTTTCCCGCCCAACGGCATGAGGGCGTTCATCTGAAGGTACTTCTTTTCAAGGTTAAATACTGCTATTATGTCTCTTCCAGCCTGATACTTACATTTAGGGCAAACCATTTGTCTTGGGGCATTACCCCGCATGAGTGTAGAGTTACAAATAGGGCAAGTAGAAGATGTTTTCCTAGGATTAACTAGAGCATAAGGTACATCATATTCCATGCATTTGTCAATAATAGTTTTTATTAATCCTCTGAACCCAGCTTGATACAACCTATGCTTTAATATTTTACTGTTAATTCTTGAAATAATGTTGCTTGGTGTTTTCTTTGGTAGATTCTCTAATACAATGATTGCTTTTAGCTCTCTAGCTGTTTTAACTATGAGACTAGCTATTTGGTAACGAACATTCTTCTTCCGTTCTCTCTCCCTAAGAACTCTAACTAACTTCCTAAACAACTTAGGTAGTTTCTGCTGATACTTCTCTTGAATTCTCTTTCTATAATTATGATACTTTACTATTATTTTCTTGAAATTAGTTTTAACCATGTAGACTTCGCTACCTAGCTTGAATGTAACATTATTTTCATTAATGTCTACTGGGATAACGGCTTTAGGTTCATAAGGCTTATACTTTTCCTTCCTAAATGTTAAGAGCAATTCAACATTATTACTGTTTATTTTTAGTTTAGCTTCACTACATAGCTTCCATTCTGGCCTATTCATGTACTTCCAGTATAGCTTATGAGGTCTAATACCTAGTGTTATCCATCCCTTATGGGTGGCGATTTTAACTTCCGAATATCCGTTAAGCTTCCAAAGGTGGTCGTCAAGCCATAATGTCACCTTCTTTATTTCTGGTTTCTCTGTGTAGGTTAATCCTTTCCTCTTAAGTTTAAGAAAGCTTTTAACCCTAGTAGATGCATCTTGACATACTGTGTAAGCGTAATGGCTTGGTAGCTTCGAATACATGTTTCTGAGCTTCCTATACAGTTTAGCTTTAAGCTTAGTGAAAGACTTGATATTATTCTCTAACGCATAGTTTAACGTATATTCCAACATAGACTTATACATAGAGTAAACTTCCCTTAATATCGTCAAGTTTCTCCTAGAAACTACGCATTCTACCTTAACTGTCCTAGTTAGTTGCATATTTCACCACTAGATCGTAGAGTTTATCAACAAGCTCATCCCAAGTCCTAGCCTTTAGCCTAGCCTTAAGCTCCAGTAGCTTCCAATACTTATCCTCTCTAAACGTAATACTCTTAAATCCCTTCAAGGGCATACCAGATACCAAGTATATAATGGTAAACCAAGTATATAGGTATTACTCAATACAAAATGAGATAGAAAGCTACGAAATGTTATATTCTAAAGATCCTGCCCTTTAACTTTGTTTGCAGCTATTGAAACACCTATTCCAGTATAGCATATTACGATTTCCATGTCTGCTTTACCTTCAGCAACAAGTTTACCGACTTCAAAACCTACTTTAGGCCATGGTTTAAGTCTACCTGTTTTCAAAGCACCTACAGGAATAAGTTCATGACCCTTCTTTTCCAAGTATTCGTAAATGAACTTAGCAATATAGTAGGTATCATCTGAACCTACTGCT
>CAYPZO010000257.1:0-1926 GCA_964415135.1 uncultured Desulfurococcales archaeon | reverse complement strand
AACAATACAGCACCTACAATTACTACATACTTTAGCAAGGCATAGACAAGCACATTAGTTAACACAAGAACGCTCATCAATGCATCTCCTGTAATAATTCCGAGAACTATGATGTATATTGTAAAAACCAAGTAAAATAGGTAGGAAAGGTGTTTATCTTCTTTAACATTCAAAGGATGAATGTCGGCACTCTTCGCTACACTAGAATGTACTTCATAGTGCTTCACGGATTGACCCCACTTATCTATATGCAAAACTTCAAAACATAGATATTGTAAGTTGATGTAGCGGACTTACTTTTTTAGCTTCTCATACTCTTCTATTGCTTGGGCTACAACTCTTTTTAAGATCTTGGTGTAGGCCTTGAATTCACTATTTCTCTCCTGCTCCTTTCTCGCAAGGTCCCCATAATCACTTATGGTTATTTTGCGTTTAGCTGCTAACTGTTGTTTAATCCTGTTTATCGACTCTAATATTTTGTCTAGGTCTCTTATTTCGTTGTTCAGTATTGCATTGAATATTTTCTGTTTAAGGATATTCTTTGCACGTGCATAGGTTTTTACATATACTTCACGGTTTACACTAAATCCTCTTTTCCCTCTATAGCCTTTCAAGTACAGTTCAACCCTTAGCATTAGACTCAGCATTTCTGTTGAAGCATTTACTAAGATTTCCACAGGCAACATTCTTTCCTTCAGCCATTTCTTCACCTCATTAACTATCGCTTCCACATGCTTGCTTAGCCTCCCCTCAATGTCCTTAAATATTCCAACATAGTCGCCACAAAGCTCCTTAGAGATCCTACATTCTTCCCTATAATCTTCTAATAAGGCTTCCACAACATCTCTTACCATTTCAGAAGTGTATCCTCTTTTTAAGACGTTCTCTACCCTATCCAGGACAAAATGAGCTAAAAGGCACTTTACACCTTCAACTCCATATTTTCTCAGTACATAACTGTAAATGTAAGGAAACTCCGCCTTGTTAAAACCGAAATGTATAGGTAATCTCTCATTAGAGGCTATGTGAACAAATACTTCCTTCTCAGTGGGAGGCTCCTTATCAACCAGATTATCAATTATTTGGCACATATCCTGGTTTAATCCAAGTATCTTATACACTTTAGAATGAATTATCCATGAAGGCACAAGCCCCTACCATAATTTTACTCTATTTTTCAATAACTTAAAGTTACCTAAGACCATAATAATGACTGAGTAGCAGAAATACCCAGTACTGCTGTATAAAGGAATCTTAGCAGGTAAGAACATGACCATAAGCAATAAGTTATGCTACTTAGACTATGTGATTAACCTTTTGAATACCAAACTACCTCTATCGAGACTTAAAGTGAAAATTCTCTACAGAATCTACGCTGATATAGGTAAGGGTCTCTCTTATGTACGGCCATGCTACGAGTGTTTCAAATATGGAAGAGGTTGGCCCTGTAGCTGCATAGAAATAGTCTTAGTTTCAAATAGAAGAGATGTTAAGTACTCCCTAATGCATGAATGGGGCCACGTATATTTAGGCGATAAAGTAGACCCTATTTTCGCCATTACAGTTCCCTGTAAAGGATCAGAGAAAACACTAACAACACTCATGAAAGACATTATAAGCCACTGCATCGAAGGCTTAACATGCGACACCATAGTAGACTACGTAGTCTCAAAACACATTGAGGAATATAGAAAACACATCATCAACACTATTAAAGAACAAATAGAAGACCTAACCACAATAGGCGAACCAAGCAACAAACCATTAGAAGAAGACCCACTAATATGCACACAAATAGCATCACTATACGTAACAGCTAAAGCACTAAAACTAACAAGCAGCATCTCCGAAGCAATTAAATGCTTCAAAAACTTCAACTGCACCATAAACATAAACCAACTTAACAGTATCGTAACCGCTCTACAC
>CAYPZO010000256.1:0-1939 GCA_964415135.1 uncultured Desulfurococcales archaeon | reverse complement strand
ATCCAGAGCTCCGAGGACGTTAGATTTCAATTCCCTTCTGGGGATTACTTCTATGCAAGTGTGATTGATCCGCCTTTTAGTCCCTACAATCGTGGACAATTTCAATTCCCTTCTGGGGATTACTTCTATGCAAGTCCAAAGTTCGAAAAAAGAACCACTTCTAACCAACGAAAATTTCAATTCCCTTCTGGGGATTACTTCTATGCAAGTGCCAACGCATCTAGCCATTCCCTGAACATGCTTTCCCTGAATTTCAATTCCCTTCTGGGGATTACTTCTATGCAAGTTAACTTATTTGTTGCTTCGCGATAAAGTAGTCGGAAATTTCAATTTCCTTCTGGGGATTACTTCTATGCAAGACTTGCTAAGTAGTGTATTCGCTGCTTTTTTTGCTGCTTGCATTTCAATTCCCTTCTGGGGATTACTTCTATGCAAGGGAATGATTTTGTCGCTTATTTTCGCGATGTAGCTTTTATCTATTTCAATTCCCTTCTGGGGATTACTTCTATGCAAGCACGATTTCCACTCACCACCTTAATCTTCTTGTGTTTCTTTATTTCAATTCCCTTCTGGGGATTACTTCTATGCAAGTAAGCAGGTGCTCTGTGGGGCAACTAATCGCGTCCTTCTAATTTCAATTCCCTTCTGGGGATTACTTCTATGCAAGCCGCTCGAAGAACACCCTGGCTATCTCCGCCCTGACGAATTTCAATTCCCTTCTGGGGATTACTTCTATGCAAGTATACTACTTTATATAGTATCCAATTGTTCCATCCATACCGATTTCAATTCCCTTCTGGGGATTACTTCTATGCAAGTGGTGAGCTAAGAATGACAAGTCAAAAATACCAGAGATTTCAATTCCCTTCTGGGGATTACTTCTATGCAAGGAATAAACGCTCTGGTAAAGAACAATGATTTATCCAATACGATTTCAATTCCCTTCTGGGGATTACTTCTATGCAAGTTAATTAGAATAGGAGCAAGCTCAATAAAGCTATTAGATATTTCAATTCCCTTCTGGGGATTACTTCTATGCAAGAAGAGTCGACTACAGCGAGCTCTGAGTCATGTTACATTGTATTTCAATTCCCTTCTGGGGATTACTTCTATGCAAGAAATATATTCGCAGAGAACTAAGTTTTGAGCAACACATATTTCAATTCCCTTCTGGGGATTACTTCTATGCAAGACGGCTGTTGTTACGTAAGCGGAAACCCAGTAATATTACCCATTTCAATTCCCTTCTGGGGATTACTTCTATGCAAGGCCGAGCCCGCCGAGCACGTAGGCCACGGCGAGCATGAAGAATTTCAATTCCCTTCTGGGGATTACTTCTATGCAAGTTAATGGAATGCAACCAAGATGTATACCGCTCGGTTACCATTTCAATTCCCTTCTGGGGATTACTTCTATGCAAGGGTGCTCCCTTCGAAAGAGCTTACATTATATTCGTTACATTTCAATTCCCTTCTGGGGATTACTTCTATGCAAGGAGGCCGGCTACGTGAGGTATACGAGCTACGAGGACGTATTTCAATTCCCTTCTGGGGATTACTTCTATGCAAGTCGCTTTATGGGAAATTCGCTCAGAGAGTTGTCAAGTTATTTCAATTCCCTTCTGGGGATTACTTCTATGCAAGGCACTGTCAAGTGCATTCGGTATAGCTATAAGTGGTATAATTTCAATTCCCTTCTGGGGATTACTTCTATGCAAGTTATTTGTTGTGTCGTACCGGCGGAGATTGATCACGCCCCCATTTCAATTCCCTTCTGGGGATTACTTCTATGCAAGCAAGTGGGGAGTTTATTGCATATTTGTTTCCACCTATCATTTCAATTCCCTTCTGGGGATTACTTCTATGCAAGAAAATTTCCATGGTGAATAAACATGCTCATAACAAACATTTCAATTCGCTTCTGGGGATTACTTCTATGC
>CAYPZO010000255.1:0-1943 GCA_964415135.1 uncultured Desulfurococcales archaeon | reverse complement strand
GATGTAGAGCACGTGCATATGCATACCTTAATGACCCCTTAGGCCCCGACCCTGGTTGCTTATTTAACTTGAGAATATGGAGGACGCTAAAAGAACAAAAGCCAATATATATCTCCATGCAAGAAGAGAAAGTATCCTCGTTACACGCGCAATCAATACCAGCTTAGCACATAGGCAAGCTTAATCAATTATACGCGATAGCTTTAGCTAAAGTAATTAAAGTATACGACAATAAAAGTCATGCGATTCTAAAGAAGAGAGTAGTAAAACACCTAAAATAATGGTATCATAGCCTTAAAACCTCCCAAAAGAGGAAGAACTACTAGCTAAATTAGAAAAACCTAAAGGGAGAGAATAAAATTCTTTAAGCAGATTTCGCTATACGGCTATAAATCATAACTCTCTAGAGACGATGTGTAATCTTAGCACCGCCACTTATGGAATATAATGAAGTATCAAAATGCTTGTGTTCATAAGGAAAGATAATACATTTAAGGAGAGTTAGGAAGGAGCATTAAAATTAGTGAATCTCTATCTTATATACTAGGGTAGTGAAATTTACTAGTTTGCATAGAAATGAATATGAGATACTTTTAAGGAGATCTCGTGAGTTCTTGGGGGAATCGATTGACACACTGTCTAAGAGTAGATACGATATTGCATGTTTTTAGCTGGAACAAGTAGGTTCAACGGTACTTAAAGTTAAAGCTCCTAATGCTCATAGGTTATTATTCGAGAACACATTATATTAGAGCGCTACTAGGAGGGCTCATTAATAATATTAAGGACAAAAGAGCAAGGAAAGCTCATGGAACA
Source organism: uncultured Desulfurococcales archaeon (assembly GCA_964415135.1). Taxonomy (GTDB): domain Archaea; phylum Thermoproteota; class Thermoprotei_A; order Sulfolobales; family WANQ01; genus CAYXRT01. Next base: position 1,127 of record CAYPZO010000255.1, on the reverse strand, counting down.
TGTTAGGGCTAATAGAGCTAGGATCTCGGAATTAGAGGATGCTTACATTATGTCTCGCTATACAGGTAAACATATAGCAGAGAGAATGACTGAAGAACTTATTATGCTAGCTGAAGAGATAATAAAACCGGCTAAAGTATTGAAGCTTAGAGTTAAAATGCTTGGAGAACATGGTTCTTGAATAAATGAGGAAGTTAAGGTCACCAAAGAGGTCTTATCCAATGCGGAGGTTTATATTATAGATAATATAACATGTTGAAGCTATTGGTTTAAGCGACACGACTTAGATTTACTCATAGCTTCTGAAAGTTCACCAGACAAACCCAAAGATAGAGCTATGTTAATAGTCTGAATTGAGGATCAAGCCCGGCTACCATTATATTATCCTATAGTGTTTCATTTCTATTAAGCTTCAAGATAAGTACAAATATCTAGCCAAGAGTAAAAAATACGTGAGATTAACGTGATCTATTGACAACATAGAGTTAAATAAATCTATCTGCTATATTTTGTGCAGGTGCACATAAATGAAGATAATGGTTCCATTGGATGATAATCAGGGATTAAAATCCAGGGTATGTTCACATTTCGGTAGAGCCCCCTATTTTGCTATCATAAATATCGAAGATAATAAAGTGTCATTAGAGATTATAGAGAATCCTAGAGGTAAAGGGATTAGGGCTGGAGAACTTGCATTAAAGCTTGGCGTTAATGGAGTTGTGGTTAAGGATATAGGTTTTAGAGCCCTCGAAATGTTAAGGTCAGCGGGCATAGAGGTATACGCTTGTAATGTTAATACCTTAGAAGAGGTAATCGAGGAGGCTAAGAGAGGAAGCCTAATTAAATACTCAGGTAGGGGATGTAGAGGGTTCCAAGAGCGCTGGGAGAAGGGAATGATGCTTTGAAACTTTACGCTCTAGGTTTATGTGGTAGTCCTAGACGTAATGGAAATACTGAAGCCTTACTAAGGATATGTCTCGACGAGTTAAAGAGACTTGGAGTTGATGTAGAGTTCTTGAGGCTTTCAGATTATAGGATAAATCCTTGTATTAGTTGTAGGAAGTGTCTATCGCTAGGTACTTGTTGTATACAGGATGATATGACTAACACTATTATCCCTAAGTTAT
>CAYPZO010000254.1:0-1943 GCA_964415135.1 uncultured Desulfurococcales archaeon | reverse complement strand
GTATCACTACTAATAATAGTAATTCTCTCCACACTTCAAGTAACCTTCTCTGAAACCTACATAATCTATAACAGTAAGGTAAAAGACCTAAACATAACCATAACTAAAGCAGTTTATGACCCCTACTTGGACAGAATATTTATGATTACTACTGATGGTGTAGGCTCCATAGACCTAGATGAATTGAATATTGAATGGTTCATGCCTTCTCAAGGAACTCCATTAACTATAGCTACTGATGGTTCCCCAAGTAGCTGGTTTGGATACGGTACAACTGATGGAGAAATACTTGTATCAACAGTAGATAAACCCTATAGTCCGATAAGGTTTGCAGAAGCTTCTAGAGGAGGTATAGTAAAGTTAGCTATCGGTGTTGATAATACAGCTAGAGAATATAGAAACTACGTTTACATAGTTGCTATGGACTCAGGCCTCTACACCTACATATATGCTGCAAACAAAACTATGCCCCTACCTGGATGGACTGAAATAGGACTAAACCCCAATGAAGCTGCATTATCTAGAATAGCGAATACTACAATTTTCGGATTTTGTATGATTAGAAGACTTATTGGAGAGAACTATATGTGGGATGCAAGTAAGACAATATTTGCACTCACGGAAACTCCCGGGAACATTACCTTTAAGGTTGTAGACGTTAATGGTACGAGTATAAGTGACGTAATAGTTGAAGCATTAGATACGCAAACACAACTATATGCTAGAGGAAAAACAGACTCAAACGGAATAGCCTCCCTCTTAGTACCTAGAGGAACCTACCTAGTAGCAGCATATCATCCCAACTACACTATCTCCAGCATTCTCGTAAATGGATCGGAAACAAACGTTGTTGAAGTGAAGAAGCCGGGTGAACGCTATAATGTTACGATAATTATGGAGCAAGGAAAAGGAGTAGAAGTACCATTACAGACAACGCTATCAATAACATTTGAACTAGCTATAATAGACTTACCAAGCATAATTAGCGAGCGAGGTAAGCCAATAGTAAAGCCCGAAGACCTCAAGGTGTTCTTCAAAGTAAATGTAACTAGACCACACATATTCAAAATATTCTCAATGTATGAAGTAACAGATATGCCTTGGAAGTACCTGCTCATTTATGAGGATGAGCCTTATGTATACTTACTATGGTTTGATGAAGACTTTAACTTCAAGGGCATGGCACGCCACCTACTTTCAGGGCCAATAACAAGTGTTTACGTGACAAGAGATGGAGAATACGTAGTCGTAGGCGATGGTAATGGCGTTATATGGCTCCTTAAATGGTATGAACAAGATTTAACATACCATGTAATATACTCCTATACCCTTGACTCACCAATAACGTCCTTAGAAATACTTGAGGATGCTTCAAGGAAAGTTGTCGTAGCATTATCATCTACAGGTCTCTTTCAAGCTATAGATATTAAGACATGGACTCCACTATTAAGAGATGGAGAGAAATACTTAGGTATACCATTCAATCTACATGGTTTCTTATACTCAAAAACCGATGCAAGTAAACTTGCCGTCCTTGGTTCTAATGGTAGATTGTTAGTTATGGAGGGATTCAATGAAGTATTAAAAGGTGAACCCCCGCTCCTATCAATAGTCACTATTCACGTAGAGGAGAAAGAATACTATATTAATGGTAAAGAAACAGGAACTCCTGTAGCTGATGCAGTAGTTAGGGTATATGAGGAGGATAAGCTAGTAGCTGAAGGAATCACTGATGCTAACGGTAATGTAACCTTCTACTTACCTAAAGGAGAATACATTGTAAAAGTACATTCACCGGAATACGGCAATACAACAAATGAAATAAATGTCAAAGATGTTAGAGCATACACAGAGGCTAGATACGAGTTATTTGAAGTACTATTCAACGTAACAATACCCTATAGACCAGAAGACCCAAATTACGGATATGGATTATGGTATGG
>CAYPZO010000253.1:0-1962 GCA_964415135.1 uncultured Desulfurococcales archaeon | reverse complement strand
AATTAAAAGTAGGTCAAGTAATGAGAACTAAACCTACAACAGTAAGACCCCTACACAGTCTATATCATGTAATTGAAGCTTTATCTAGGGATGAAGCTAAAAAGGTAATCGTAGTTGATGGTAATAGGCCTGTTGGCGTAATAACGCAATCCGATATAGTATTCTTAAGTATACCATTAACCTTAGCCTATAGAGATAAGATAATAAAGAAAATAGTAGTGCTAGAGAAGGGTAAAGCTGCTGCAATTAGATTTTATATGATGCCAGTGGCATCAGACATAATGACCCCTAACCCATTAACGATAGGGCCATTTGAAGATCTAACTCTAGCAGCTGAGACCATGATTAAGAACAATATTAGCTGTCTTCCGGTTGTAGATGAAGAAAATAACTTGCTAGGAATAGTTACAAAGCTAGAAGTAGCTAAAGGAATAACAAAAGTCTAATACACACTCCTTAAACCATATAACTAACCAAAGGGATGAGACCATGTCTGTACTAGATAGTTTAAGACAAATTAGAGTAGCAGACGTAATGTTAAAGAATATACCTATAGTTAGTAAGGATCACTCATTAACTCATGTAGTTAAAATCATGGATAAGCATGAAGTAGATAGAGTAATTATAGTTAAGGAAGGTAGATTAATAGGAATAGCTACAAAGAAAGACATAATATCAAAGCTAGGAACTACAAGGACATCACGAGTAACTGCAGGTAGGTTACACATATCAGGCTTCATGACCCCTAACCCATTAACTATAAGTCCTAATGAGTCGATAGTTAAGGCAGCTAAGATAATGATAGAAAAAGACATAAGCTCACTACCTGTAGTTGAAAATAATGAAGTAAAGGGATTAATAACCAAATGGTGCTTATTAGAGCCATTAAAGGAAGCAGAGCTAAAATTAAAAGACCTCATGAGTACAATACCAGTATTCTTAAAAACAACCGACAGAGTAATCCATGCTAGAAGAGTCATACTTGACTATAACGTAGAAATGCTCCCTGTATTAAATGAGTTAAATAAAGTCGTAGGAACTATATCCATAGATGAAATAGCTGATGCGCTATTCCAACTACACGAACTTATTCCTACACGATATAGAAAAGAGAGGTTAATGAATATATTATTAGAGGACATCATGAGATTAAATCCACCATTATACTATCCAAACGCTGCAATTAGAGATGCAATACGAGAAATGATTGATAGGAAAATTAGAGGAGTCATAGTAATTAATGAAGTAGAGGAAAGACCCATAGGCATCGTAACTCTAACCGATATAACTAAATATATCGCTACATTATAGTTTCTTCGAAGTAAAATTTATAATCCATAAACTCAGTACCAGCTCAAACCAATAATATGGAATAGGATAAGATGAGTGCAGAAGAAGTAAAATTCGTAGTAGACACAATGCTAGGAGACCTAGCACGATGGCTTAGAATGCTAGGTTACGATGTAGTATATTCACGTAAACTCATGGACTGGCAAATACTAAGAATAGCTGAAAAAGATAATAGAATAATACTAACTAGAGACAGAGGATTACACGCAAGAGCCTTAAAGAAGAAATTAAAGAGTACACTCATATCATCTGACAACATTGAAGATAGACTATATATTGTTGCTAAAAAACATGGAATAAGACTATACATTCTATGTGATAAGACGCGATGTCCCATATGTAATGCACCATTAGTTAAAGTAAATAAGGATCAAATAGCAAATGAAGTACCTAAGCCCGTTTATGAAAGATACTATGACTTCTGGAAGTGCCCTAAATGCGGTAAAGTATATTGGAGGGGAAGACATTGGATTAAAATTGAGGAAATATTAGATAGAGTTAGAAAGAGGCTTGAAAGGAATGTCCAAAGAATTGAACAAAGAATACGTTCATCCCAAGGAAATAACATTTGAAGAAGGAGTATTCCTCGTAAAACTTGCAAGAAAAGCAGTT
>CAYPZO010000252.1:0-1970 GCA_964415135.1 uncultured Desulfurococcales archaeon | reverse complement strand
TCTATTGTAGTATCTGTTATTAGTGGTTCTTCTAACCCAGGATGTATCACTAAGTGTGCTTTTATCTTTGAGAGCTCCTCTCCATTATCTACGAGTACTAGTTCAACAGCATTCCTAATTAGGTAGACTTTTCTTTTAGAATCTGCGACTGAAGCCTCAACAACTTCACCACCCATAAACCCTAATTCTCTAGCAATATTCTCATCAACTACGAGGACGGGTTCTGGGCTATGAGCACCACCATTAACTAAGACTACATACTCCCTAACAATGTTGCTACCCATAGGCTTTACTTTAAGCTTAACATGTACAACCATAACTTAACTCCTAACAACCTTCTTTTCCTTTGCCTCTACGTTGAGGAGAATCCACCTACCTATACTTAAGTATGGTTCCTCTTTACCTTTTTTCTTGAGGATCCACCTACCATACTTAAGCTTAAACTCTTTTTGCTTCAAGACTCTCCAGTAAGAGTTATGGTAAGAGGAGATAATATGTTCATGTACTTTAATTTAAGCCTAGAGATAATACTCTTTATAGGCTAAGACAATACATGTTATTCATAGGTGAAGGAATATGACAACATTCATATTCACTCTAGGATTTCATGAGGACCACATAGTTAGAAGATTACATCAAAGCAGTGCAACAATAGATGATGAAATCCTAGTATTCACCGCAAAACCAGCTCAAGGAGCAGTTAAAAGAGCATATGAGGGACTAATTGGGTACACTAGAAGCGTTAGACTAAGGTATCCAAAATTAATAGAAGTGCCATTGGAATCAACACCTGAAGCACTAAAAATAATAATAGAAGCTCTAGGAGATAAACAAGAACCATTCATAGTGGATTTAAGTGGGGGTATGAGGGCAATAGGAATACTAGTACTAACAGCACTCCTAATAATGAAAGTTAAAGCAGACATATACATACAACCAGAAGCAGGAGAAGTAAATGAAGTAAAAATACCAAAAGAACTATTCGAGTACCTAGAAAAACCATTAACAATCGAAGAACAAAACATATTAAGAGAAATAGTAATGAACCCGGGAATAACAATAGAAGAACTAGCAACCAAGCAAAGAAAATCACCAAGAACAATAAGAAACACATTAACAAGACTAAGAAAACTACTAATAATACAAAAAGGAAGAAAAGCAGGACTCTACCCGACAAAATGGACACAAATAATAACACCACAATTACACAAACAACAAAAACAATAAAGGAAACAATTTATAAGACATTATTGTTTAGTATAGTCAATTCAATACAATAATGGTATTACTTGAAGCGTCACCATAGGCTATGGTGATGACTTATATACCCTTTTTAAACATTTCGCCACATAACCTATAATATCATTCTCATTGAAGGGTACTTGGTGGGATAAATAAAACATCACCATAACCCAAGGTGACACACATCTCATGTACAAAATATAACTCCAAGTACATCACTAAGGAGTATTACTAGGCTCTATAAGAGAGAAAGGTTTAAATAACTTAGCTCATTTAAATTATCATGTAAAAGAAATGAACATATTAAAATCATCAACCATAAAACTCAAGACACAGAATCTAATAAATAGAATTGAAAGTTACTTCATGGTATCTCCTTTCATCTATTTTTATTCCAAGTTTGTTTGAATCTAATAAATAGAATTGAAAGCCTTGTCTCCAAAGTCAATTACGATTTTATCTGCTCCAAGGATGAATCTAATAAATAGAATTGAAAGCCAATGTGGTCTTGATTTCTCAAAAAGCAGTCTAAGAGCCATGAATCTAATAAATAGAATTGAAAGAGAAGTAGTAGGTGCTACATAAGTAAAAGAATTGAAACATCAGAATCTAATAAATAGAATTGAAAGGCTGTTGCCCACTCTCCCACTCTCCTGAATTCTCTTTGCTTCAGGGAATCTAATAAATAGAATTGAAAGTAGCGTGAATGCTATGGGTTCTGGGATTAC
>CAYPZO010000251.1:0-1980 GCA_964415135.1 uncultured Desulfurococcales archaeon | reverse complement strand
TCTACTTTACATCAACAGTACCTGACCCCGAAGAACTTGAAAGCCTCCTTATAGCAATAGCTCTAAGGAAGAAATCCAGAAAAGGAAAGGAAGAAGTAATTGAAGCTACATGAAGCTTAAATATCTAATATAGTAATTACATTTTGGGACTACAGTTGAAACATATATTAATAGTAGGTGGAGGTTTTCAATCACTAATTATAACTAAGCTATTAAACGAGTATGGTTCTAAACCCTCTATAATAGATTCCATGATACTTGGAGGGACTATCTCTAGCTTTAAAGCCGACTCCTTCATAATAGATAAAGTCCCCTTCTTCTTATGGAGTAAAGATGATGTCAATAAACTAAGTAATATAGTGGGAGAATTTGAGACCATAGATGTAGACTTAGAGCCGACGATACTAAAGCCTGGTCCTCTCTTAAATAAGGCATGGGCTAGAAGAGTAAGCGAAAACATTGAAAAGCCCTGGCCACTAAAATGGAGGGGCAAGTTACTCTATCCCAAAAATGGATGGTATGAAATACTTCATAGATTTACTATGAACCTAAAATACGGACATATACCTCTTCGATTAAAGTACATAGACCTAAATAGTAAACTGCTTAAGCTAGCTCGCAAGTCAAAAACAGGTTATGATATCCTTATATCAACAATACCCTTAGTGGACTTCATAAGAATGATAGACCTAGAAGCTCTAAACCTAACTCCTCTCAACGAAGGTGTAAAGTATAGTCACATGATCTCAATAAGCCTTGGAGTAAAGGGTAAGGATCCTGGATGGACCTTAGCTTACCATGGAGGTACGGGCATGCTACCACATACAATGATCGTAATGAGCAAAGTTACTAAACTTATAGTACCCGAAAATCATTTTACAATGACATCAATTATAAGTTATAGCGAAGAACGTCCATTAAGAGCAGGATTCCTAGAACAAGTTGAAAGCCAATTAAAGCGTAGAGGAATAATACCTAGTATAAAGGACATAGTAGTGGAAAGAGTCTTTAACGTAAAGTACGCTTGTATAAATCCTAAGGATATTAGTGGTGACTACTTAACTAAACTGAAGAATGAGTTAAGTAACCACCACGTATTTCTATATGGTAGATTAGCGAACTGGAGAGAATATAGTATCTCAGAATTAATTGGAGAAGCAAAGAGCATCGTTAACCAGATATCAGAAATTCTATGAATATTAAATAAGTACTCTTTCAACTGTTACGTTTCCAGAGAGTAATTCAACCTCGCTACGCGAAAACCAGTTACCACTGTAACTTCTTAAAACCTTTAATCCTGCTGCAATTGTAGCCCATTTACTTGCTTCAATGAAATCATCTGTTTCATAATATCTAAGTAGGAATATTGCAGTAAATATGTCGCCTACACCAGTAGGGTTGCCTGAATAAACTCTTGGTACGGGTACGTAGTAGACTTCATCAAGGAAAGCTAGGTAACTTCCTCTTTCACCCATAGTAACGCTAACAGGGCATTTACATCTATCAGTTAGATACAATGCTATTCTTAATGAATTAGTATTTAATCCTTGAGCTTCACTTTCCTCAATGTGTATGAAGTCTGCATATCTACTAACTTCATCGCATACATCGTCCCATGTATATTCTACTACTCCATCGCTTCTAGCCTTTCTTACAAACCCTTGGAAATCTATCCCTAAAAGTATTGTCTTCTTCTTTAACTTCTTAATGAAGTCCAAGCTTACCTCTTTATACACAGGACTAACTAACGCAATAAACTTCTCATCAATATCTTCTATTAATTCATAGGGTATTTCAGGACCCGATTCCAATAATATCACCTTCCTCTTATCACCTTCATATATCAACTTAAATGTCGTCGTCATTCTCTGAACAATTTTTATTCTCAAATCAATACCCAAGTTCTTTAACTTCTCCAGAAACTTCATGGGATAATCCATACCTATACTACTAACTATCCTAACGGGATAACCAAGGTGA
>CAYPZO010000250.1:0-2002 GCA_964415135.1 uncultured Desulfurococcales archaeon | reverse complement strand
TCTTATGGGGCTCGGTCAAGACTAACGTCACGGACTTATATCTAGAGATATGTACTTTAACCTGTTGTCTATTGCCCTAATGATATCTCTATCTAAGACTAATCCATTGCTCGGCTTGACTGGTGGTTAGCTTTGATCTCTTGATTATAGATACAGCTTTTACTTCCCCTTTGTAAGGAGGTTCTAAGAGGATGCTTATTAGTTAATTTATTTATTACATCACTTTATTACCGTTGTAGAGTAATTCCTTGTTAGCTATAGTTGTTGATATTAAATCATTACTATGTTTTATGATTTTAGGCTCATCGTATTTAGTATATTAATTCTTAAGTGTTTTCCTTATAAATATAGTTGATAGGCATTGGTGATGTGAGTCCATGAAGGTTGTTGAAGCATATGACCTTATGAAGAGGTTTGGACGCATAGTAGCTGTTAATGGAGTATCATTTAGTGTTAGAAAGGGAGAAATTTATGGTATCTTAGGCCCCAACGGTGCTGGTAAAACAACTACTATACGCATGACTATTGGTGTATTGACACCTGATAAAGGCGAAGCCTACATTATGGGTTATAATGTTCATAGAGAACCCATTAAAGCTCGAAGCCTTATAGGCGTTGTTCCCGAAATTTCAAATCCATATGTAGATTTAACTGTATGGGATAACTTAATGCTAATTGGAGGAATATACTGTTTACCAAAAGATGTAAAGTTAAGGAGAGCAATAGATCTACTAAAAACCCTTGAAATATACGATGTTCGTGATAGAAAGGTAAAGACGCTATCTAAGGGTATGAGGAGACGACTCCTACTAGCTATGGCCCTCATAAGCGATCCTGATATACTTTTCCTAGATGAACCAACTTCGGGTTTAGACATACTTAGTGCTAGAATTATAAGGAATATGCTCCTAGAGCTGAAGAAGCAGGGTAAGACTATAATATTAACAACACATAACATTGATGAAGCGGGCTTGCTATGCGATAGAGTTGCAATAATGAAGAAAGGTAAAATTATTGCTTCTGGTACTCCTGAGGAATTAAAGATAAAATTTGGTATGTATACTCGTATCTCAATATGTTTTGATAGAGAAGTTAATGAAAGAGACCTTAAGGGATGTCTTGAGGGACTTGACGTGGTAATTCAAGGAAGACGCTTGATAATAACTTGTAAAACTGAAGTTCTAAATGAAGTCCTAGATAAGATCACTACAATGATTAAATACAATAAATTAAGGATTAAAGAGCTAAAGGCTTCAGGATTAAGCCTTGAAGACGTATTTGTAAGGCTAGTTAGAGGTGCTTAGGCTATGGTTCAGGGCTTAAGTAGCAGCTTAAGGAGGGTTATGGTTTTGTGTATTAAGGACATGAAATTGTATTATTTTAAAGGACCCACAATAGTTATGGGTCTTTTAATGCCATTATTTTTATGGCTAGCATTTATGATTGGAGCTAAACTCCCATTTACGAGAGGACTATTATCACTTATTGCGATATCAGCCTTCTTCACAGCATCATCCATTACGCCTATAGTAATGCCTTGGGAGACTAGGCAAAAGACCCTTGAAATGATGCTAAGTAGACCCGTCACCATATACACTATACTATTCGGTACTGCATTGGCTTCAACATTCTTCGGCATCTTTATATCACTTATACTCGTAACCATAGGTTTACTACTTAACGCTATACCACATGACATAGTACTACTAGCCTTAGGAATACCAGTAGCTTCACTATGCTATTCCTTCATGGGACTCCTATTTTCAGCAATACCCTCTGATGTACCTGCAGATGCTGTTTTACTATCAAGTATTGTTAGATTTCCATTAATATTCATAAGTGGCATATTCATACCCATTCAAAAACTACCATACTATATAAGGCCATTGGCATATATTTCACCACTAACTTACTTCGCGGATCTAATAAACTACATTTACGGTTATAATTCGCTATTAAACCCATTAGTAGACTTTACGATGCTCCTAATACTAACAATAAC
>CAYPZO010000249.1:0-2021 GCA_964415135.1 uncultured Desulfurococcales archaeon | reverse complement strand
TAGAAGGATCATTCCTAAAACCGCCATAAACCTTCGACTTTACCCAACCATACTGAATAATAACAAAAACACGGTCTAGACGCCAAGGCTCATTGATCCAAATCATATAATTGGTATCGATACCTTCACCAAATACTATTTCCTCAAAACCATCTATTTTGCGCAAAAATACTCTCCCAGTAGGAACCTCCACGCCGTCAGGTGTTCTACCGCTACGATAAAACCTAGCATAATAATATCTGTATTCATCAATCCAAACAACATTACCAACACTACCCCTTAATTCGTCAAGAACTTTCTTCGACTCAGGGTCTATTATCCTGAGAAAACCCTCATCACTACCAGCTATTGTGTAAAAGAAGCCAACAACATCACCTTTAACTGAAGGATAAATAGCACCAATAATAACATTCTCTCCAAATCCCTTGACCCAACAACATCAACGGTCTCTCCATCCCAACGAATCAGCTTAGTACTATAAGCATTCAATTCACGAACAATAGCATATACTCCTTCCTCGGTAGCTTTAACCTCAATGATGAAGGACAAACCATAATACCTCTTAACCCTATCAATAAACATATTAGGCAAGTCACCCATGAAATCTCTAAACCTCTTATTATGCTCCTCAATAAACCTTAAGGTATCAGGATTACTAAGATCCTCAAGCCAAATATAAACATCACTCACCAAAGTAGACCCCCAAATTGAACTAAAGGAATGACTTCTATTATATTATACCCTAGCCGAATTTACGTGAAACAAAAATAAGAAATAAGAAAAGCAAAAACGGTAATTAGAAAGTACGTGGAAAAGCGTGAATCTTTGCGGAGAAAGAATATCCCAGTGATTAGATTATTTTGTATAGACTGTATTTAAGGCTTCAGAAAGCTGTAAGGATGTTATTGAAGATAGAAGAACTCTTATGGTTAAGGATAGAGGCAGGGATATTGCAGGCCTTGTAGAAAGCAAGGAACTAAGAAGTAATATTGACTTTATGATGAAGGTTAATCCTTGGAAGAAGCCGTTGGCAGTAGATGTAACGAGAAAAATCAACGGATACATACTTTAGAATGAAGAAGAATTGGTGTAAATGTTATTTCTCCCTATTGGAATCTATATTCATATTCTCCATTCAGAATTAGGTATATTAATGGTTTAATACCCTTAACTAAAATATTAATTCATTGAGCGAGGGAAGGTGTTAGGCGGTGAGCCTTGATATGTTGAGTAAGGAGGAGAAAAGGAGAAAATACTTAGGGCTATTGAGTATGATAGGGAGTTTCGCAATGCGTTAATGGGTTTATTGGGCTTCAAGGAGGTACTTGATAGGATAACTAAACTAGAGGAAGGACATCTTCGTCTTGAGGAGAGAATTACGCGTGTAGAGGAAAGGATGGTTAAATTAGAGGAGAGGTAGCAAAAGTTAGAAGAGAGAATAGTAAGGCTTGAAGAAAGATTTGCAAAGCTTGAGGAGAGAGTAGAGCAGTTATCTAGAGCTGTAGTTACTATAGCTCATAGGTTTGGTGCTCTAGCCGAGGAAACATTTAGGGAGGCTATGTCTGGTTTTCTCGAGAAATATTTTGGTGCTAAAGCATCTAGGTGGACATATTTTGATAGGGATGGCCTTGTTTACGGCTATCCCTCTATAGTTGAAGTTGATTTAATCATAGAGGATAATGTTTGATCCTGGAGATGTAATTGAGCTAGTAAAAATAGGTGAACTTTACCATAAGGTTACTGGGGTTAAGCCTAAACTAGTAATTGTCGCAGGCTTTGTAGGGCATAAAGCTAAGGAAATTGCAACGAAAAATAATGTTGAGATCTACAGTTACCTAGAGGATAAAGGAGAGAATCCACTTATACTCTAACTTGTTCTTTAAGCATTTAGGCTAAGATAATTATTTACTCTACACCATATCATCTAGATACTTGGTGGTAGGGTGCATGGTGGCTAAACTTAAGTGTAGAGAGGATTTTGAATCTCTTCTCTTAGGTGCAACAATTTATGCTACAGGTGG
>CAYPZO010000248.1:0-2026 GCA_964415135.1 uncultured Desulfurococcales archaeon | reverse complement strand
AGTTCTCCAACTAAGCGTTTAAACCGTAATGGCATTACTTTACCACCAGGGAATACATATATGCGTAAACCAAAAACATCAATGACCAACATCGACGTTGCTGCATGGATATCAGAGACCCGAGAAACTATACGAGGGAGTAGGATAATTAACATTTATCGTCTCAATGAAAGCATATACATATTTAAAATACAAGGACCTACTGCAGGGGGAAAAGTAAACTTACTAGTAGAACCATCACGAAGAATACATTTAACCAAGTACATTAAGGAACACAAATATAAGACTATACCTCCAATAGTAGCTAAGCTTAGAAAACACTTACGAGGAGGAATAATAAAGGACATTCATCAATTAGAATTAGACAGAATAATAATCATTGAGGTTGTTAAATCCAATGAACATTATAAGCTAGTAGTTGAACTCATACCAAGAGGAATACTTGCACTACTAGATGAGGAAGGGGCAATACTCATAGCCTCAAAATACATGGAGTTAAAAGATAGGGTAATACAAGTAGGAAGGAAATATAAACCTCCACCTCTCTCAGCTAATATACTTAGGCTATCGATAGAGGACTTCATATCCTTAGTTAACAAGGGAGTAGACATTGTAAGAGGCTTAATAAGGTATATTGGATTACCAGGCGAGGTAGCAGAGGAAATACTCCATAGACTTAACATAAACAAGAACGTAAAACCCTCTGAATTACCTATTGATGAATATCGTAAATTATTTAACTTCACTAAAAAATTCATTAGTGAAATAATACATTTAAAGGAAAAACCATGCCATATAATACAATCTGGAACACCCATTACGGTCCTACCCTTCAAACCAACGAGTATAAGTAAAGATATAGAAGTTAAAGAGTATAATAAATTCAATGAAGCACTAGATGAATATTTCATAAATGTATTGAAGAAGGAAATAGTTGAAAAAGAATTAAAAATGTTAGAAGAAGAAATTAAGAAACTTGAAAAAAGCATTGAAAAACAGAAAGAATCATTAAATAAATGTATTGAAGAGTTAACCAATAAGAGACTTACATTGCAAAAAATATATGAAAACTATAATACAATAGAAAAACTATGGAACAACATACTAGAAAGCTTCAGAGAAAGTAGATGGAATGGATTAAAGAAGTTTCATGAGGTAATAGGAATTAATAAAAATAGAGGCATAGTCAAGATAAAAGTTAATGACATAGAAGTGGGGTTTGATATAAGAAGAACTCTTAATGAAAACATAGTAAAGGTGCAACAAGAAGTAAGGGAGTTAGAGAAGAAAATAAGTAAAATAGAAGACGCAATTAAGGAAATGAAAGAGAAAATCAGAAAGCTAAGAGAGGAAGGTATTAAGGCAAAGAAGAAAGCCGAATTAAAAGTTAGAAAAAAGGAATGGTTTGAGAAATATCATTGGATTATAACTACTAATGGATTTCTCGCTATAGGGGGAAGAAACGCACAACAAAATGAATCCATAGTAAGAAAATACCTTGATGAAAACGACATATTTATACATGCAAATATACATGGAGCACCAGCAGTTGTATTGAAGACTATGAGCAGGGAGCCAGCGATGAAGGATATAGAGGATGCAGCATTAATTGCAGCTACATACAGTAGAGCGTGGAAGGAGGGATTAGCCACTATAGATGTATTTTGGGTAAAGGGTTCACAAGTATCTAAGACCCCGCCTTCAGGTGAGTATTTAGCTAGAGGAGCATTCATGATTTATGGTAAAAGAAATTACGTAAAGAACGTAGAGCTCAAATTAACGATAGGAGTTAAGGTATACGGAGAAGGCTATAAGATAATAGTCGGCCCTGAAGACCTTGTATCTAAGCAAGCTACATGTTATGCAGTACTAGCACCCAATGAAATAGATCCACCACAACTTGCAAGAAAACTCGTAAATCTCTGGATAAATAAGTGTAAGAAGGAGGAACATAAACTAGTGATGGAAAGTATAGATATTAATGAACTAATACAAAGGATACCAGGTAAATCTAAAATATTAAAAG
>CAYPZO010000247.1:0-2034 GCA_964415135.1 uncultured Desulfurococcales archaeon | reverse complement strand
CCCCTATGATAATATGCCTGACACGAGCCCTAGCCTATACCCCATCCTCTACAAGGCGTTATGCTCTAATGAAGCCATTAACCACAACTACTCCATTACTTAAGTTGAGAAATTTCGTTATAGCTGTAAAACCAATTGTCCCATATACTAGGTAATGGGTATGAATTCTTATCAGGTCTGTCCTAGCTCAATATTGTTTAATGGGAGCCGGAGATCCCTGGTTCAAATCCCGGCAGGTCTACCATTATGATTTTATGATCGTTACAGTAGTGGTTTCAGCGACACAGAGTATGGTTATTTTTAAAATTCTTAGTGTTTATTTCTTGTAGGCTTTGTTTTGTCTGAATAGATATATCTATAGTGTTGAGAAAAGTTAAGAGACTTTATAAGCTATAATATTATATGGTAGAGACCTATGCCTAGCGGTGTTGTGAGACTTCGTCTATCCAAGGATGCTGTAAAGAAGCTATTTGGGTCTAAGAGGATTAGTGTGTCTAAGGGTATTAGCGAAGTGCTTGACAAGTATTCTGAGAAAGTAGAAGAGGATGTTTTAGAGGAGTTTCTTAAGGAAAGGAGGTAGCTTAGGCCAATGAGTTTAGTGGTTGATATCTCGGTTTTCATCGACAGACTCTTCATTTACGATGAGAGCCGTAGTAATAGAGCACGTAGCTTATTTAAGCTCATTGATGAAAAAAGCTTTAGCATTTTTGAGCCCCAAGTATTTGGCATAGAGCTTGCTTCGCAACTGGTTAGGAGAAAACCTAGAACTATAGCCGAAAAACTATACAATGAGATAATGGATAAGGTCATCGTAATTGACGAAATCGAGTACGATTTGCTCTTAGATATTGCATTATCAACTGCTTGTAGAGCTATAGATGCATTCTACATAGCTACAGCCAGTATTATATCCGCTATACTGGTGAGTGCTGATAGAGTAATGGTTAATAATGCAAGAAGGTATGGAATAGAAGCATATTACATCCATGACATAAACGATTATAACGCCTTACTATCAAAGATTAATCAAACTACAGTTTAAGCTTAAAACCAACCCCCTACCCGATCTTCTAAACCATGTAAAGTCGCATCTTACTATTGCTTCTAGAGCTATTGTCCCTTATACTAGGTAATGGGTATGAATTTTTATCGGATCTGTCCCAGATTAATATCAGCTCTTAGGACATTCGTTTATAAGGGCCGGCCTTCGGAGCCGGAGATCCCTGGTTCAAATCCCGGCGGGCCCACCATTTATATAAACCTTGCCATCGGCTGTACAGCAGTCTTTATAAGTCTTCTTTAGCCTACTTCACCCTACACCTCTAAGCATCGCCCTGTCACTCAAGAACACGAATATACTTGTTATCTACGAGGTCAAGCCACCAACTCCTAGGCTCACTTCTAGGGTATCTAGGAATCTTAGCCTCTTAGCCATTTGTGAGTAGTCGTTGAATATCTCCTGGTTTGTGTCGGCGGGCTATCTCTTAAGCTTCTCGATGATATAGTCTACGTTGCCAGTATACCATTTTAAGACTTCAAGATACATAGGGATCTTTGAACAGACAATAATCTTACCCCTTCTTTTCGAAAATCTCCAGTCTTACCCTTTAAACCCTCAATACTGGTTTCTTTATCTCCTCGTTGACATCTCCTGATTAGCCGGTGCAGATAAGCTATCGCAACCGGTGCTTGAATCACCGGCACTAGTGCTGGGACTATGGCTGCTCTGGGCCCCAAAGCCATTACCGCTATTGCCGCCGCTATACTTTGGTTTTTGGTAGCCGATATGAAAGCTACAGCCGAGTGGGCCCTATAGCTTACCTTCATAGCCCTATCAACCACCTCGACAAGTCCGAGTAACAGCGCTAACATCAACGCTTGTAGGCCAACCACCTTGACCGCTATGAGAGGATTCTTCTCCAGTAGACCTGCCTTCGAGGCTACAAGTAGCGCCACAAGCGTTAACATACTTAGCATAGTTAGGGTCTGCATGAGATGCTTCAGCCGGAGTTCGATAACTCCTCTTCTAATCCC
>CAYPZO010000246.1:0-2038 GCA_964415135.1 uncultured Desulfurococcales archaeon | reverse complement strand
TTTTCACGTATTAATCCATACTTCTTGAGAATCTTAAGGGACTTTATCACAGTTCTATTAGAATGACTACTCAACCTATTAATCAAGTCGCGCTGTAAAATTTCTTTATCAATAGGAATAGTTTCAAGGACTTCAAGTGTTATTGGTGATGAAAATATCGAGAGAAGCATTCTTTTCCGAGCTTCAAGGTCGACGGGCAAAGGCACTATGGTTGGCCACATATTACTCTTTACCAAAAATATCCCCTAAATATATATTATGCTCCTAAGATGCAATTTTTGTTTTTACATCAAGAGCTAAATGACAAACTAAGCATATTATTATTCAACGCTACTATTACTGCACGCTGATATTGAGTAATACTATGCTGAATTATTCTAACGTTTAATTTTTACTTTATTCACTATTGAAATAAACGAATGTATGTAAACAGTTCAAATTAGGTATAATGAATACCTTACAAAACTTATTAGTAACTCTATACATAGTTATCACAGCTATCAGGGTTCAGGGTAATAATTATGTCTACTCAAGAAGTTTTAAGAAAAATAGTTGAAGATGCAATTGCTGTACAAAGAGCTGATATATCTGTTATAAAGGAAAGACGTGGAGGAAAATTCGTAATACCTGACGCAGCTCCTTACGTAGAAGCTGTTAAGAAAATGGCACCTGTAGGTGAAATGAAGAAGGAAGTCATTGATCTACATGTAGCAAGCGTAGTTGCTCACTACGAGATATTAAATGAAATTGCTGTTGATAAGACAATTAGGCCGGAAGACGACCCATTCGTAGAGCATTATCAGACGCCCGTAATACTGGAAATATTATATGAACTTGATCCTAAGTTTAAAGAATCAGTTGAAAAGTTTGTAGAAGCCATAGAGAAGAACAGGGCATTCATTGGTAAGGAGCTCTTAAGAAAGTATGCAGGATACTATGGACCCACATGTGTTGTCGACTTCGCCTTCTCAGTAGGTGGAATGCCAGGAATACATGCTGCAATACTTGAGAAGCTAGACATACCAAAGGAGCATAAGGAGACAATACTAGCTGCTAAGAGCTGGGGTATGAATACAAGCTATGGATTTGGAGCACGATTCATTGCAGCAGTTGAAGCAGGTAAGACACTAGAAGAAGCAGTAACAGCTGAAATCGAGACATTAAAGAAGATGTGGTTGGAGCCCGTAAAGCTACAGGAGGAGTACATGAAGGAGCTAGGCCATAGAAGCTTCGACCCTGGAGAGTACATGAAGAAGTATAAGGAGAGAATTAAAGGCTATGTAAAAGCAGCCTTTGATGTAGGAGTACATCCAGCTAACCTAACAGTAGTACCCGCTTACTGTGTTGGTGACGTAGGACATCACATTGCTCAGAGCATGTTCAATATGGCTAAGGACGATGTAGTAATGGCAATAATGGAGGCAGTAACCGACGTAATGGACTCAACACTAACAAAGGCATTAGGTGAGGGCAAGCTAAAGAATGAATACCACGTACTAGCTGTAGCTGGAGGCTCAACAGCAGCAGCTACAGCATTCATACTAGAACTAGATGGATTCACAGCAGACATGGTATTCGACCTACTAACCAAGAGATTCAGCAACTACGTACTAAAGTATCCAACAAGAGGAGTAGCAGCTGAACTACATAACGTAGACTTCATGGACTTACTAGCAAGAGGAGCTAAGATAATTAAGCCAAAGCCATACGGTACTGGAGGCTATGCTGCCGGTGTTAAGGTGGATCTAACACCAATTAAGAGGAACGAAATACTAATGAACCCACAGAGATACACCTACCCAGGATGTGCAATTACAGTAAGATTCTCAGCACTCATGAGACTAGCTGACTTCCCATGCCTACTAACAAGTGAGCCAGTAACAGCAACAATTAACACTTACATTGTAGCACTACACCCAGAGAAACCAATAGCACCACCACCAATCTGTAAGGCATGTGGAGTAAGCCAGTCATTCCTAAGCGGTAGATGTAAGCACTGCTGGTACAGAAAAGGAATTGCAAAAGAAATACCACTAAC
>CAYPZO010000245.1:0-2043 GCA_964415135.1 uncultured Desulfurococcales archaeon | reverse complement strand
ACCCCATTATGGTCGTTATATTGGCCCCAGCGTTAGCTGCCATACGAACTTCTAAAGCACTCGCATCAACGGTCTTCATATCGGTTAAAATTAATGCATCAGGAAACTTCTTTTTAAATACCTTTACGCTCTTCAATCCTACATTTTTAATTAATGGTGTACCTATCTCAATAATGTCGACTCCAACACTATAGACTTCTTCAGCTATCCTTAAAGCCTCCTCAAGATCTACTACATCTAAAGCTACTTGAAGCATGGGTTTACTAAAATCTATCTTCAACCTTCTCCTCTCCTGCTATAGAACTTTTAAGGTGAGAGAAATTTATATCATTGATGAACGCGTGAAGTAGTATGGTAAAGTACATATTCGTGACAGGAGGAGTATTATCAAGTGTTGGTAAAGGAATAGTTACGGCATCAATAGGCTTATTACTCAAAAGTAGAGGTTATAGTGTAACAGCAATAAAGATAGACCCATACTTAAACGTTGATGCAGGAACTATGAATCCATACATGCATGGAGAAGTATTCGTAACTGAAGATGGTGGTGAAACAGACCTAGACCTTGGACATTATGAGCGATTTTTAGACACAAACTTATCAAGAAAAAACAACATCACCACAGGACAAATATACCTTTCAGTAATTGAAAAAGAGAGAAAAGGAGAATTCCTCGGAAGCTGTGTACAAATAATACCACACATCACTGATGAAATCAAAAGACGCATTAGAGAAGTTGCTAGGGAAAGCCAGGCAGATATAGTGCTAGTCGAAGTAGGTGGCACTGTTGGAGATATAGAAGGACTACCATTCCTTGAAGCTATAAGACAAATGAGACTCGAAGAAGGATTTGACAATACAATGTTCATTCATGTAGCATTAGTACCAATACTTAGAGCTACTGGAGAACAAAAAACTAAACCCGTACAACATAGTGTTAAGGAGTTACGGAGAATAGGTATCCAACCAGACGCCATAGTAGCTAGATGTAGGGTAATGCTAGAACCTGAGGCAAAGAGGAAAATAGCTCTCTATTCAAACGTTCCATTAGAAGCCGTCTTTACAAGTTATGATGTAGACATAATATATGAGGTACCATTAATATTGGAATCTCAAGGAATGGGAAAGTTCATAACAAAGAGATTAAAGCTTGAAGAAAGAAAACCGGACCTAACTGCATGGAAGGAATTTATTGAAAAATTGAGAAATGCGTCTACTAAAGTAAAGATAGGAATGGTAGGAAAATACACTAAGCTCAAGGATAGCTACATAAGCATTATTGAAGCACTTAAACACGCAGGAGCCCAACTAGGAGCAAAACCAGTCCTAAAATGGATTGAAGCTACAGATGTCGAGAAAGGTAAAGTCAAAATAAATGAAACACTAAGCGATGTTCACGGAGTTATAGTACTACCAGGATTCGGTAAAAGAGGAGCTAAAGGGAAAATAAAAGCAATAAGGTATGCACGTGAAAACAAGATACCATTCCTCGGAATATGCTATGGAATGCAATTAGCAATAGTAGAAATAGCGAATAACGTAATAGGACTAAAGGGGGCTTCAACAACAGAAGTAGACCCAGCAACGCCTCATCCTGTAATAACGTTACTTGAAGATCAAAAATACATTAAAATACTTGGAGGAACCATGAGACTTGGAGCACAACCAATTAAACTAATTAAGGGAACCTTAACTCATAAGCTATATGGATATAAAGACGTAATATTTGAAAGACATAGACATCGCTATGAAGTCAACCCCCAATACATAGACGTGCTAGAGAGCGGGGGGATAAGAATCTCAGGAGTATGTCTATTAAAGTCAGATATAGTTGAGTTCATAGAGTATAGGCATCATCCATTCTTTATTGGATGTCAAGCACATCCCGAATTTAAGAGTAGACCCCTAAGACCCTCTCCTCCATTTATAGGCTTACTTAAAGCCGCTATTCAACGGGCGTAAGTATTAGCCTAACCTCCCGTATATCGGTTTTACAAATCTTCTTTACACCTCTCTGACCAGGCCTATAGCTTGTCCTAATAA
>CAYPZO010000244.1:0-2061 GCA_964415135.1 uncultured Desulfurococcales archaeon | reverse complement strand
TGTAAAATCAGGTAATCCTGCATGAACACCAGACCACGAAATATCAATTCTCGAAGCTCTAGGAGGATGATGAGACAATACAATAGACTTACCAGCAAACCTACTCAAAAACTCCTTAACCTTGCTAAGAGAAGTATAAACCTCAACACCACTAATACCCATAAAAACATAACCATCAAACTCAACATACCTAGACTCAACACTAATACCCAAATCTCTCAACAACCTAACAATATAATGATCATCCATATTACCAGAAATAGCAAAAACTCTAACGCCAGATTCAAGGAAATACTCAACAAGATTATGATTACACTCAAAATCACCAGTAATAGCAATAACATCAACATCAAATTCCTTAACCTTCTCAACAATCCTCCTAACATAAGCATACGAGCAATGAATATCAGAAACATGCAAAATCCTCAAAATAACATCACCAAAACACCATAACCACAAAAGCAAATAAAAACCTACTCCATATAAACCCGTTGAGGATGAAACAAAAATGCTTAAAATAAACAAGGATAAGTCATTCAAAATACCATACGTAATTGAGGAGTTATTTAGCGACTTACACGGAGCAATAGACCCGGATTCCGGTCACATAGTCTGCTATAAAAAGGAAACAATAGTAGAAATCCTTGAAGACAATCATGGAAACTCTATACCAATAATAACATATGATAATAGAATAGCATTAACAATGGGATCACAAAACATAGTAAACCTACTATCACTTACAAAAGCTAAAGCAGTACATAGAATAGAAATAACAGTCAAGAATGTAGGCATAGAAAGCGAAGACACAAGAACAACACTAAAGATAGAAGACATAGCTAATGGAATAAGACTACTAAAATCAGCTGGCTATAACCAGATAAAAATATACATAGGAAAAATAACAGTAAATAACGAAGAACATGAAATACCAATACTACTAGGAATAGGAGGAGAAAAAGAAAACATAGCAATAATAATACTACCTCATCCTCATGTAGAAGAAGAAATAATACACACAATAACGTAGATAAAAATACGTGATGACCTCAGGCGGCCCAGACCAAACCTAAGGGATGAAGAATTCAGCCTTATCTGATTCTCCTCATAACAAGGAGTAAGTCACCATAGCTCACATCCTTTTCTAAGTATGGAAGCATACTATTACAATAACTTTTCCAATCAATGGGGATTCCTGGAAATAGTATTATCTACTTATTAATTATTGTTCTTGATTCCTTACTAGTCACTATATTCACCACAACACTACTCATAAGAAACTTATAATCTCATATATTCTCTCAATCAATGGAATATGTTATAATAGTTAGAAATTCTAACCAATTTATTACAATATTTTATATAAGAAAAATATAAATACTAGCTAGATTATATTATAATATGAACCAGATGGTTAGAGGTATAAAGCATGGTACTTCAAATACCCTCTATAGGAGAAAAGTTCCCCGAAATAGAGGTAATGACGAATTACGGTAAGATAAAGCTACCAGACCACTTCAAGGGTAAGTGGTTTGTATTATTTAGTCATCCAGCAGACTTTACACCAGTATGTACAGCAGAATTCGTAGCCTTTACGAAGAGATATGAAGACTTCAAGAAACTTAACGTCGAATTAATAGGCTTAAGCGTTGATAGTACCTTTAGCCATATAAAGTGGATTGAATGGATTAAGGAGAAGCTAGGTGTTGAAGTACCATTCCCAATAATTGCTGACCCAGGAGGAGAAGTATCCAAGAAATTAGGACTACTACACGCACAGTCAGCTACACATACGGTTAGGGGAGTATTCATAGTAGATCCTAATGGAGTAATAAGAGCAGTACTATATTATCCACAAGAACTTGGAAGAAATATTGATGAAATACTTAGAATAGTTAAAGCACTCCAAGTGGCCGACAAGTACTCTGCAGCTATACCAGCTAATTGGCCAAATAATGAACTTGTAGGTGAAAGAGTAATAGTACCTCCAGCAGAAACCGTACAAGAAGCTCAAGAAAGATTAAAGAAGTATGAATGCTATGACTGGTGGTTCTGTCATAA
>CAYPZO010000243.1:0-2068 GCA_964415135.1 uncultured Desulfurococcales archaeon | reverse complement strand
GTGCTTCCATCTACTTATAATTACTCAGTAATTATATTTTTCTAACAGTGAGGTTGATGGAGCTAGGGGAAAGGAAGAAGCGTATTGCTCCATGGATTCCAACGCCCATTGAAATAATAGTTGAAGCACTCAAATACGCTAATGTAGGTGAAGGAGACGTAGTTTACGATCTTGGTGGTGGTGATGGAAGGGTAGTTATCTTGGCTGCTAAGTTATTTGGTGCATGTGGTGTTGCTGTTGAAGTTGATGAGAAAATGTGTGTGGTGATTGAGGCAAATGCTAGAGAGTATGGGGTTTTAGATAAGATTAAAGTACTATGTGATGACTTCTTTAATGTTGATTTAAGTGATGCTACGGTTGTCTATATGTACTTGTATAGGAGTATTAATGAGGTGCTTGCATCTAAGCTTTCACGTGAACTAGACGACTATGCTAGAGTTATAACTATTGATTTCCCTATACCAAATTGGATTCCAATAGGTATTAAGAGATTACCTGATAGAGGTGGTATGATTAGGACGATATACTTATACGTTGTCGGAGTATCTGACCCTAATAGGAGAATTAAGAGGGTAAAAGAATAGTATAGGGATTGATGGTTCTTGAGGAAAACAGTTTATGTCGATGAACATATACCTCTTATAGGTCATATAGCCTTTGGCGTTATTGATAGGGGTACTAATGTCATACAAATTAGAGCTACAACAATATGTCACTTAAATTGCATATTTTGTAGTGTTGATGCAGGTCCTAATTCAAGGCATAGGCGGACAGAATACATTGTTGACTTAGATTGGCTTCTTGAATGGGTTAAAGCAGTAGTTGAAATTAAGGGCAGTGACGTTGAGGCATTAATTGATGGTGTTGGTGAACCAGCTACTTATCCTAAACTTATTGAACTTGTCCAGGGATTAAAGGATATTAAGGGTATTAGAAGCGTTGCTCTTCAAACAAGAGGATATACCTTAACCTATGAACTAGTTAAGGAACTCGAAGAAGCAGGCTTAGACAGAATTAACCTTAGCTTAGATGCACTAGATAACACGATTGCATCTAAACTCTATGGCGTTAAAGAATTTAATAACAATAAGATAATTGAACTTGCAGAGTATATTGCTAAGGAGACTAAAATAGATCTCCATGTTGCCCCCTTATGGGTTCCAGGATACAATGATAATGAGATACCTAAGATTATTGAATGGGTTAAACGTATTGGTGCTGGTAAAAGGTGGCCTCCTATAGGTATACAAAAATATATTGAACATAAGTATGGTAGGAAGCCTCCAAAAGTAAGGGAATGGTCTTGGAGAGAATTTTATAGTAAACTGAAGGAACTTGAAGCCAAACATAACTTTAGGCTTATCTATACAAGTGAAGAGTTCATGATGCATCCTGCTCCTAGAGTACCCATCATATATAGGGTTGGACAAAGGCTTAGAGTTGAAGTAATTGAGGATGGCTGGCTTAAAGGCGAAAAATTAGCCGTTCCTAAGGACCGTAAAAGAGTTATAACAGTTATTAAGGCTTGGAGAATTGAAGTTGGCGATGTAATTGATGTAAGAATTACGAGAAATAAGGATAATATCTACATAGCTAAGCCTCTAGGATATTAATACCCTATTACCTCCCATCCCCTTAACCTTCCTCAATAACTTTAGAGCTAATCTCCTAGTAGGTGTAGCTGTATACGCCTCCCTTCTATCTCTACAAGCCTTTAATCCCACGAACCCATAAACAGCAACTATAGATATTGAAGCTCCAAGACGACTAATCTCCCCCCTAATATACTCCAAATCATCTTTCAATTCCTCAGGCCTTACATTAGGTATTTCAAGCACTACTTCTTCCGTTCCTCTCCTAGGATCAAGACCATAGACTACAAAGGCAGACCACTTCCTTACAAGCCATTCAACAAGTTGAGTTAAAGTACCCGTAACTATATTGGGCTTGTACTGATCCCAACCCATACTAATAGTCATCTCCTCGAATTTATCGAGATCCATTATTACTACGGTACCCTCAACTAAACTCATAAACCTCACCAGACATATCTATATTCCAGATGATG
>CAYPZO010000242.1:0-2075 GCA_964415135.1 uncultured Desulfurococcales archaeon | reverse complement strand
TTTTTAAGTATGGAAAAGGATGTCCCTATGGAACAGAAGAGAAAGTAGTAGTTGATGTAAGGGTGCAAGGATAACGTGGGGTGAAAGCATGGTCTCTATGTACGAAGTAGGAAGGGACGTTTCAATAGCATTACTATTAGTAGGGCTATTATCATTCCTAAGCGGGTTAGCATTATTCCTTAAGTCAACTAATGTATTATACAAACTAATACCAATACCTACAAGAACAATATCACAAGTACATGTATTATCATCGTTTATAGCGGCAGGTATAGCAATAATACACATATACTTAAATCGAAGAGCATTAATTAACTACTTTAAGAAGAAATAAGATCAACTTCTAATTTCATTTTCATTTTATTAAGGGTCAATACCTTTTTCCTTCATGCATTCAATTAACTTCTTCACGTACTTTAACATATTGTCTATTATTTCATTAAGATCTTTTAGCACTAAATCATAATCTACATCAGCATATAGATGAACGATTATATTTCTTAAACCTATTACCCCTCTAATCTCTTTAATTAAATTCTCATCCATATTACATTCCTCACCAATGTTTGACACTATTCCCTTGTAAGTATCAGGTATTTTACTACCAAGTTCTGACAATATGTAACTTGATAAATCTATCAGAAACTCTACTGCAACATGAATGTTACGTTCTAGCGCTGATAACATTATGTAATCGTTAATAATATCGTTAACATTTAACTTAGTTATAATCCTTAGAGTCTCAATTGCTTTCTTAAACCTTTCATATCTTCTTAGAAAGCATTCTCTCAATATACCTCACCATTTTCTCTCTAAATCTTCGTGAAACGTGAAGATAGTCGTCATAAGCCTTTAAAGTATAAATTTGGTCCATATATAAGAGATCCTTATCTTTGCAATATACTAGTTTACCACGATTATAGACTTCCATGCGAAGTACAGTAGAAGCCCTAGATAAGTCCACTAAATCAATATTTTCATCAATAATACTTAGCAGTTCTTTAAACACTTGATATCGAGTTTCTTGTGATACATTATTGAAAAATCTTACCGCAACATCTATATCACTTTCAATAGTACTTCTATCTTCAATAACTGAGCCGAATAAGTATACATAAGCTATTAAGTGATTATACTGTCTCTCTATTATACTACTAAGCCTATCAATGAATTCCTTAAGCTTATCCTCTGCTACCATATCACCACTAAGAAGTTATTTTAAATCATCCTTAATTAAAGTTAAAACTTTAATCCAAGTTCATCAAACATCCTCTTTACTTTCTCAAGATAGTTTAATGCCTCAAATTCCTTCTTAGTCAACCTATATAATGTTCTATCTTCTTCTCTTACTTCATCAATATATCCTTTACTCTTAAGCATCTCCAGTATGTTACGTAATCTATCATATGGAAGATTAGCTCCATACATTATTCTAGTAGCTGGCAATGGGCCATAATCCTTTAACGTCCTCAATACATCATATATTATACCAGCTCTCGAACGATACCTAATGGTCAATCACCTTAACGACAATCCTATAACAAGGGCACCAAGGCTTCTCGCAATAAGTGGAATCCAATAAACATCTACATAGCATAAGCTAAGAGATGAAATACTAAGTATAACTGCTAGTACATGTGATAGAGTTAGTAGTGAATACCCAATTACGGTAATGGGTTTTGCTTTAGACTTAAACGCGAGAACTACCAACATGAAAGCCGCAATCATTAATGCTATGTCAAGGTAAAAGGCAAATATGAGCATTAGTTGCTTAGAAATTCTTTCAACACCATAAATCCCAGACAATAATATATAGGAAATAAGTAGTAATATCAAGTGTGTAATTAAAGGCACTGAATATCCATAACCATACCAGTAACCTTTATGCATCCTTCCATGCTTTCCCCATGAATAATCTATGTGTATTAAATCCCTAAACAGCATAGTTAATGAAAGTAAACTAGCTATCAACACGGAGATTCCTAGGAAAATAAATGCAATTGATAACACGAGTAGTTTAGTATCAGTTGAAATAATGTATGCTCTAAGAAACCTATACCCAACAACTATAACGG
>CAYPZO010000241.1:0-2081 GCA_964415135.1 uncultured Desulfurococcales archaeon | reverse complement strand
AATGAAAGTAGCAGGACTACTATTAATATAGCCTCCACGTGCTTCATAAGCTCACCTTACTTAAGGTTATTGTAGCTCTATTTACGTTATGTTGTGTTCACTATTTATTTATTTCTAGTCTAGATATCAAATTATGTGGGGTAGTGTCCTTGAAGAATGTGGTGGTATCTCATTCCGATGTTGATGGAGTCGTTTCTGCAGCTCTTATACATAGGATTAGTAAGGATGTTAAGGTCATAGGATGCTACTTATCTTCTATCAGAGCGCTTACACGCTCACTTAACCTTGCAGTGAACAACGTACTAGTTAATGGTGCTTCACATCTCATAATTTCAGATTTAAATATTGCTAGTAATAACCAGCTACAGGTTGTTAAGAGTATTTTGTCTAAGCTAACTGGTATAGGAGTTGAAGTATATTGGTTCGATCACCATAGATGGTTTGAAAAGTACATTAAGGAGCTTGAGGAAATAGGAGTGTACATGCATATAGATGAAAACCTAGTTGCAGCCGAGATAATAGCCAAGTACTTTAACATAAATGACCCGTATAGTCTTAAGCTTGTAGAATTAGCTGTAGATGATGATAGGTTCATCAATGAAAACCCATTATCGACTAAGTGGAGGAGAATATTGAGATGGTACGATTGGTCATTTAGGAGGAAAGCTGTAAAGGCATTAGCTGAAGGAGATATATGGCCTAAATGGGCAGATGAAGCATATAAGGCAATAGAAGAACAATATAACAATATGCTCAAGAAGATAGTAGAGGAGCTCAAGGTAGTGGACATCAACGGATATCGTACGGCAATTATATTCAACGTGCCTGGCAAAATTCATCCAGGAGATATACACTTAGAACTACTCTCACGAGGACTTGAAGCAGACATTTACATCCTAGTGTATAGTGGTGGTACGAGTTTTAGAAGTAAGGTAATAGACGTAGCATTACTTGCACAAAAACTTGGAGGCAACGGACATACACATTCAGCTGGAGCACCAGTTAAATTTACCTCAATTGAAGAAGTAAAAAACACATTATCAAAGATACTACCCCCAAAACACTAGGTCTACTTCCTAAACAATGGACTAAGATACTCAAAGAACACTAACTTCCCATCAGGAGCCTTAACATATGGTACTTTAACTGCAATCTCCTTACTAATCTTCTCATACTCTTCTTCACTAAAGTGTACATGTAGTTTCATG
Organism: uncultured Desulfurococcales archaeon; assembly: GCA_964415135.1. Classification (GTDB taxonomy): domain Archaea; phylum Thermoproteota; class Thermoprotei_A; order Sulfolobales; family WANQ01; genus CAYXRT01. The sequence continues at coordinate 873 of CAYPZO010000241.1, read as the reverse complement.
AACCCGTATCTCTCGTATGCTTCAGTTACAAGGTCTTCCCAAACAGTAGACCATCCAGTTCTAGTTATTGGCGCATCACCTCCATCAGCTGTAGGAAACTCTTCAACAAAGACGCAGAGAGGATACAGTATTTCTTCATCAATTTTTTCACCAAAATGCTCCTGTACATGAATTCTAAATTCTCTAATGAACTTAGCAAGACCTGGTATGAGGTTTAATGTAAGTCTCCAAAATACTTGCTCGGCAATACCAAGAAATAATACTGCATTTCTCCACCTACTCCTAGCTTCAACACCAATACTCTTACTAACCAAGTCATTGTACTCAAAGAGGTTTAGTAGGGCATCCTTAAGAGCACGACCACCAACAATAGCAAGATAATGATTAAACCAATACAGCATTTCCTCATTTATCTTAAACCCCTTAGCAGCAACAACAGGATAACAAAGCATATTATTAATGTACTCCCAATACAAGTTACTCCTCCAAGCAACCTCTAATGCTCGCTTACTAAAGCCTTCACCAGGAACAACACCTGCCCTAACGATACCAGCAACCTTATATTCATTACCCTCCTTAATAAGGTCAACTTCATAATAACCATCACTACTTCTATACAATCCAAGAAACCTCAACACCATCCCCCGAAAACAAAAATAATGCTCAAAAAATAAACCTAACCTAAATCGCAGCCAATGAATACAGCTAAGCATAGTCTTCTAGAAACACTACTTGATAATTTTTCTCAATTTCAGAAATATGTTTTAACATCTCTCTTTCACGTTTCTTAAAAACTGCTTTACCTCCATATACTTTAGATGAAGCAAGTACATAGCAATCGGTAAGTGCTAAACCATACTTCATTTTAACAAG
>CAYPZO010000240.1:0-2092 GCA_964415135.1 uncultured Desulfurococcales archaeon | reverse complement strand
GACTCTATAGCTGAAGCTGGTGGTGGAGTAGGTATAATAACATCAAATATACTTCAAAACCACTTAGTGGAATTAGCCATAATCGTTACAATAGCATCTTATAGCCTAGTGGAGCTAGCAAAGCTAATATCATCATCAACGCTATACCTAATAGGTATTGGTCCACGCCACATAGTAACTGAAACAAGAATTAAGGTTACAAAACTTATCAAGGAACTTCATGGAAAAAGACCTAAGAGATTATTCATAAGAACATTTGGTACGTTCTCCGAAGTTGAGGTTTGGATTGAAGTACCAACAACTACTAGTATAGGTGAGGCATATAGGAAAGCTACATGGGTTGCTAGAGAAATAATATCAAATATCCCTGAAGTACTAAGAGCGCTCGTAATAATGATACCTGAAGAAGAAAAGGAGATTAAGAAGCGTATAAAACCTATACGTACTTACTCTAAAAGTAAGCTAAGGTAAAGCAACACCATAGCCGATGCAATTAGAGGTAGAGTTGGTTTTAAGTAATGTGAGGTATTTTAGCCTTTAACCTTATCTCATTAAATTCATCAATAGTTAATCCAGCAATTCTTGAAGCTCTATATATATCTCCAGTTTCAATGTAAACTATTAATGCAAGCTTTATTAATGGCTCTTGCTCTTCTATGAACCTCCAATCAGCTTTCTCCCTTCTTATTCTCCTAGCTTCTTCATCCTCTTTCTCCCATCTCTCAATGAGTTCTCTACTTGGTTTTATCTTTTCAACCACGATTTTATCCTCCTAAGTGATTTCTCAAGTCTACTTCTCTTAAATATATGACCTGTATCCTCCTCATATTCCTTGACTAGTTTTAGGAATTTATCTTCAGAGGATACGTTAAGTATATTCTTGTAGATCATGTTCTCTATAGTTTCAAGAGCCGTCCATACAATTAAACCTCTATATCTTGGATGAAATTCAGTAACTCTATGTATACCCGTATTCTCGCTTAAGAGTATAGCATTTAAGTTTTTAGCCATGATTAAACATAGGATATCTGGTCTTTCAAGAGATGGTATACGCGGATCATGTATTATTTCACCTCTTAGTCTTAGGTATTCATCCTCTTCTATTTGAGACCATGGATATAGCCTTAGCTTTCCCTCACTTAGAAGCCTAGATACATATGTAATCGTAGTCTCTGATTTCAGTTGGGCTAAAGTTTCTTCATGTATAAATAAGGTAGCAAACAATTGTTCTAGTAATTCTCTATGTCTGTACTTACACCAATCTATAATGAAACAGGCATCGAGAACTCCAATCATTAGATCACCACTGGAATATTGGCTTTTCGCCTAAGTTCATCGAATTCCTCTAAAGTCAATCCTGCGATTTTTGCTGCAACATATCTATCCCCTTTCTCTATGAGGTACTCAAGTGCAGCTCTAATTCTTGGGGGTTGACTTTTTATAAATTCCCAATTGGCTTTTTCTCTCCTTATTCTCCTAGCTTCTTCATCTTCTTTTCTCCACTTTTCTACTAGGTCATTTGATACTTTTACGGTATTCATTACTTCACCAAGATACTTATACGGTATAGTCTATTAAATTAATTCATAGACTTAACTACTCACTTTAACAATAATATGCAATAATATGCTATGTTAATGTTATGGTTTACTGTGTTTTCTCTTTGATTAGTTCTAATATAATCTTTGATGCAAGTGTTAACTTATACCTTCCACTTTTCGTTCTCCTTATAAATCCTTCTCTCTTAAGTTTACGAATAATCCTCTTAGCTTCATTAACGTCTACGTTTATTACTTTAGCGATATCGTTTAGAGTTAAGGATTCCTTATCTTGACTCTTTATTATCTTAATATACTTCAATGCTTGTATGGGATTCATTTCTAGCCTCCCCTATTCTACGTACCTTATATTGTTGTAGAAATCTAGTTTTAATATATTTAATATAGTTGATTTAGACATACCTATAGGTGTTATACTTGACCATATACGGTATTGGCCCGCTAGTGTCAAGTATTGTGGGTATAGTAGCTACCGTTACCGTTATAGTTGTTGGGTATAGGTTTCTTAGAGCATACATTATTTCAACTGATAC
>CAYPZO010000239.1:0-2144 GCA_964415135.1 uncultured Desulfurococcales archaeon | reverse complement strand
GTTTAAGGTTTATTGAGAAGGGGGGCAATGAGGCCAATGTTAAGGTATATGAGTTCAAGTTTCCATGGATAATGGGTATATCTGGTGAGAAGTACTTTAATGTAAACTATGATGAGGATACGAATACTCTATACATGGATGTTAAGGGTTATGAGGTTGAATTATACCTGCCAACAAATCTAGTAGGCAACATTACATTAGAAGTAATTGGTGGTGGTGTTGAAGTAGACGAGGCTTCGTTAACTAGCCTTAAGGTACTTAATATTAAGGCTAGAGGTGGAGCATTAGACTTAAACCTCAAGAACTTAGGTAATGTTGAATCTTACATTGATGTTCGTGGAGGAGCTATTGATGCAGAACTAAGGTATAGCGAGTTTACTGGAGAAGCTTTATCAATAATAATCATTTCTGGTGGTGTTATAGACTTAGATGTCTCTCTCCCACATGAAGTTAAGGTTAAAGTTGATGGAGAGGTTAGTGGAGGTATTGCTTCTATAGAAGTTAATGGAGTTAACGTTTCTGGAAGTTTTACAGAGAAAGGTTACGGTGAAGCTAAAGGTAAGCTACATTTAACGTATCGTATCTCTGGAGGAGTAGCTGACATAGGGATTCATAAATGAAGGAAGAGCTAATCATACCAGAGGATAGACCGCTAACCATACGAAGAATACTTGACATTCTGAATAGTGGCCCTAAGCTTTCAATACTCAAAGTATTGTTAGATCATGGAGAGCTTTCAGCTAAGGAGATTGCTGATAAGGTTAAGATTAAGCTTCCAACAGTTCTATCACATTTATCTGATCTTGTTAAGGCAGGATTAGTTAAAGTGGACGTTTCCGAATCCAAGGGTAGAAAGACTAAGAGGTACTCATTAATAGCTAAGAAGCTTATACTTAACATTAATTTGGATTTGCTAACGCACTTAGAAGAACACATGGAGGAGGAGAAATTTAAGGAACTTGAATATTTGGCTATACAGTATATTAACATTAAGCGTAGGGAAAGAGAGTTACCGTTAACTATTAGTGTTAGGGATGTTGCTAAGACCTTGGGATTAGACCTTAATACTGCAGTAGAGGTTACTGACTTCATAAACACGTATACTGACAGGATCATAGACTATTTGTGTGGAGAAGCATTAGAGTTGATAAAGAGTAAGGGAAAGGTTAAGGGCATAAAGGAGCTTGCTTCACTGATGAAGGTACACCAATACTGGGCAGCACTAATAACTCAAGCGCTTAACAATAGAGGATTAATTAGGATATCAGATAATGGAATAATAGCGTCCTAGAAACTCACATATTTATCCATACTCTCTTTATATCACGTATCTTGTCAAATTCAGTATCTTCAGATGCTATTAGTTCTATATTGTTAGTCTTCATAACTCCTATGTGAAGAGCATCTGAAGGTTTAAGATTATAGTCTTTAATAATAGATGAAGCATAGTCAAACTCTTCTTCTCTTAGAGGAAGTATAGCTACATACGGTCTTATTATAGTGTTTATGAACTCTAATGTTACGCTATAAGGTATACTATACTTCTTTTTAGATACATAATTAATTCATCAAGGACAAGTACGTCTGTATAAGCTTTATATTTTGATAATAAATCTATGTAGAAATTCTCATAGAGTTCCCTAATATAAGGATCCACTACTGTATTTAAGTAGATGAATAGGTTTGCATCAATAAATACTTTCATTATTGGAATTCCTCTTCAAGACTTATTTTAGCTAATTCTCCTGGTTTTGGCTCTTTTCTATTTGGTATATTTTTTAAGGTCTCTAGGTGTTTTCTTAGAGCTCTACGTAATTCTTCAGTGTTAACTTTTCTTACGGGTTTGAGGACTATGCCATCTCTAATCTCCACAATAACTTCATCACCTTCATCTATGCCTACGGCTTCACGTATTGCTTTAGGTAGTATTATGTAGCCTTTCCTGCCCACTTTAAGCTTAAGTAGCAAACCTGTACCACCTGTGGTAAAACCTGGTCAAACTAGTATATAAATACATGCTTATTTATGATGGTCATCATTATTTAGTCTTTGGTATTATATTAGGTTAACGATGAGCTTGAATACATCTGTTATTTCTATTAAGCCTTTATGTCCTTTACTTATTGTTCCTTCAGGGTCATATA
>CAYPZO010000238.1:0-2151 GCA_964415135.1 uncultured Desulfurococcales archaeon | reverse complement strand
TCCTAGAGGATGAGAAAAACAGAATTATAGAAGACAATACGGCACATAAGCATCGTAGGAACATTGCTAATGATCTTCGGAATAACATTAATGGGAGGGATGATTAGTGGAGTCTTTTCCACTAATATCAGCGATAATAGAAAGAAAACAATGAAGAAAAATTTTACTAAACAAGCTAAAGCATGATTAAGGTGTTTTCACTAACCATTAACGTCATGAGGGGAGCTAAGTTAGGTTAGTAAACTTCAAAAATTTCTATAGATATTAACTACTACAAGCCTGTACGGTAACTTTCTGCTGTAGTTTTCTCCCAAATTATCCTTCATGAATTTACATGTAGAAACTCCATGCAATAGTGTTACGGCCTCGGTAGGTTTATTTACTGTTTGTAGAGAGATTTATATTGGAGTAGTTACGTGTCTACAGTATTAGTTACGTGTTTAGAAAGTGGTGTGTTATTATGAGCGGTGGGATTGACGTAGTTAAGGTTATGGATGCTCTTGCTAATGAGAATAGGGTTAGAATTTTAAAGCTACTTTCCGATGGTAAACCTAGAACTATTAGCGAAATAGCTAAAGAACTTGGTCTTAGCAGGACAGCAACATTTTACCATCTAACAATACTCTCAGATGTAGGTTTTGTTGAGCAAGAATACAAGATAATAAAGGAACCTTCATCCCCAGCTAGGGTTGGAAGCTTCTACAGGATAAATAAGGAGAAAATAAAGACAATGTGTAGCGAAATAAGAAAATTGCTTGAAACATTAGGAACGTAGCTTGGAAAGAACATCATAGAGCATAATAATAAACCTAACTAACTCCAAAACTTTTTCCATAACATCTCTAGCTCTTCTCTTAACAAGCTCTAACCACCGATCATAAAATCTTCTAGGTATCTCCTGCTCCTCAACATAAACATAAGGCACCCACTCCTTGTTTATCCTTCTCAAAGTTATTAGCAGTAAATTTACCTTAAAACTCTCCCTAACAGTTATTCTCGGCTCCTTAACCTCAATATTTATTGCTTCAACAAGAGGATATAGCTTAACAAACTCACTTAAACTCTCCACAGCTATTTCTTCAACAATGGCTCCGCTCCTTAAAGTTACTCTACATTTAACATTCTCCTCTTTAGCTTCAATATCTATTAAAGCCAGCAAATCCTTTAGAAACGCACTGATTTTAACAGGATTAGCCAAAGCAGACTTCAATACACACCCCATTACACAGCATGCTCCACGTACACTACATAATTTATATTGATAGGAAGACCTTTAAATATAAACTTCTTTTTTACCTATTCTCCTGGAATTTATAAAAATACTTAAAACTCATGGAAAAAGACCTATAGTATAATGCGTTAAAGGTGTATTAAAAATACTTTAGATAGCTTATTCTAAGTAATGCCCGGGGTAGGTATTGGAAATTAAGCCTCTTGAGTACGTGTACAATAAAGAGAAGGGAAAAGTGGTTAAGAAAGTTGAAATAAATGGTGTTCCTTATGAATGCGATGAACCTGGGGTCTTATATGTTGATAAACCTCGCGTAATAACTAAATATCTTCCATGATGTTTTCTAGTTTGGGTGGAGATGTGCCGCCGCCATACATTAAGTTTCCTGAGTGGTTTATGAGGAACATTGTTTCTAGAAAGTTTATGCGTAAACTAGAAAAGAACATAACCCTCTACGATAGCATATTCTACGAAATCGTTTACAGAGCACACCATGTAAGTTTCAAAGTAGCTTATGCGGAATTTTTTATCAACCTTGGAATACGTGATTTACCCCAAGCATGTGGTCTTAAAAGAAACATCTGGAAATACGTACTCGACGAAAGCACTATGAAGTACATGTACGAAGAACATAGAAGAAGCAAAAGAACAGTTCGAAGAAAAGGACTTTACGGAGATATTAAATGGTCTCTACCATACTACCTATCACAAGCATACTTCTGGTACATAACCGTAAAATCATTCTACGAAGTCTGGCGCAAAACAGTCGTAAAAAAGAAAACCATCGGAACAATAGTAGACTGGAACGAAGCAACAACACTCTACATAATCTACGACTTCAAAAACGCAGTCCTAAACTCAAACTACAAATGCGTAAAAAGAAACCACATAGAAAAATGGAAAAACTTCATCAAACTAGA
>CAYPZO010000237.1:0-2160 GCA_964415135.1 uncultured Desulfurococcales archaeon | reverse complement strand
CCATCACTTTTCCTTTCAACTAACCCCATTTCCTCAAGCTTCTTTAAGTGATAGTAAGCTAAGCTAGGACTACTAAGACCTAAAGCCCTTGTTAATGCTCTAGGACCTATGGGCTTATTCTGTGATAGTAGGTATAGGTATACTTTCAATGTAGTTCCAGTTAACTCTACATCCCTATCCTTCTTACTCAACATCAATGCACCTAACCATTAACCATACTTCTCTATGGTAACCTCATTACCTGAAATGTGAAATCCCATGTTTTCTGGAAAAGCATTATAGTAGAACTCATTCATATTCGCTACTACTGGTTTAACCTTGTATACGAATAAGCCTTCAACATAACCTTTACCTTGATATGGATGACCACTAAATGATATGACGATAAATATTCCCTCATTAGCTTTCTCCCTAAACTTGTTTACAAAGCTTTCTGGAGCAAATGCTGTATACGTTAACGCTATATATTTTGAGGACTTCTCTGGAACATAACCATTAGGGAGTGTTAGCATTATTTCTCCGCAGCCTAATAGTAGGTCGTTTACTTGCATAATTGCTGGTATAGACTTGTTCTTTGAAGAATCATAAACTACAATTAATTCCTGCTCATTACTGCCACTGACATTCATAGCCCTATTAGCTGGCATGGAGTGTTGATGAACTCTTACGGTAGCGGTTACGGTAGCAGTAGACGTGTTTCCTTGAATTATTCCTAGGGATGATTGCTCAGGTAAGCTTACACGAATATTCTTTATAACGAGCCCCTTATCATAAGGGTTATCTACTTCAATTACTACTGTAAGGGACACCATTACGTATTTGGATAGAATAGGTGCGTTAACCTCGCTAAATCTAACGTACATGTACTTAAGCTTAACTTCGGGATAGTATTCTTGAGGAACTTCAAGTTGACCTCTAAGCATAATTAACCCTAATACAATACCAATAAATAGTCCTAGGCATGCAATCATTAGACTATTACGCGTAATTGCTTTCCTAGCCTTCATCAATTCCCTCCTCCATCATCATACTAAGGGAATTAGAGTGCTTTAGCTCTAAGCCTTGAACACTTAAAGTTCAAGTATCTTGAACGCTTTTTGCAGTGAAATTTCAGAGCAAATCTTTTTAATATATGAACGCCACGTTTACTTAAAGTATATGTGTGGTGTATAGAAATAGTAATACAGGAGCGTATACTAGGAGGAGTTCTTGAGCTAGATAAGAGGTATCAGGTATACTTTACTGAGAATAGAGTAATAGTCGTAAAGACATCAATGCTAGCATTTACTACTCTTAACATGCTTGGAGAGGCTTGTAAAGGTGTGTTAAGGGAGAATTATCTCGAAAAATCTTTTCCACCTGATGCAAGGATGAAAATATTTGAGAACATTGAAAAGAAAAAGAAATTTGAAGCATATAGAGATCAAGTAAGTATTATAGAGTTAAGAAAACCACATATGGGTCTCATACGTTCTAAGAAGGGGTATATAAGGATAGTTAGAAGTGATGGAAAGGAAATAAAGATAGGATTTATGAGGGAAGACCTATTTGATGAATTCGCTACCCTAATTTACCGATTTAAGCCTGAAGCATTAAGAATTGTAAGCTGATATTGTAAACTAATACCATTATATTTTTTATCTATGCACTTTTCTCCAGACAAGGTTTATTTTTGTGGAGTGTTTATCAGATTATGCTGGAGTAATTGAAGTTTGGGTGTAGTTGGCTTGGAGTACGAGGATTTAGTTTTATATGCAGTTGATTATGCGAGGAATCTTGGAGCAAAATATGCTGAAGCCCGCCATCATAAGAAGACTGGTTTTGAAGTATTCTCGAGGAATGGAGTTGTACTTGGTGCAGGTAAAATTGTATCTGAAGGTATTGGAGTAAGAGTGCTCGTTGATGGAGCACTAGGTTTCTCATCAACTAATAAGCTAGATAAAGAGTCTATTAGGAATATTGTTGAGAGAGCATTTATTCAAGCTAAAGCTCATTCAAAGTTAATGAAGAAGCCAATAGAGTTTGCTGACGCGAGAGTTGGCAGGGCAACCTATGGCGTTGTTGAGAAAAAGCCTTTTGATAGAGTTAGTATTGATGAAAAGCTAAAACTTCATGAAGAGTTCTGGAAAGCAGCATCGGGAAGCGTAAAGGAGGCTAAGG
>CAYPZO010000236.1:0-2166 GCA_964415135.1 uncultured Desulfurococcales archaeon | reverse complement strand
CATATTCCTATATGATTTAGAGCTAGATAAAATAAAGAGCGCGTTACGAAAACATTTTGAAGATTGGAGCTTTAGGTACAAAATAATATCAACTGTATACTCTTTATCAGAAAGAATAGAAACGCCTAAGGGGATGTTGAGAATATATGCTAAAGGACTTACATTAAGAGAAGCAATAAATACAGTAATCTCAATACAAGTACACTCAAGAACACCTGAGCCATTAAGAATAGCACACTTAAGCGCATCCGCAATATCAAGAGCACTAATAACTAAATATTTAAGGTGATGTAGTTAAAGCTTGTGGACATTATAGTTTCTTGGTCTAGGAAAAAGCAGAGTAGAAGGCATAAAATAATATCACTTATACTCGGAGCATTAATTTATGGCATCGTAATACCCATAACTATAATTTATGCCTCCATAAGCTTAGATAAAATGCTTAACTTGGTAGGCATTAAGCCGTATAGTACCTTCATAGCCATACCATTAATTGCTTCAGGTCTATCGCTCATATTTTGGGCTGTATGGGCTCAATGGAGTATTGGTAAAGGATCCCACTATCACTAGCGTCAACACAGAAACTCGTAATTAAGGGTCCTTATGCTTATTGTAGAAATCCAATGATGCTTGGAGCAATACTCTATATTATTTAGGATTAATAGTTTATGTAAACTCGCTTACAGGATTAATACTAGTACTCATAGTATCCACCATATATGCACTATACATAAAGTTAGTTGAAGAAAAGGAGCTAGAACTAAGATTTGGTAAAGATTACATTGAATACAAGAAGAGAACACCATTTCTAATCCCAAGACCAAGAAAAAGCGAAGTAAAGACTTAAACTCTAGATATTAAACGAGTTAAAGCTTACATGTTTCTCTCTTTTGAAAATACGGTTATGGGGTTATGCAGGTCCTTAGACATTACTGCTCTAGGCATAGCATTAGTATTAAATCCTGAACCAATAAATCCATTTACATCAATAGCTATTACACCAGCACTTCCACGTTCAAAGACCCTACTTAGTTCTTCAATAGCCTTAATACAAGCACTCATAGGGTTTAACCCATTACTCATGTATTCAACTACTTTACGTGATAGTCCGTAGAGAACTATGTATTCTCCAAGACCAGTAGCTGTAGCTGCACCAACCCCATTATCAGCATAAAAGCCTGCACCAGGAATAGGAGTATCACCTATTCTACCGGGAAGCTTAAGCCAAACACCACCAGTACTAGAAGCAGCAGCAACATTACCATTCGAATCAACTGCAACGGCACCAACAGTACCCCCAAACTCAATACCAAGCAGTTTTATTAGTTCCTTAAGCTTCTTCCAATACTTAACCTCATCTAATTTACTTATAAGCTCCCTATACCTTTCAACTCTCTTAGGTAAAGGACCCTTAAATTCCTCTAAACCATGTACCCTAGCTAACTCTTCAGCAAAATCACCAACAATTAAGACGTGATCTGTTTTCTCGAGGACGATTCTAGCTAATAGTATAGGGTTTTTAACCCTTGAAACACAAGCTATAGCACCAGCTCTTAAACTCCTTCCATCCATTAACCCAGCATCCATTTCAATAGTACCCTTAACAGTTAAAACACTACCAATACCAGCATTAAATAAACCTGAATCCTCAAGAAACCTTACAGCCTCAACAACACCATCAACAGCACAACCCCTAACTAAGGCCTCATAACCAGTGATAGCGGCTTCTCCAAGACACTTTAATACCTTAAGCTTAGTCTCCTCATCAACCTTCCATCTACCAGCACCACCATGAACATAAATTAATGGAGGCTTAAACCGATAGGTCATCTCAATCCCTTAACTAAACAGGTAATCCAAGCTATTTAAATCACCTACCACGTAGTATTAACTAGGAGAATAAATTATGGCAGGCAAACTACCACCAGAAATACTAGTAAAATACGTTTTCCCCAGAATAGGGGTAAAGGATCCAAGTGTAATCGTAGGACCAGAGATAGGTGAGGATGCAGCACTCATAGATCTTGGAGATGGAAGAATACTAATAGTACACGTAGACCCAATAACGGGAGCTATAGAGAATATTGGATGGTTAGCAGTACACATAGCATGTAATGATATAGCTGTTAGAGGAGCAAAGCCAAGATGGCTTCTACCAGTACTATA
>CAYPZO010000235.1:0-2238 GCA_964415135.1 uncultured Desulfurococcales archaeon | reverse complement strand
CTTACCACAAAGAGTTATGATGAAAATGATTGAAGCTGAAGAAAAGAAGAAAACAGAGCTACCACTAATAGAGTATACCGATTTAACAAGTGAAGAACAGTGAGAGCAACAAATTATGTAGTCTTCACGTTAATAATACGTCCGCTACATAATCCTTTAATCTTAACCAATCCTTATCACCAGTAATTATCATCAATTTACTCCTCTTAGTAGTAATAGCATTAATGGCATCACCTGGATCAACACCTCGTTCTAATATGAGGGATATTACTTCGTTAATATCATCAGCACTAATACCTTGTTCAATAAAATTTATGTTTAGTTGCTTAATAAGTTCAGGGAAAAGCTTAATGAGTTTTTCATATCCCTTTGCTCGTTCTACGTTACCTTGAGATAATGCTCTATTTCTGGACTCAATAACCCACTTTAGGTATTCAAGTAATACTATTGGGGTTATATACAATGGTTTATCAAGGCTTAACAATACTTTTATTTTCTTTGACATGAGTACGTTAGTATCTATGAGAATTCCTTTAGCTTTCTCCATATTCCTTCTCCCACAGCTCTCTCTATTTCTTTAGGTGATGGTTCACCTAGTTCTTCAATTATTTTTAGGTATTCATTAATGACATCACTTTTATTGATTTTCCTAATGATATCAAATAATGTCCTTCTTGAATGTGCTATTATTATAAAGTCGTCTTTACGAAGCATATAGACTTTTTTGTTTTTCAACACTGATGTCAAGTATATTCTTCCTTTAGAGTCAACTTTACGTTCTTCTATAACCCCACTCATTACCCCACCTTAATTGGTTTGAAGTTCCACTATTAATTAATTATAGCGGAAATAAATATATTTATTGGCTTCAATAACTTAGTAGTGCTAACTTGATGAACCAGGTGATAAGGTAATGTCCACTCATCTAGAGAGGAAAGTTGAGATTGTTAATTTTGGATTAATAGTGACTAGTGATAATGTTTTTGAGGGATTGAAGAAGGATGAAATAACTCCTATGGTTATTGATTTATTAGGCAAAACGAGGCATAAACTTGCTTTTCACAAGGTCGTCCCTAATGATGAGGTAGTAATTAGGAATGCTATAAGTGAAGCTCTAGGTAAAGTTGATGTAGTTATTGTTACTGGAGGTACTGGTCCTAACCCTAAGCGTGATAAAACAATTAATATAGTCTATAGGTTTAATGGTGTAGAGCTATCTGGTTTTGGTGAGTTATTTAGGTATTTATCGTTTAAAGAGATTGGAGCTCGTGCTTGGCTGTCTAGAGCTATAGCGTTAGTTGTTAATGGTAAGTTATTAATAGCCTTGCCTGGGTCCCCTCATGCAGTAAGGCTTGCCCTTGAGAAACTAATACTACCAGTTATAGAACATGCTATTGCTGAGATAAGAGGATATTAAGATAAGGTGTTATTTCAATTCGCTTAATTTTACTCCAGGTATTGTTTCAATTGTTTTTCCATAATAGTATTTTAGCATTATTTTTGCTATTTCCTTGACTTCATTGATTATGTTTATTCTTCTAGTTCTTAGTTCATTAGCTACTCTATCCCAGCTTTTGCCTTGAAGTATTTTTGCTACAAGTACGTATTCTTTTATCTGCGATAGTTTTGGTCTTTTTTCAGGTGCTGCGATCCAGTATGTTTTTGCTAGCTCGTACATTATGTCGCATGCTGCTTCATAGGTCATTGGCCCGTGAGAGTATATCCATAGTCTATCTACTTGGATTTTTGTTAGTCTTGGTTTATAGTCTTCATTTATTATTACCCCTGTACGTAGTATCATTAATGCTACTGGCGTTTCTAAATCCCTGTAAACGTCATGGAGACTATTTAGTAATTTTAATTTGAATTCTCTATTAGCTATTTTTGACATTTCTTCTACGGATTTAGATATTGGTTTAATGACGAGTACTGTGTATTCTCCGCTAACAGGATTTCTATCAGGTGACATGTGTACTGGAAGGAATCCGTTCTTAAGCCAGAAGTTTAGTAGTTGTTCGTTTACTCCAAAACCACTTCCTATCCAGTCATAACCTTTCTTTTTGGCTTCTTCATAGATTTTCTTTAACGCGAAGCTACCTATACCTTTACCTTGTACTTGGGGATGAGTTGCTATTCTTACTATTCTTAATCCTACTGTTTTACCGAAGTCTCTTATTCTTACGTGTTTTAGGAATCTATCTGGTATTATGTTTCCTGGTATTCTTCCTCCTCGTAGTA
>CAYPZO010000234.1:0-2248 GCA_964415135.1 uncultured Desulfurococcales archaeon | reverse complement strand
GCTTACAAGCATTTGTGCATCTGCTACTAGTCCAGCTGTAGTTATTGCTATGCGATCGTCAACTCTTAGTATCTTCCTTACTCTTTTGTGTGCTATATAGTATCCTGCCGTAGCTCTCTTATCTGCAGCTAATATGACTGCATCTTTGGTTACAAGTCCAACAGTTGTTGTACCTTTTGACGCCTTTTGCATGTCAATATAGCTAGGTGGTCGGTACAATTTCTTCGCCCCTTAGTGTCTAATGCAAAGAGGAGTATATAAGTTAATAAAGATTACGTTAGTTTATAGTTCAATGTGGTAACGGAGGATTACCTCTCATGAATAGCGGTTATCATGATGAACATGTAATGAATTTACCTAAAAAAATAGTTGTAGGTGTTAATGTTAGAAAAAATATAGGTAAGTATATTAAGGAATTAATACCTGGAAGAAACATTACAGTATTCATTGTAACGGGTCCTCATGTAGTTAATATTGTAGGCAAGGAGGTATCTAGTGTCCTTATTGATGAGGGTTTTGACACTCATATATTCATAGCTAAAAAGGCTGATCAAGATAATGTTGAAAGAGCTTTGAGGGAATCTCGTGAAGTAAAGTCTCGAGTAGTTATTGGTCTTGGTGGAGGTAAGTGTATTGATGTTGCTAAGGTTGTTGCCAGTAGAACTTCTCAATTCTTTATTAGTATGCCTTCAGCCGCCTCACATGATGGCATTGCATCACCTTTTGCATCTATAAAGGGTTTAGCTCACCCTATATCAGTTAAGGCTATTGAGCCTAGCATCATCGTTGCAGATATTGAGGTTATATCTAAGGCTCCTAAGAGGTTAATTGCAGCCGGTGCTGGTGATATTATTGCTAAATTTACTGCTGTACGAGATTGGCAACTAGCACATAAGCTCAGAAATGAGTACTATGGTGCTTATGCTGCTTCACTTGCATTGTTATCTGCTAAGCATGTTGTTAGTTATGCAGATGAAATTGGTAGATGTAGTCAGGAGGGTGTAAGGGTTCTTGTTGAGGCGTTAATTAGTAGCGGTGTAGCTATTTGTATAGCTGGCTCCACAAGACCGGCTAGTGGTTCTGAACACTTATTTAGTCATGCTCTAGACCTGATCGCTCCCAACCCCGCTCTTCATGGAGAGCAAGTAGGTGTAGGGACAATAATGATGGCATATCTACATGGGATTAACTGGAGGAAGATTAAGAAGGTATTGAAGAGAATAGGTGCTCCTACTACTGCAAAAGAACTAGGTATCGATGATGAGTATATAATTAAGGCCCTTACTATTGCTCATAAGATTAGGCCTGAACGCTATACAATATTAGGTGAAAAAGGCTTAACATGGGAGGCAGCAGAAAGACTAGCTAGAATTACTGGAGTTATAGATTAGTGAATTTATTTTCCTTTAGATTTTTCAAAGCTTTCAATGTACTTGACAGCCTTTAGGTTAGGGTCCACGTATTTGAATATCTCACCTGCCACGATAGACTTTATGTATTGTATGTTTTCAATGAATATGGCTTCACTTGGCATTTCAATTACTATACTGTTATCTTTTCTCTCTACCTTAAACTTATCAGGTTCGATTCCCCTTAACTGCCTATGAAGTAGGTACTTTATCTTCTCTTTTTCATCTTCTATTTTCTTGATGATCTTGAACCTATATATTAGTGTTTTTCCTGCTAAGGGGTGATTAAAGTCTACTATGACCCTTCCTCCTGTAACGCTCCTTATAACAGCAGGAACACCATTTATGTTTACTATAGCTCCTGGTACTATGGAGCTTACATCAACGTGTTTCCTTAATTCTCTTAAGGGTACTATTCTAATTTTATTCGGATCTCTAACCCCATAGGCTTTTTCAGGAGGTATTTCTACCTCTTTTTCTTCACCTACATCGGATGATAGTAACTGCTCCTCGAATCCTTGGATAACCCTACCCTCACCTAATATTATTAATAATGGACCGTATTTCCTTCCTTCCTCGTATATTTTTGCTTTCTTTGCCTCTTCTTCGCTTGTAGTTTCAATTACTTGTCCTGTTTCCTTTACCTTTGATGTATATTCAACTAATATGAAATCACCCTTACTTAAAGGCATTTTATTATTCACCGTCTAGGTTTAAGATTAGTGGTAGTAATAAGCTTTAATTACAGTGATGTTATATTTATCCTCCTTTTCTTAAATACCATCCGAGGTCTACTTCATTTCTTATAACTATTTGTGTAGGTTGTTTATTTCTTAATT
>CAYPZO010000233.1:0-2250 GCA_964415135.1 uncultured Desulfurococcales archaeon | reverse complement strand
AATATAGAGATAGAGGAAGATTATGATGAATTAGATTTACCAGCAGTCTACATAGATAATGAGCTAGCATTTATAGGAGTGCCAGGAGAAGAAGGTTATCTCATAGAAGTGTTGAAGAAATCATTGGATAGAATTGTAAAGAGGGAGTGAGTTATAAACCCTACACCAACAAACTATGTTTTCAGGTGCTAAGTCTTGAGAAAAATTAGAATTCTAGGAATATGGTATGGAGCACCAAAAACGGACTTCCCATTTGACATAATAGCATCAAGACTTAAGGATCTAAGAGATGCAGACCTATACGTACTAGATAATGCAAAAATACTTGGAGTACACTTCGCAGAAGATAACATAACTTATGGATATGGAATATTCTACCTAGAATACAATAAAGAGCTAGTAAGTAACTCGTTTCTAATACTCCTAGAAGATCGAGGAGATTGGGAGGCAATACTACATACAGCTGAAGAATATGCACAAAAAATAAATAAGAGTAAAGAAGAAGCACTCGTAACCATAGTCAAAAAACTTAGCGAGGCAGGAACGGGAGATATAGACCTAGACTCTCTAACCTAACTCTATCTCTAGCCCTTTTTAATGCTAGAATCCTTCTAGTAAACTATATAATTTTAAGAAAAATATCACGTTAAATGAACTAGAAATATACTTGAGGGGATAAATGTGCAACAAGGACGTAAACCATCATTATCAGAAATACTACTACTTACCTCACTAATTCTCCTAGTGCTATCAACAACAATACTACTTATTTCAACAAACGAGTTAAAGATATGGAATGTAAATAGAAAAACAGTAATTGAATGGAATAAAGTATACCATATCTCAGGTACAGTTAACTATACATTATTTGAGAAAATATATAACTATGGCCCTAGATTTACAGTAAGGGGCACTCTAGCACAACTAAATGAAACACACTACTTGATTCAAGGAGATATGAGAGCTATGCTGGACACCATAGAGGGTAGAAAAACATCAACCTTTGTAATAATAGGAAGAATATCATACACGAATAGAACTGTGTCTGGTATATCAGTACTACTAAATACTCTTGGGACAATAACAGGGCTACTAGCGCTAGCATTCACATTTATAACTCGACCTAGACAAATAAGCACATATTACATGATACTGCTATCGATACTATCATTAATAGCCAACACTACTTTGTGGCTTTTCATAACAAAACTAGGATAATCCATGTGATAAAATGCTTGCAAGCAAGGTCAAGGATATGGATGTTAAAGTACCTAAGAAGATACCAATAAAGCTAGGATATATAGAATTACCCCTAACAGTAAGATTTGATAAAGTAGTTAGAATGGCAATAATAGAAGTAAAGGTAGGATCAATCGTTAAGAGAGAACTCATATATGGAACGAAAAGATTAAAACTAAATTTCGTAGTAGAAGAACCTAAACCAGGGATAAATACCCTAGAAGTAAAAGTACTAAGAGGACCAAAAACATTATATTACAAGAAGCTAGTTGTAGAGTTCATTGAAGACCCTGTAAGTGATGTATTTATGGTTGCAAGGAGAATAGATGAAACATTATATAGGATATTAATTGAAGTTAGCTTAAGAAAGAGGGTAGATAAGTTAATATTAAGACTAAATAGTTATGACCCACACACACTATTACCTCTTACAAAACCAGTAGCACACTTTGAACTTGAAGAATTAAAAGAAGGTAAACACGTATTTGATCTAGGAATACATGATTTAACTATTGAACACGAGCTACTCGTTATATCACAGTACATGGGCTTAACATGGGATAGAAGTATATTCATACCATGTATATAGCCTTCCTAAACCTGTAACTCTATAGAGGATGAAAGCTTCTTTAACACATTCATCCTGCCTTTAAGCTTATTCACAATCTCGTTTAGCTTATCGCCAAAAATATAGTATCCATAAGGAATATAGTCTATGATATCACAACTCCACCTAGGAACAATATGACCAAGCATAACCTTAACATAGACCATACCTTTAATCCTACACCTTCCAAAATGTACAAGAAATATGTCATCACCAACAGTTACTGCTAAAAGATTACACCTCTTATCCACAATCTTAACCTTAGCACCCTCAATACCTTCCTCAATAGCTTTAATAAAATCCTCTAAACTAAAACTCAATGACTACCCACCAACATACAGTTAATTATCCTTAATATTTATATTATTTCCTCATTTTTCCTCAATATGGTTAGTAGGTAGTGT
>CAYPZO010000232.1:0-2251 GCA_964415135.1 uncultured Desulfurococcales archaeon | reverse complement strand
GGCACCGGCCTTCGGAGCCGGAGGTCCCGGGTTCAAATCCCGGCGGGCCCGCCACTGCAGTCTTTTAATGTTTTTCATAGGAGGTAACTTATTATGACTAGTAAGTACTGAAGTCATTACTTGATTAGTTAACGACGTCGCATCTTTCTTAATCTAGGCTTTGTATTCAGAATCGGCTATGGGATAGTGGTTATGTAATATACCATAGTAACGTTGGTTTTAGTTATACACTTTTAAACACTTACGTTCGACAACTATGAATAGCTCCGACTTCGGCTGTAGGTTTAATTACAGAGGCTATTCTCTCAGCTAGTCTCGGTATTACATTCAGAAGGCGTAGGAGATATAGATTATCCTATTCCTCGCCGAAGACAAGAGGCTAGATGTAATGAAGTCAAAAATTCGGCATTGTTCTCCCAAGCCCGTTTTGCGATTCAGATCAGTTTGTCATCACTGATCTCTCTTGCATCCGTGTCTTGTAGACGTGTAGCATTCACGCCAAGTTTCTTTAAAAGCAGCGTCAGTCTTTTGGTGTTTTTCAAATACTAGGAGCTTTAACAATTATTATAATCCTCTTCAACGCCCTAAACACAATCTTAGGGCATCATATACTGCTTCCAAAGGTATTTCAAATTCCACCGCAACCTCTTCGGGTTTCCGGTCAATAGTAAGCATCTTCAATATATCGCCAACAGGTACTCTCATGCTCTCACAGTAGGTTTCCCACCATATCTGTGAGGAACTATTTCAAAGCTACTTATAACTAGGTAGAAGAACCACTTCAATCATCACTAAACAGTACTATCAGAAACCATGTTTTACCGCTTTTAGTTTTAGGAATAGGTTAACCCTTAGTTTCTAGGCCTGTATGATTTCCTATGGATCGACTTTAGTTTTCCTTTTAACACTCCATGAGAAAGGTAAAAACTATATAGTAAGAGGTCTACATGGATATCGAATTTAAATTCTATAGTCTTTTAGTTGGTTCTTGATCTCTTTTATTATCTCTAGCGCTTTCTCTCTAGGTATTCCTGTAACTATAGCCCTAGCTATTATATCAGCGAACTGCTCCTTACTAGGTGGTGAGGGTAACGAGGGTAGTGGAACAGGTACATATTTTTTGATAATTGATAATGGATCTATAGCTGAGTTAATTATAATAACTTTGACAATCTCAGCAAGTACTGAAGGGGCCTCCATCTCCGTGAGCTTCTTCTTAAAGATAGTCATTTAGTCGTCCCCATACTAGTATATATCATGCTGTAATTTAAATTTATTACGACCTTATCCTACCTACCACTAGTGGTGCTACCTTAGAGCATATTCTTCCAACCTCATTGAGATCACGGGAAGTGTAACTGTATTTCATTCCCCTTAGAAAACCTTAGTAATAAGACCTCTCACCAAAGCCTGATTCTCAACATCTAAGCCTAGAGAGGGCTCTCGGAGAAGAGAACATCAGGACTATGAATTAATGTTTTAGCAAGTGCTAACCTCCTTCTCATACCCCTAGAGAAGTATCCAATCTTCACATCCCTAACCTCGTAGAGTCATGCAAGCCCTATAATCTCCTTAATCCTCTTATCCCTCTACACCGTATTCTTCAATCCATAGGCTCTAGCATAGAACTCTAAATTTTCATAAGCTGTAAGCTGGGAGGACAGGCTGTCACCCTCCAGGATAACGCCAACTCTACTCCTAGGCTTCCTGTTCTCACTAAGCCTCCCACCTAGGACAAGAGCTTTACCCGAAGTAGGCTCTAGTAGTCCAAGAAGAATCTCCTCGCCATAATGTAGTGATATGCCCTCTCTGGCCAGCAGTTCTAGGAAGCCCCGTTTCGAGAACTCTGCTGTTCTCCAGGTCTGACCAAAGCTTGCTACGCCCTTCTCATAGAGCCTCAAAGCCAGCTCTATCCTTAGCCTCTCCTCAAGCTCGCCAGATGGAACCCGTAGATTCTCCAGAACCTCAATAACGATACGCTTAATACCAGCCTTTAATCCTCCACTAAATACAGTCTATGCTTGTAAAGAGTATTAACCTCACCACCCAATAAAGGATGATGGACCTCTAAGCAGCTGTCTCGCATATCTAGGTAATAGGTGTGTATTCCTTGACCTATCTATCTCAACTCACCATCAACTTCTGGGACAGAAGTATTTAAGTGCCAGCCTTTGGAGCCGGAGGTCCAGGATCTCTAATCCCGGCGGGTCCACCATATGTAAGGAGGCAAGGGTTTCGATGCTGTTAACTA
>CAYPZO010000231.1:0-2253 GCA_964415135.1 uncultured Desulfurococcales archaeon | reverse complement strand
GCTCCGCCTCAACAGTTGGAGGAGCTAGCGTTAAGTGCGCACTCAATTAACTCTTTACCCTTAAATCACTGGTCTTTCACTCTTTTTACTCTCAAATCATCGGCAAGTCTCCATGGGGGCGCTGGGCGGTCGCGGAGCTGGCGCGGCCCGCTAGAGTTCCTCCTCACTTTACATCCTGATGCGAAGGTCCCAGGTTCGAATCCGGCTCCGGCACCTCTCTAGTCTATCTTTAAGTAGAATTTCATAATTTCTTCTAACTTTCCAACGTACTTAGTAATCACTTTTCCATTATTTCTATACTGAATGTAAACGTATTTGTATATTCTAATGTCGCCTAGGGACGTTCTCTCTTTATGCTGAAGAGACCATAAAGAGACCAACACGATCATCTTGTAACAATGAAATGGCTGTTAACGATAATAGAGTCAAGTAACATAGTAAGTTAGTTAATACTCTCCTATGTATAAATGCTGTGATTCCGAGTTCATTTTTACTATGACAATGGTATAAATAAAACTTATATATGTACGGTAATAAGGGGTAATTGTGAGTCAGCTTAACTCAGTCAAATTACCAACAATAATAATCTTGCTCTTGGCATCAACTCTTCTACTAAAGTATAATATGACTAGTAATAATAATGTTATTAACAATTTGAAATGTGTTAGAGCAAAACCATCCCCAGAACGTTTATTAGAGGTTAAAGAGATTTATGCAGTCCCTAATAAGCTTAAGCCAGGTATGAGATCTACTCTCTATTATACATTTGAAGCACTCGATAATGGTTATGTCGATAAGTATATTCTCTACATATATGTTGATACTCCATATGGCTTAAGACTTATAGCTAGTGAAGTATTGTTAGAGGGGGAGGAGGTCGGTAGAGGGCAAAGGTGGAGTGGGCAAACATCATTTACAATACCTTATGATTCACTATCAGGACCAGTAATAGCGATTTTCTATTATAAAGTGAGTTGGGTAATCCTAAAAGTTACTGAATTGCCATCAAACGTTGAAATATTTTCAGTAGCTAGAATAGAAATAGAAGAGGCTAAGGAGTGGAAAGAGAAATATAGCGAATTAAAGAGCAAGTATGACGATCTTTTAAGTAAATATAGCAACCTTCTTTCCAAATACAATGAGTTAAGTATGAAGTATGATTCATTATCTAGCAGGTACAATGAACTGCTCATCAAATATAATGATATATTGAGAAAATATGAAGAAAGTAAGGGCCAACTAACAATTATACCAATGTATCAGATAGCCTTAGTTATAATGGCAGCGCTCATGCCCATAATAGCATTATTAACTCATTTCTTAACGAAGAAAGCGGTAAAATGAAATTCTTTAATTAAGGAAAAAGAAACATATCATTGCAAAACTATAACTTCTTTATCGCTTTTAATTTAAATTAATAAACTCACTCATTTTCGATACTCTCTATCCGCCAATCCGATTAAGCAATCATAGCGTCTAAAGCAATACTAATCGATCTACCTTTTTTAAAAAATCTGTTAATTCCCTGTCTCTCGTAATTTCTCTGGCCTTCTGGTAGAAGAACTTCCTAATACATAGTGTATTTTGGTCTCAGTGTATCATGCTTTTTAGCGAATCCTGATACCATCTCTCTCGTTATCTCAGTGTTGCTAGCACTAATTCTATCGACCATGAAACTTGGCAGGTACAGCCATAGTGTCCTCTTGCTCTTAGACTTCTTCATTAACACATATCTACCATAATCTTCATTGACTTTAATGAGGTGCTTCTCATCAAAGTTGTTGATTAGCTCTACCGCCTCACTCAGCCTGCAGCCTGAGATCAACATTACTAAGTACGCCAACTTGACATCGCTCCCACCGCACTCCCTTATCACTTCAAGAGCTTGAGCCACTTCACTGCCCTCGACCTCTCTAACATCCTCCTTGGCTTCGAAATCCACCCTGAGCAACCTCAGCCACCTATTAACTGCAGAGTCATCCAAGTATCCGGGTCGCATAAGAATTGCACGTACAACCTTAAGCTAATTACGTAATACTTGTTGTCAAGGTACCCTAGGCGATTTGAGGGCTCACTTCTCTGGGCCATTTGGATAGGCTATTTTCAGGTAGTCCCTAATGGTCTTGTCACCAATCCTCCTCTCATTCTTTAGACCACTTTTTAAACAACTCAATCAACTTATCGTGAATTGTAATGGTCCCGGCACCTACTTCTGCCCGCCGGAGCGTGGCCTGGCAAGAGACCCGCCGGCTG
>CAYPZO010000230.1:0-2284 GCA_964415135.1 uncultured Desulfurococcales archaeon | reverse complement strand
AGCCAAGACCTAATCCTCAGTAGAAATAAGAAAAACTAAAAATATAAGGTTGCAACAAAACCAACACCCATCAAATGTAGAATAAAGAAAAATCAAAAAGCAGATCCACCGAATAACAAATTAAAGTCTAAAATAGCAAAATTTAAAACCAAAATAATGAAACACAGCAAAAACAGTAATAACGAAAAAGAATTGAAAGTATACAGCCTTTCTTTCTTCCTCTTTTTCTTCAACACCTCGTAATAATTTAAAAGAATTGAAAGCTCTTTAGTGCTAGAGCTATTTTCATACTGATTTTCATGAATTTAAGTAGTAACAATAAAGAATTGAAAGTAAATATGTCGTAGGGGTCGGATTAATCATATTTTAATTCCGTAATAACAATAAAGAGTTAAAAAGTCTCGTTTTATTAAATCAACTATTTTGTTAAATGTGATTGGAAGGGTTCTTTTCCTGGGTTTTTATGTGGTTTTATAGTGTATGTAGTGATGATAAGGAATTGGCGTTTTTATCTGGGATTGTGTGGTTTCTGTACTGCTATATTTTGGTAGTAATGGTTTAGTATGGTTGCTAAGTTTTGGCTGTGATTTTGTAGTACAATGTTGGCTATGGGTGTGTTAGTGATTTTATATTGAAGGTTTCTTCTATATTATTTTGTATTATTTTGTTGTTGCTATATTGTAATGGGTTATTGTGGGGGATTAGCGATTGGAACTTTTGGAGATGGAGTAATTGGTGTGGGTGTGTTTTGTAGTTGGAAGGGCTGGGTTCTGTTATTTGTTGTGGTGAGGTTGGGTTTTTATGTTAGTATGTAGTTTTTTATATTGTTCTTGAAAACTATTTGAAGGTAGGTGCGTGTAGAGATAAAGTATTGCTTCTATCCTTTCAGTTTTTACTTAAACGTTTACAATGTTTATGAGGAACATGCTTAGATATTTCATGTATTTTTGAATGTAATGCTTTATTATGTCGTTTATATTTACAATATTTTAGGTTAGGAGGTTGGTTTTGCTAATTTTTGTTGATGAATCGGGGCAACCTCACCAGATTGATGAAGGTCCTTATGTTTTATCTTCTATAGCTGTTGATGAGGAGAATCTTGGTGAAGTAAATGATTCGATTACTAGTTTTATTGATAATGTTCGGAATAGGTTTAATATTGATGTTAGTGAAATTCATGCTAAATATTTAGTTAAGGGGAATTATGCATGGAGAAGTATACGTATGGAGGAGCGTGCCAGATTGTTTCAGAGAATTGCAAATATTATTTCGAATCTCAACATAACTTTGAATATTGTTTCCGCAGTTAAGAAGAGACCTGGAGTCAAAATTACTAGCCCTTATGGTATAAGAAAACATGTAATAAAAATGTTATTGGAGCGCCTATACCTTACACCTTCAAAGTATAGTATTGCAGTAATGATTTTCGATTCGTCTAGTATTAAAATAGACATTAACATTAGGAAGGAAGTTGAAGAAGCAGTTGAAGAAGCTCTTTCCCCACAAACATATAGGCTATATGTTTCGTTCTCAAATTCTAAAAAAGAACCAGCATTGCAAATAGCAGACTATATTGCGTACTTAATGAAACACATACTTATGAAACAGTATAAGTGGGGTAAGTTCGATTTTGAAAAAGCCTTCTTAACGATAGAATCTAAGATAAGAAGATGCCCCCATAAAGACGTCTATGAAGGATGCGGTTTAAAAGTTTGGGAAATAGAATGAAGAAATCTGCTAGAACATATCCCTGCGGTCCGCGGTCGTAAGGGACCGCTCCCCGCAGGGTTCTCTAGGAGGCCAGCGGTCAAAATAAGGGGACCGCCGCCTCCACAATATACTTATTAGTTTTAAAAGATATAAGTGATTATGGGAAAACTACATAGTTTTTGAGTTTAAAACTTTAGGCGTATTTAGTTTTCTAAGTTAGAGTACTGCCTAGCAGGGATTAGTGTAGAGCAGAATGCTTACTGAGGGTTTGGAATACGTATTCTTGGCGTTTCCGAACCTATTATGTAGGTTTAGCTTGGTAGAATGTTGAGAACTAGGGGACGTGATTAGACAGTATCATGTGTGGATTTGGAGGAAGTTGGCGAATAGGAATAATGTTTGAGACTTGAAGAGTGGTATGTAGAGAGCTTGTTTTCTTGTTTTTGTTTGGGTTTATTAGGGTTTGCTGCTACTTTTTCTGTTTGGGGTTTGTTGTGGATTTTTCTGTTGTTAGGGTTGGTGTTGTTGCTTCTAGGGGTGTTTTGGTTGGTTCTTTTTCCGGTGTTTTTGTTAG
>CAYPZO010000229.1:0-2287 GCA_964415135.1 uncultured Desulfurococcales archaeon | reverse complement strand
ACATGTATTTAGAATGGGTAATCCATGGTGGTTTATGTTCCAGGTCTGTTCATCGCTGATGATCGGCTGAGACAGATATCTTATGGGAGAATGAACAGATACGGACATAGGATTCACCATGAAAATATTGTCACCCTAGGAGATAAAACTCTTCCTTTTCAGAGCTATAACTTTCAAGCCGTGAGGGATAAAATAATTATTAATTCATCGCTTCCTACGCTTCGCCCCTTTAGGCTTTCTCTTTCGTCTCTGCAATATTATAAATGTAGCTACTGCGATCAGAGCTATAACAAGTCCAAAGACGATGTAATGATAATAAGATGCAATTGTATCTTTCCTTTTTCCTTGTATAAGTACTATTGATAGAGGTCCTACCTTATGTGTCCCTTCAGCTTTTAGTTCTTCAGAAGCACTGATTGGTGCAACACGTATGCTTGATGTTCCGTTAGAGAATCTTATGATACACAGTTCTAGCTTGGGTAGAGAAATTTCCGAGGAAATGTCTTTGCTCCATAACTGTTTTGCTTTAGGCTCTCCTTTTGTAAGCCTAGCTGCTATAGGATGGTCAAGATCGCTTGCTACATTTAATGCTTTTTCTATAGGGGACACCCCGATAGTCCATGTAGCTGGTGGAGGAACCCAAGTAGTATTTTTGATCAGCAAAGCAAGCCTCATATCTATGTTATTAACTACAAATAGCCTGTAATTAGCATCTCTTCCTCCTATTACTAGTTCCATATCTAGGGGTTTACCTATAAAGTTACAGCCATCAACAACTATGTTTAAGTCCTTATACCCAGTTAGGACAACCTCGTCCTGCACCTCATAGAAGTAGTCATTTTCGTTAACAAAATATCCGTGTGCAAAGCAGATTTTATTACCATTAACCTTTACATAAAGAAATAATAAAGTCGGCTTAAACGGTTTAGACAGTAGCTTCCATCTTTTATCATAATATTGATATACTAATGCATCTTCATAGGGAGTAACTTTCCCTCTTCCGCTAACAGCATGGGGGTCTATTATGTTTCTACCGAAGACTGTTATATTCTGTACTTCGTCATCGATTCTATAATATAGAGCGTTACTGTGGTTCTTCAATACATAGATGTTCTGGATCCATAGAGTATGTAGTTTATCGTCTAACGTCCCAGCTTCAACAATTAAATTAAGCTGAAGTGATAGTTCACCAAGCTTTTTGTCCTTATTATAAGGATTCAGTGAATAGCCGTCTAACTTGTTGATGTATGCTATCCCTACAACCTCCTTAGTTAAGTAGCGGTAGCAAACTAGCTGGTTGGTTTCTTTATCTATGTATACACCATAGTCAGCAATACCTACAGACACGGGACTGTTCTTTACCCCGTAGATTTTCTCGTTAATTAACTGTGGTAAGCGAGGGTCGTAGCTTCTGAATAATAGAATATAGCCATAAACAGGGATGGTTTTCTTAATGCTATTGCTAATTATAAGTCTATAACTTCCCGGCTTTAGTCGAGACCATCCGTAAACATTGTTTGCACCTTTAATGCAGTAATATTGGGTGTATTCTTCATGGTCTCTTAGCAAGTTAATAGAAATTGCTTTGGAAAGATCCTCTGTTGCAATAAGACTTATTCTAAATACTATGTAGCTACTTTTGTCAATAGCAATATTATACTCAACAGTTCCTTTGGGCGGAATATTCGTTTGTACCTTATATAGCTCTCTTTCACTAACTCCCGAACAAGCAACAGGCAACATTGTTGCAAGATATAGCATAAATAATATGAGCACGAAACATACTACTCCAGATTTTGTCCTCAAAAACTTAAGGTTCATCCCAGCATCACCACAATAAAATGCAGTTAAAAAAGAACATTAAATTGATACACCTCTTTGCACATGCTTGGAAGCATTACCTAACAGGGTAAGTATTGAAAGGTGTAGTTGGGTATTTGTTCTAGTTTTCGTGGTGGAGGCGGTTGACACACTAAGTATAAGGGATTGTCTTCTACTATATGTACTAGCCATTCCGCACGTTTAATCCCCGTACCTGACCCTGCTTCTGGGACCTCTACGTGGATGCATTTTATGGGTGTGTTTCTTAGGGTTCTCCATAGGTCTTCGAATACTTGGTGGTAGGGGTATTGTGTTGAACTTGGTAGAAGGCTCCAGACATGAGTGATGTTGTTTCTACGGATGTAGTCTAGGAGTATTTTCCATAGACCTTCTCTTTGCCAGAACCTGTACACTCTTATTCCGTTCACTAATTTATCATACATTGCTAATTCGTATTCCTTGATTC
>CAYPZO010000228.1:0-2321 GCA_964415135.1 uncultured Desulfurococcales archaeon | reverse complement strand
TAATAACAATAGCAATACTAGTAGGATATACACCATACAACCTATACCCAGCAAAAATATTCAATGGGGATGTAGGGAGCTTTACTCTCGGGTCAATATTAGCATTAATAGCCATTTACTCAAGAACAGAAATGTTATTAATAATAGCTCTAACACCACACATACTCAATGCATTAAACATCCTCATAAGTATAGGAGGATTTAAAGAGAGGAGAGAGATAGGTAGAAGACCAGTAATAATAGATGAAAACGGCTATATATCCATAAACCCAGACCCAAAAGCGCCAATAACATTACCACACATATTAGCTCTAAATGGCAAGATTAGGGAGGTAGAAATATACATAACATACATAATATTAACTACAATATCATGTATAGTTGGGTTAATTTTCCATGTACTAGCTTTACCGTCCTAAAGAATCTATTATGATTTTTGATAGGAATAATCCATAAATTGGTGCAGTTAATGGGTCTGTTTTCAACCTAATGTCAATTACTCTACATCCCCTAGTTCTAGCTTTAAACAATATTTCATTAATTACGTGAGACTCAACATCAGTAGAAAAAACAATTAAGCCTAAATTACTCTTCGTAAGCGATTGAACCACCTGTAGTGCTGATGTAGCATTGACTATACTAATACCTAGCCCCCTTGCTCTAATCTCATAGAATAGTAGATAAGCTGGTGAAAGCATTGTTGGAGTATAGGTTAACATAACTTCATCTATGCTCTTTACAGCATCTACAACCTCATTAATAGCGTTTTTATATTCATTGTAGAGCTCATTAACTACGCTTCCAAAGTCACTTACCTCGCTTAAAAGCCTCTTAACTCTAAGAACCTCTTTCTCTTCAGCTAGCTCAGTAATAGCTTTAGCGAACAATAAGCTTACATATAGCAGGTAGTTACTAGTATTGATAATTAATAAATTATTGCTCCTAATTCTAGCAATTACTCTACGGTCTAAAACTGGTGTTATTATTAAATAGTTTAGGCCTAAGCTCACACATACGTCCCTAAACCTAATAGCATTATTCTCCTGGCCTTCACCGAAAATGCCGAGGACAACAGCTTTATTACGCATATATGGTGCTATATGGTATATGAATTCATCAACACTATACATGGACGTACTTATACTAGGTTTAAGTATTTTCAAATACCAATAGGCTACATTGGAGGGTATAATACCGCTACCACTATAGGTTAATATCAATGTATTCTTTACGTTTTTTATGAAGTTCCCTAGCTTTACCTTATACTCTTCAACGCTTCCTTCAATGTTTCTAAGTTCTTCAATTAATTTAGTGCTCATAGTATAGCGTACCTTAATGCTTCACAACAACTGCACAGCTCTTTATCTGGCTCATCTGGTAGCTTGGGTATGACATGGTATAATAGATTCTTAGCTTTCTCGATATTCTCCTTCATAACCTTCTCGACTTCATGGGCAGTTACAGGTCTTTCAGCCCAAACATCGTAGTCGGTAATGGTAGCTATTGTAGCATAGCAGAGCTCAGCCTCACATGCAAGTACAACTTCAGGTACAAGGGTCATACCAATGATGTCTGCCTTAAATACCTCTTTCCAAACTCGGCTTTCTGCTCTGGTAGAGAATCTTGGACCCTCAATACAAATATATGTGCCCTTAGGATGAACTGGTAAGCCAAGTTCTTTTGCGGTTTCAATGATAATTCTCCTAAGGTGTTCGCAGAATGGGTCAGCTAAACTGACATGAGCAACAGTATGCCCTTCAAAAAATGTATACTCTCTTCTCTTAGTCATATCAATGAACTGGTCAGGAATAACAATGTCACCAGGCTTATAGTCCATACGAAGACTACCAACAGCACTAACAGCAATAACCCACTTAACGCCAAGAGCTTTTAATGCCCAAATATTAGCCCTATAATTAATCCTATGAGGAGGTATTCTATGACCCCTACCATGCCTAGGTAGGAAAGCAACCTTCTTACCCTTAATCTTACCAACGATAATCATATCACTAGGCTCACCATAAGGCGTATAAATCTTAATCTCCTTAGCCTCCTCAAAGATACCAGGATCGTAAAGACCGCTACCACCAATAATACCAATATCAGCTTTCTCCTTGACCTGAGCAAACATAACCCCAACCCCAAACCACAATATACACCAACAAACTAAAAAATACTACAAGAACATACAAACAAGCTTAACTTTTAAGACCCCACACACCATAGAAATAATACGCTACTCAGAGCGGGGGTGCCCGAGCTAGGACAAAGGGGTCGGGCTTAGGACCCGATGGCGTAGGCCTGCGTGGGTTCAAATCCCA
>CAYPZO010000227.1:0-2338 GCA_964415135.1 uncultured Desulfurococcales archaeon | reverse complement strand
TGGCTATTCGGACTATGGGGAGGACTAGCAGGAGGATCACCATCAATACAAATAACTAATCTAAAGTTCACATCCTCAAAAGAAAAGTGGTCTTTAGAACTTTATATAAGAAATACTGGTGGAGGTTCAGACAAGATATTAAAAATAGAAATATTCAACGGTACATGGTCAGCTGTAAGTGAACCAGAAAAAGGAAGTGTTATACCAGCTAATTTTGCAGGCTGGATGACCTTCACGTTCGAAACAATTACATCTGGTACTGAAACAACAAACTCGGGACTAACAGTTCCTGCAGGAACTACATTAACTGTCAAGATATACTTTGAGAAGAGTGGTACACAAACATTTACCGTAACGGCCAGCTAATAAGTTAAAGTAAAACTATGAACAGAACAAACATATATAGCAGGTATTTTTTATGTTTAACTATATGCTCAATATTCTATGTTGCGCTATTTTACATAATAAACGTTTATGTCTTTAATCTCAGATCTACTTATTTTGATGAGACATTCTATATTAAGGCAGGATTAGCCTACTTGAAAGGGGAGGACCCCTCCATGATTAATTATGAGCATCCACCACTAGCTAAGTACTTAATAGGCTTATCTAAATACGTTACAGATAATCCTAGGATATTTTCATGGCTCTTAGGTTTAGTAGGTTGCCTAATAACTTTTATAATAACTCACCACCTAACTAATGATTATTTAAAATCATGTTTAGCTTCATGTTTACTAGCATCTGATCTGCTTTTCATCCGTGTAAGTTACCATGCCTTACTCGATGTATATTCTGTTACGTTTTCCTTAATCGCTATTTTATTTATTATTAAATATCTTAAAGGTAAACGTATATATTTGGTTTATTCATCTATATTCATGGCTCTTTCTTTGTCCTCTAAATGGAATGTTGCCTATATAGCTTTACTTATATTCATATTTTTATTTTACATAGCTAAGAAAAGAAAACGTATTTTTGATTTAATACTATTTATATCTATCATTATTACTATTTACTCACTTACTTACATCCATACCATTATATTGAAAGGGGTAAAGGGTTTCATTGATACCCAACTAAAGGCTTTAGAATATCATTCAATAGCTCATTCACCCACACTTCTTACATTAATTAATGGATATTCAAAATTATTCACAAAAATATCATTATGGCCTTCATTCGGGCACATTACATTAGTATTAAAGAATAATACATTATTTACCATAATGGGAGCGAATATAATTAATTTGACTATAATGAATGGTACAGCCTCTTATACAGCTATGTATCAGGGATTAGAAGTCCAAATAGAACCATGGATAGGATCTCTTACATGGTTTTTAGCTTTACCTTTAACATACTACATAATTCTTCAAGTTAAGAGGTTCGAAATGCCCGTTAAGCTTACGTGCATAGCTTATCTAGGAGCGCTTGCATCATTGGTTCATGGGGATATAGATTGGTACTACTACATAGTCTTACATTACCTATATATACTTATTGTAACTATCTGGAAACGTTCATATACTTATATATTACTCATACTATCTTTAGTTTATATTTACATAATTCTACATTTAAACTTATTAAATGCCAGAATAACATTCACGCTTACCTAAAATTGTGGTTAAGGTTTAATTACTCAGCGACAACATCTAAGAATATTAATCCGTGAGTTTCCGTATATATGTAAACCCTATAGGTCATTCCTTTAATTATTTGACTTGGATTCCCCTCCTTTTCCCACTCCTCTACTTTTACTGATCCTTTAAACCCTGCCTCTATATCTATGACTGTTTTATTTACATAAAAACCATCACCTGCCTTAATTTCTATCCTAAGTATTTTCTCTGCTTTGGCACCTTCATTGGTTATGTATAATTCAAGAACAGGTTCCGTACTTAAGGCCTCTTGACGCACGTAAATTATTGGCTTAATAATGAATGTTTCTTGGTATGAAGACCATATACTAAATAACCAAGTTGTCACTGCCAGAGTTAAGATTAAGGTCATCGCTATAAGTATGAACATTATCATTGATGTTGATAGTGCCTTCCTCATACGTGTTTTTCTCAATTACCTCACCGCTATCTAGAGGCATATGTAGCTTATAACATGTTTGATAGATCTAGTTAGTAATTTTTCATTATAAAAGCTCAAATTTTGTTGGTTCTAGATCTTTATTTAATTTTATCAGAAATGTTTTTGCTTCCCCGTTTACTTTGTACTCTCCATGTATTATGTAATTTCCTAAGTTTGATTTTATATCATAAACTATGATGTTTGTTGGTTTAATTCTTGGGTTTCTACGTAGCTCTTTCAATATTTGTGCTAG
>CAYPZO010000226.1:0-2372 GCA_964415135.1 uncultured Desulfurococcales archaeon | reverse complement strand
ATTAAAAAGTCCTACTATTTTCATGTCTAGAGAAGTAGAGTTCACATACCACTTTATTTGGAGCTGACAGCAGAGATCTTTTAATATAGTTCCATGATATAGTGTGTATAAAGCATTTAGGAGGTAAAAGCCGTGGATGTACCATTACTTCTAGAATTATTCATAAGATTTCTTAAGATTGGTATTGTTGGTTTTGGTGGCGGTTGGGCTATATTGCCTATTATTGAGAGAGAAATAGTTGAGGAAGCTAAATGGCTATCTAGGTCTGAATACTTAAACCTCGTAGCCATAGCGGGATCTACGCCAGGACCTGTAGCTGTTAATGCAGCTACCTATGTTGGATTTAAACTTGCAGGTCCTTTAGGTGCTTTTGTAGCAACTTTAGCTGTTGTACTACCGCCATTTACTATAGTATCTTCAATTGCCTATGCACTAGCAATGTATATTACTAATAGGTTTGTTCAAGCAACATTAAATGGATTAAAGGCAGCCGTCATAGGGTTAATAATCCTAGCATTAGTTACGACAGCGAAGGAAACTTATATGTCGTTACCAAAGATACCACAAATAATTGCATTGACCTCAATAATAGTATTTGTAGTTATTTCAGTATCAGTATTTAAGGTTCATCCAATAATTTCCCTATTAATATCAGCATTAATAGGATTACTACTAGGCATGCTAGGAATATGGTAATTACCAATAAGCGCTAATAATATAAGCTGTAGTCAAAGACCCGTCTTAGATATCATCATGGAACCAAATACGCGGTAAGCACCATGAAGCTGTTCACATGCTTAAGTGTTCCATTTATATCCCCATACTTTCCTGGATATCCCTACCATATCATATTACTCTAAACTCCTCTAAAGTCTGGTGATACTTAACTTTATTGATATAGAAGGTCTGGATACTATAGGTATTAACGTATATGGAGTTAAAGGCGTTGGGAAAGTTGAACAAGCAATAACCTACATCAAGAGCTACCGAAAGAATACACGGATTTTTGAGGCATGACAGCTACCTCAAAAGAGAGGTAAAGAGCACTATATATGGTTTAAGAATTGCTGTTGGCAGGACATAGCATCAAAATAAATTAAAGCTATGACATTTTTAATCAAAAGCATAGTCTATAAGGAAACATGCTAAGTTCATTCTTTACAGAACAACTCATTTACTATAATAAGGAGTTTGATGAATCAATTAGCGGCACTACTCGCGACATTCCTAGGAACAATTATAGGAATATTATCAGGATACATTGGAGGATATGTGGATGAAGCATTAATGAGGTTAACAGACTTCTTCCTAGTACTACCAAGCCTATCACTAATAATAGTATTAGCAGCAATACTTGGGCCAAGCATATATAATATTATCCTAGTAATAGGAATAACAAGTTAGCCATCAATAGCAAGAGTAATAAGATCGCAAGTCCTAGCAGTAAAAGAATTCCCATACATTGAGGCAGCTATAGCAGCTGGAGCTTCAAGAAGAAGAGTAATGTTTATACACATACTACCCAACGTAGTCCCATTAATCTACGTAAATATAGCACTAAACGTTGCTAACGCTATACTCATTGAAGCTGGATTAAGTTTCCTAGGATTAGGCGACCCCAACAATATCAGCCGGGGAACGATACTCTTCTTCGCAGAGCAGTCACAAGCAATAATACAGGGAGCATGGTGGTACGTAATACCTCCAGTGTTATGTATACTACTGGTAGCGTTGTCGTTCATATTAATAGGTCATTCACTAGATGAAATCCTCAATCCTAAGCTTAAGAGACAACCATAACGGAAACAAGGAAAAAGAAGAAGTTAATTTATTAAGGTCGTTTCTTCTTCTCCAAAAATCTTGCATACCTTGAAATAGCTGAAATAGCTATGTCAATTATATCCTCAGCTATTGTTGCTATTAAGTCGAGTTCACTTAAAACTCCCTGTATAGTTAAGGATACTTCACCTCTTAGTGAAGCTATTTTCTTTTTAAATTCTCTCCTTCTCTCGAGAACTTTTGACGCCATTTTAAGATTAATTCTTACGTATGAGAATATAGCATCAAGGATTATCTTCCTAGAAAGCCTAAATAACTCTAGTAAATTATTTTTTATAAGGTGTATAGTCTATATCGAGTAATATCCTAACACTTCTATCAAGAGCGTCCCCTACATGCTCAATTGACCTTATAAGTAAAGTTATGTCAAGAAGCTCCTTAGCATAACTTATATCACCTTCTAGTAGTTTCGAGAGTATACTTCTCTCGGCTAGTCTTAATCCAAGGAAGAATAGTCTATCAAGTTCATCATCGCTTTTCAGTAGTTTATATGCATCCTCCTTACTGCCTTCCTCAATAAACTTCTCCATATG
>CAYPZO010000225.1:0-2415 GCA_964415135.1 uncultured Desulfurococcales archaeon | reverse complement strand
TCTTCCGTGAGGTGTATGTGCTCCATCAAATTTTAGGTAACCTGAAACTCTACCTGTACATCCTATACCCGAAATTACTACTAACTTCTTTGGATCAAGTTTTCCCTCTTCCGTGAGCTCCTTAATGGCATGTAGGAATATATTCATGGTGACGGCTACGCCGCATCCAGGGCAAAATCTATGGGGGAGTCTATCAGTTCTAATAAACTCATCTAGGGGATGTATTTTCTCTAGAGGCACTCCTTAACCACCTCTTCAAACTCCTCTACTGTTGGGAGATCGACTTTAAGTAGGGGTCTGAAAAATACTTCCTTATCCTTCAGCAACCTATCTACTTCTCTATATAATTGACCATTATTCATCTCTACTACTATTACCTTCTTTGCTCTACGTGCAGCAAACTTTAATGAATCTTCATCTAAAGGCCATAATAATTTTGGCTTAAATAAGCCTATTTTCATCCCCTTTCTCCTCATTTCCCTAACATAAGCTAATGCAACTCTTGAGAGCGAACCATAAGATACTATTAGTATTTCAGCATCATCTACATAGTACGAGTCTGATTCAACTATGTACTTTCTCTTTAACCTTACCTTTTCATGAAGCCTCCAAATGAGCTTCTCATATACATCTGATTTTGGACAATAATATCCTCTTTCATCGTGTACAAGCGATTCTGCAAATGTAGTATAACCTTCTCCATAAACAGCCATTGGGGGTACTAGGTCATTAGGATCTGGTTTAAAGGGCTTATACTTATCTGGTGGTATTCTTGGTCTTTTCCTTTCAATAATCTCTACTTCACTCCTATCTCTACATACATATCTCTCCCTAGTATGGGCTAGTACAGCATCTGTTAATACTACTACAGGTATTCTCAGTAGTTCAGATACATTGAATGCCTTAATGGTTAAATCAAATGCTTCTTGCGCGCTGCTCGGCGCATAAACAACGATTTCATATGGTCCATGACTACCCCACCGCGCTTGCATAACATCTCCTTGACCTGTACCAGTAGCATATCCTGTACTTGGACCAGTCCTCATAACGTATATTATCACTATAGGGGTCTCAGTCATTACGGCGAAGCCTATGCCTTCGAGCATTAAGCTAAATCCGGGTCCACTTGTAGTCGTCATTGCCTTCGCTCCTGCCCATGAAGCACCTATGATTGCGTTTATGGAGGCTATTTCGTCTTCACATTGTACTGCTACTCCACCATGCTTAGGTAGCTCTCGTGTAAGGTATTCGAATAATCTACTCGTAGGCGTTATTGGGTATCCTGCAAAGAACTTAAGGCCTGCTACTATAGCTGCTTCAGCACAAGCTATATTTGAATTATCAAATCGGATCTCAGCCACGTTTCATGCCTCCTAACTCCATGTAATATATATTGCGAAGTCGGGACACGTATATTCACATAATTTGCAACCAACACATTTATTGGGTTCTTTTACAAGAACAACTCTATAGCCATATCGATTTAGTTTAGATCCTTGGGATAAAACTCCTCTCGGACAAACATTTACGCATAAACCACATCCCTTACATCTATTTTCAATGACTTTTACCACGGGTTTACCTTGCAATCATTACCACCATGCCATTGGCTCATACGGGTTAATCCCATGAAAACATAGATTTTGCGAACGCCTATAATATTAGGTAGGTGGTCTCTAATTAGCTTTTCTTCCTCTTTAGGGCAATATACTCCTCGGGAGGTACATAGAATAGTAATTTACCTTCATGATAATCCCTAATAACGCACTTCGCTGCTTCCTCAATTAATGGCTCACCCGTAGTCTTGTAGAACCATCCTCTATGTCTAGCTATAGCTTCAAGAATTTTTAATGGATCTTTCTCTTTTATCCCGTAAGCTTCAAGTACGCAATAAGGATTATACTTTAGCGCTCTTTCAAGTAACATCATTGCAGGCTTTACAGGATCATCTAATTGTTCTGGAGGTTTACCTCTAATAACTGCTTCTAATGGACCACCCTCTACGGGTATTATTCCTGGTGTATCTATCATGTATATATTCCTGTCAATTCTATATAATTGGGCCTTCCTAGTATAGCCAGGCGAGCCCGGTATAGAGCTTGTAGTAGCTGAATGCCTTCCCTTTAACGCGTTTATTATTGTTGATTTACCTGTTTTAGGAAATCCAACTACACCAACAACTGTTGGTAGACTTGGAGCAATCATCTTTATAGTTCTCCTTAATACCCTTGTGCCTTTATGGTCTCTAGCAGCCATGTAGACCGTCGTATATCCTTCACCACTAAATATTCTCTTCCACTTTTCAGCTATATGTCTTGGTATTAAATCGCATTTATTAAGTACCAATATTAGCTTCTTATTCTCTTTTTCAACCATTCGCTCAAGTTTTCTACTCCTCGTAGATATTGGATCTCT
>CAYPZO010000224.1:0-2419 GCA_964415135.1 uncultured Desulfurococcales archaeon | reverse complement strand
GTGCGTATTTCAATTTCCTTAACAGCTCTACTACTTGATATGAGTTTTAGTGACTTCCTTATCTTGCTTATGTATTGG
Organism: uncultured Desulfurococcales archaeon; assembly: GCA_964415135.1. Classification (GTDB taxonomy): domain Archaea; phylum Thermoproteota; class Thermoprotei_A; order Sulfolobales; family WANQ01; genus CAYXRT01. The sequence continues at coordinate 2,341 of CAYPZO010000224.1, read as the reverse complement.
TTTGTCTGTTTTAGGCTTAAGCCTATTGAATGCGAGTATTTTTCTATGTTGCTTAGGGGTGCTTTTACGTCGCAGTGTATGTAGTTTAATAGTTTATCGTCTAGTAGCATTTTTATTATATTTGGGTTTGTTAGATTAGTGTCTAGGATGCATTTAACTCCTAGTTCACGACATAGCGTAAATAGCCTATATACTGCTTTGGGGTGTAGCGTTGGTTCACCTCCTGTAACGAGAACCCGGTTAATTCCCAATTCATCACTATACTTCCTAATGACATACCTTAATACATTGTCCTCTAATTCTACTATGTTTTTTGGGTAAACTATGTAGCCTGCATGACACCAAGGACACCTAAAGTTACAGTAAGGAAGAGCAATCGTAAGAGCTAGCTCACGCTCCCTAATCAAAGGAAGAACACGCATACAGACAACAGGTATCTTCACAGATCCTACCCTCAAGAACTCTACTGAGAACTAGAATAATATCTTAAACCCCCCTTAATATCTATCTCACTAGATGTAAGGTTGAATATAAGGGAGGCCGGTACGAAATTAATGATGTAGAATAATAAGGTAATTATTAAATCCACACCTAATCCTTTTGAACTTGCATTAAAGTATCCAAAATCTACTAAAACTAGCTTTTGAAGGATTTGAGAAAGAGTCCGAGGAAATACAACGTGAACTCTTTGAAGAATAAAGCTAGGATATTACTTGATTCACCATACTTACTACCAATTACAGGAATAATTCTTAAAGAGAACAAAGAATAAACAAACAACATAATTCACGAAGAAGAGTTCATAAGAGAATGTACTACATAAAAGATTAAGGATTCTTGAAAGAAGCTAGCTATGCATAAGAGCTATTACCATTTTAAAAGATCCAAATAAGAATTGGTATACATAAAGATGTACGATAACATACATATTCGTGAGCTAATATTTGATGAAATTTGTGCGGTATTCATTGACAGTAAGGAATCCTTTAGTTTTAGTTACCGCGATTTAATTGATAGAAAGTCTAGTAAATATGTTGCATTAGGCTTTATATTGGGAGATTCAACTATAATTCCAAAGAATAATTACCATTATATTGAAGTAAAGTCAACAAAATTACCAACTATTATTGCGGCTTACATACATTTAAGGAACATTATTTATGATGAAAATTACCTGTATCTAAATTGTTCAAAGAGCGGACATGGTGTGCTTGATTATCATATTAGAATTAAGTCCAAGGAACCTTTACTAGATTACATTAGAAAGGTGAAGAAGACAAATGACATGAGTGCACTACGATGTTTATTGGGGGAATCTCGGTATGAGGGAACTAATAGAGTTTGAGGGGGTACTTTGACGCTGATGAATGTGTTAGTTTTAATACAAATACGAATTCTGTGAAAATATCATTCATATCGAAATCAAAAGATTTATTGATTATATTATCTGGAATACTTCGAAGCTTTGGGGTCTCTTTAAGTCAGACACCAACAATAATAAGTTCCAAGATATATAGGTATGATAACAGAGAAATTATTTTCAGATCTATACAATTAACAAGGCATCAACAATGAAACTTATTGAATACATGACCCCATTTTTCGCAAAATCCATCGCGTCGTTTAAAACTTATAATAGCATATTTAGTCATCAATAAAGTCATTAATAGACATGAACTCAGAAGAAACCTATCATGCATTAGAGCATGGGAAGATTCAACTAGAGCTGTAAAATATATGGATTGTAGAGAGAAATGTAAGGAGGATCTATAGTCATTGATTAAAAGCTTACAATAAGTCATTATAATCAATGAAGTCTGTATTCGGATTATATTTAAGTACAGAAGGTATGTGGTGGCGGGGCCCCCTGCACCGAGGGATGGTAGCGGGGGTTCTCCAGCCGTGCCTTCTCGGCAACGGCTTGTGGATTTGAACCACCGACCTCGGGTGCGACCCCGTAGCGGGGGGTATCTCCGAGGCGGTGCCTCTTATGAGCTTCGCGGGCGGGACTGTTGTGTCCCGACCACCCGCGGGCTACCTGGCTGCCCTACCCCGCTATGTTACCCCGCCAGAATTATTCTTATTTATTATGGGGTTTTTTAGTTTTTTTGGGAATTAGTCTTAACTTTTCATGAGTGTTCTATGGTGTTGGTATAGTAGTATTGTCCATTCTTTTAATTTCCCAGTTATTGGGTCTACTTGTAGTCCTAGGATTTCTAATGTTGTAACTCCTATTAGTACCTTGTCTATGATATCGGATACTAATACTGGTATTATTTCGCTTTTACCCATAATCTCAATCCATGCCCTACTCCTCTCTAATACGAGTCTACCAGAACCT
>CAYPZO010000223.1:0-2423 GCA_964415135.1 uncultured Desulfurococcales archaeon | reverse complement strand
GTTAATGATGGTGAGCCGCCTAAGGATCCTGGTAAGGTTTTTGTTACTGAGTTGGCTGGGTGTTTAAGGGTTGCTTACTTCCGTAGGTTTAAGCCTTTGAGGTTTGAGGGTCCTCAAGCTATTAAGGTGTTTATTGGTAGGGCTATTCATGAGTCACTTAGTAAGGTCCTAGCCGGCTCTAAGGAATTTAGGTTTATTAAGAGGGAATTAAGGACTGAGTACCCTGTTAAGGTAGGTAATGAAGTGGTTACGGTATCGGGTAGGGTAGATGTTTTTGCTGTAAGTGTTTATGAGGTTATTTTAGAGATTAAGTCCGTTAGTGAAGTACCTAAAGAGCCTTATCCTGATCACGTCAGGCAGCTAAAGTACTACCTAGCATTATTTAACGTAGATCTAGGCGTTCTTCTCTACATCTCTAGGGACGGGTTATTAAGGACCTTCGTAGTTAGGAAGGACCCTAAGGCACTTAAAGAGCTAGAGGCCAGGGCCAGGCAGCTCTATTACTTGTTAAAATACCGTAAACTACCCAGGCCTGAGAGAGGCCCTCAATGCTATACATGCCCCTACAAATGGAACTGCTATAGCAAGTAAGTAACTTAAGTCATTTCTCTAGCACTAGGCCCCTTATAAGGGGTTCATCATGTTCTAAGAAGTTCCTTATTATACATTTAAAACATTCAGGTTTACTAACCTTATCAGGTATTAAAAGAACATAAACATACTTTCTTTGTGATTTCACGTAATTAAGTATACTTTTTGCAAATTCAAAATCCTCGTAATGCCTTTCAGGATCTATTCCGCACTGTCTAGGAATACACAGAGATTCCTTAACATTATTTTTGAATGCTTTAACATCTTTTTTACTTATTGTTAAACTGATTTTTTTCAATAGGAAGGTTGAGAATCTTAGAGACTTTTCTTACCACAAATTCAGCATAAAAGAATGGGTTAAATGAGTATTTTACTAGGATCTCATTGCTAACTATAGCATTCGCTTTTTCTAGAACATGCTTACTGATGCTCACCTGCGGTTTCATACTTATTAATTCATCGGCAACTTTCCCGTTGGCATCTGATATTAATATATATTCAAGCACATTTACGTCCTCTTCATTAATGATGCCTGAAGTTATTAAACGAGCTAAATCTATAAATTCCTGTTTCCTTGCACGAACAGTACTGTTAATAAAATCAATAAGCTTTCTTCTCTGTATTATCCTTGTGATTTTATTTGTTAGCTTTTTGGCTTTTCTAAGTGATGAAAGTTGTTCCTCTAAAATTAATAGATTTTTTATGTTATGTTTTTCAATGAACTTTCTAATCTTCTCTATTCGACGCCATGTCCTATACCATGAATATATGTACCACTTATCAAGGACAAGAAGTTTCAATATGAGGCCCTAAGGATTTACCTTAAGATTTTATCCGCTTTCTTTAACGTTTTATCTAGGTTGCGTATTGCAATGTTTAGAATTTCTTCGTTTCCTGATTCTATGTATTTTTTCACGTTCTCATAGCTTTCACATATTATTTTAGCTATTAATTCAATTAGTTTTTCACGGATACGCATATTGCTTTCCGTCATGGTGGCTGATAATAGGATGTTGACGGAAGCTATATTAGTCAATACGTATTCTAATAACTTATAATACCTTACCCCGCTTTCATAAAGTAACTCTCGAAGTGATGACGTGTATTCCTCTAATACATCACGATGGTTATCCGTTCTTTTAAGCACCTTTATAACTTCATTATAAGGAAGTGTCATAGTATATAATCACCCACATCCTTATTTTTAACCTCAGGTAGATTGTATACCTTAGTGAGGATATAATCTAAGCTTTTAGTAGCGTATTCTTTAAGAACTTCATCAACCATTTTCCTTACATTTTCGGAAATGTTAACATTATAATAAGATGAAATATAAAATACACCTAACCCTGGAATTTCCTCAGCATAGATTTTTCCTTCCGCTTCAAGAGCGTCTAAAGTATCAAGTACTTTACGAGAAAAAGGCCCGTAAAGCCATTTTATCCATTTAAGCCCTGTAATTTTCTTCCCTTTTTCTTTAAACGCATGATAATCTATGAGGAAGAGAAGTTTCATTAGTTTCGTCCTTCCGATGCCTTTATAGGTTCTTCTAGTATATTCCCTTATGATATAAATCATAAGATTATCAAGAGACACCGGCATCTTAGACCCCATATGTTAAAATTTCCCTATTTAAAATTTTATAAAACCTTTATTTAAACATTGTTTTATTTTTATGTAAAACTAATTAATGTAAATTTAGAACGACTATTGGTGAAACCTACTTTACCTTAGGCTCTGCTAATATTATTACCACAGTGTTTTTGAGGTAGTCTTACCACAGTTATTGGGTTGATTAGGGTGTGTTGGTATGGTAAACGTGGGTGTGGGTG
>CAYPZO010000222.1:0-2423 GCA_964415135.1 uncultured Desulfurococcales archaeon | reverse complement strand
CCTTCAACGTTTATTATCCAGAAGGGTACTTTATTCCATGTTCTCTTAATAATACTTCCTGTTGAGAGAGCCTTTGCTATTCTATTAGCTGCTTTGGGTTTTTCAGCGATTATTAGTATGTAGTTATAGTATGGTATTATCAAGACCTGCTTACCTTTATGTTGATGCTTTTACGTGTACTTAATTACCGCTAAGTTAATTGTATTGGTAGGGTTAATACAATTAGAGTAGCATAGACTAATATTAGTAGATAGTGTTTTCTATTCATTCTTGAGATTATATTTAGTCCACCAATATGTGGACGCTGACCGCTTAACATTAATGCAAATAGTGAGAATATTGCTATTAGGAAGAATATTGGTGGATTATGTCTTACCACACCTGTTATTTCGGCTGATCCCATTGCTAGGGATATCATTGCTATTACTAATCCTAGATAATAGTGTACTTTAGCGCCAACTATGGCTCTAACAATGTGTCCTCCATCTAGTTGCCCTAGCGGTAATAGGTTTAGGAATGTTATTAAAAACATAAAGTAACATGCAAGTAATACCGGGTGAACGTATATACTTACTCCTGGTGGAACACAGTACTTTAACATTATGGCGAGGATCATTGGTACCATATTTATTGGCTGGGCTTCTGATGGTAATACTTCAGGTCTAGTTACTTGATATGATAGTGTAATTCCAAGATAGGCGAGAGGTATTGTTACGAGAAATCCTGCAAGGGGTCCCGCTATTCCAAGTTCTATTAAGTAATTTAGGTTTGGTGGCGGTACCCTCATATTAATAACCGCTCCAAATGTTCCTAGGAACCCAAGATTAGCTGGAGGTGCTGGTATAAAGTATGGTGGACTAACGGGTATTCCTCTACGTCTTGCAACTAGATAATGTGCTAGCTCATGTACACCTAACGCTCCCATTAATGTCCCTAGAAATAATAGAGAATCCTTTAATACAACCGAAGTATCAAACTTTACTCCCAATCCCTCCCAAAACCTTAAGGATAGGTACCATCCAGATATAGTGACCATAATTGCAGTAATAACCGTTAAGGCTATTGGAAGGCTACTTCTCCTCTTTTGCTGTCCTCTAGGTATGAGATGTAAAGCTAGGAATCCCTCATTCGTGGTAAGTAGTGGTAAATACCCAACATCTACGACTTCCTTATACAATTTGTCAAATTCATTCTCCATGTTACCGGTGATGGACTCAACTATTAGTAAGTAGTCTCCTTTATCATCTTTTCTATAAGCTATTACATCAAAGTATTTTGAAACTAACGCTATGATTTCTTCTTCACTTACTTTGCTATTTACCAATACTATTCTAGCCTCCTATATTTTAGGAGTTGAGATAAGGGTATAAGCTGAACTCTTCCATCAGGTAATCGTCTCCTAATAGTTATTGGTAGTAGTCCTCTACGAAGCTCCTCTTCAGCAATAATAATTGGGTCTATAGTCTTAATCTTCGATAGATCAATCAATGGAGGCGCTCCTAATGCTAGTTGTAATGCTCTTGCACCAATTATTCTAGCCTTCTCGTACTTCGTTAGCCATGGTGGCCCTATAAGATTAGACCTTTTCCATGGATACAATGCATAACACACCACGTAGTCTTTATTGACTGGTTTGGTAGAATATGAATCAGAGAATAAAAAATATATAGTTAATAAACTATGTGGTATTGCGTCCTACGCTTGTTAGAATTCAAATTTCTCTTTTCCAAATTCTTCCTTACCTTTTTCTTTCTCCTTCTTCTTTGGTGGTGCTGCAGCTATTACGTCGTCTATCTTCAATATTGCTGATGCTGCTTCGGTAGCGCTCTTTAATATCTGCTTCTTAACTATGGCTGGCTCTAGTACGCCTATGTTTGTCATGTCGTCCACTACTTTTCCATTAATGACATCTATTCCTGCGTAGATTTTCTTCTCATCTTTATGCTTCTTGACAAGCTCAGCAAGCGTATCTAATGCATCAAGACCTGCTGTTTCTGCTAGTATCATTGGTATTTCTTCTAGTGCTTCTGCGAAGGCCTGTACTGCTAACTGTTCTTTACCAGTAATTGTTTCAGCATACTCCTTAAGCCTAATTGCGAGCTCTATCTCTGCTGCTCCTCCTCCAGGTACTATCTTTGGTTCTCTTAGTACGTTTCTTAATGCGTGTAGTGAGTCATTTATGCTTCTCTCGACCTCGTCTAATAGCATATCGTTAGCTCCTCTGAGTAATATGGTTACTGACTTTGGATTCTTACAGTCCTCGATGAATACCATCTTATCGTTACCAACTCTTCTCTCCTCAACGAGACCAGCATATCCTAGATCTTCTGGTGTTAAGTCTCTAATACTAGTTACAATTCTACCTCCAGTTGCTCTTGCTAGTTTTTCCATGTCGCTTCTTTTTACTCTTCTTACTGCTAGTA
>CAYPZO010000221.1:0-2455 GCA_964415135.1 uncultured Desulfurococcales archaeon | reverse complement strand
TATCTTAAAAGGTCGAGACTATGAGTGAAGCACCTGTCATAGGAAGGGATATTCTTGGTAGACCTATCCGCGATTTCTCTAAAATCTCATGGTGGGGTATCTCAAGAGAAGAGATTCCGTGGTATCCAAGGATAGACTATGAGAGATGCATTGGTTGTGGTCTATGTTTCTTAACGTGTAGTGGAAGAAACGTCTATGACTGGGATTTTGAGAAGAATAGACCTATTGTTGCAAGACCTTATAACTGTATGATCGGATGTAATACGTGTGCTAACTTATGTCCTCGTGACGCAATCATCTTCCCCTCTATAGCAGAGCTTAGGAAATGGCGTGACAAAGCACAAGCAGTTGCTAAAGCCAGGAAGAAAATCGAAGAACTTAAGAAGCTTCTTGAAAAGAAATAGGGATCTTTGTCAATACCCTGACGTTATAAGGATAAGAGATTTATCAACATTGAGTTTTTAATTGGGCTATGCCCAGCTTTCTCTGGTTAGTGAGCTGTCCATTGAAGAAAAATACAGTTACTTCAGGCCGTAAGGGAAATCATAGACTTAAACTCCAATACACTTAACAACAACACCACTAAATAATAAAGCGGCAAGAAAACTATTAATACCTATATCAACACTTAGATACAAGGTCAAGAAAATAGAAGACAAAGTAGGATTTAAGCTACTCGAAACATTTAAGGGAGGAAGAAAAAGAGGAGGTCACGCAATTACACCTCTCTCAAGACTATTAATAACCACTCTAAATAACATTAAGAAGGATTACAATCCATTAAAAATCGATGATGTAAAATAGACTTTAAAGCTGACACCCATATGTATATGTGGGTATATATAATTGCCCACAGTAGTACTCGATAAAAGAGGGCGTATAACAATACCAGCTGAAATTCGACGTAAGCTAGGCTTAAAGGAGGGTTCTGAACTCGAACTAATAGTTAAAGGCGACAGTATAATCCTCCAACGTAAGAAGAGAATACGTGCTCGTGATCTTCTAGGTATAGCTGGAGTAGAAGAAGTAAACGTAGAAGACCTTGAGAAAGCGCTTGGTGAAACTGGTTGAAAAAGAGATTCATAGACTCTAACATTTTCGTCTACGTCCTTTCAGCTGATCCACGATTCTCTCAAAAAGCCTTAATAATCCTCGAGGACGCCGAGAAAGGATTGTATGATGCATATACATCAACTCTAGTAGTTTCTCAAGTACTAGCTCATCTCGAACGTAGACATAGGAAGAAAGCATTAACGCTCTTTCTAAAGTACCTCGAAGAATCACCGATAGTAGTAATTGAAACCACCTTTACCGACTATCTCGAAGCTAAAAGAATAGCCAATACATATAACCTAAACTTCACCAAGTTATGGGATGACCTAGTAATTACAGCCCAGATGAAGAGAATAAATGTGAATGAAATATACTCTAACGACAAAGACTTTGATGAAATACCAGGCGTAAAGAGAATATTCTAACAATAGTACAAGCAATAGTTAATTGGAGACGATTAGGCCTTGACGAAAACATCATTACTGCTAATAGCATTAACTCTAATCTCTATGGCATTACCACTAACTTCATGTAATGAAGTAGAAGTCACCATACCATACACCGAGGATCATACAGTAAACATATACTTCAAGGTAACTAGGTATGGATTCCTAAAACCCGACCTCATAATCCAATTAGATAACATGTATACAATTAAACTATACCTAAATGAACACACACTACCCCTACCAGGCATATACCTATTCAAAAACAACACCATAGTAAACACTAAACACATACTATTAACCCCAAACACATGGTACAACCTAATAATCAACTATACTAAAGGCAGACTCCACATACACCTGAAAATATTAAATAAAACATACATAGCATTAAACGTAACCTACACATCATCCCTATTTACACAAGGACTAGCATTCAACGGCAAATACTGGTTCATTACAGGAACAACAACAATATACAAGCTAACCAAAAACATGAGCAAAGTAGTCAAATACAATGCCAAACCAATACCAGAAAAACTAAGAAAAGAAGAATACTTCCACCTAGGAGATCTAGACTACTACAACAACACGTTAATCATACCAATCGAAAGAAAAGAATTTAGAAGCCCAACAATAATAGCACTCTACAACCCAAATACACTCAAACTAACAAAATATTCATACACGCCACAAAGTCACATGCCTTGGATTGCAATAGACTGTAAAGGGTACATATATACCTCAGAGTTCACACACGTAAAAACAATCTATGTATACCACATAAAACAAATAGGTACTGGAAACTACATTAAACCAATAAAAACAATAAAGCTTAAGGAACTATTAGAGAGAGTTCAAGGAGGAGTAATAATCAACGACAAACTCATTCTAACAACAGATGATGGAAACCACATATACACAATAAACATAAACAACGGGGAAATAGAAGCAAA
>CAYPZO010000220.1:0-2504 GCA_964415135.1 uncultured Desulfurococcales archaeon | reverse complement strand
CACGCCGGGCTTCATACTAACTGCTAAAGCACTACTCAAGGAAAATCCATCACCAACAGAGGAGGAAATCAAGGAGTACTTAAGAGGAAACTTATGCAGATGCACCGGATACGTAAACATAATCAAAGCAATAAAGAAAGCATCAAAAGAACTAAAGAGATTAAAATCATTTTAAGATTGAAATTCATTCTTCCCTTTTATTTTTCAATAAGTTAAGTACCTTATTCCTACCAAGTTTCTATTGTAAATAAATATATTCATCGAAGAATAACAACTAAATATAAATAGTGTGTACATAGAGTTCTCATACATTTGAATTGATGTAATAACCTTAATAAATTAATCCTTCACGATATTCATATTTATGACCTAAACTTATGCGGTATTCGCTTTGCTTACCATCATTAATTACTATGAACACCTTAGGCTGAATGACTGTGCCGTTTATTGAATTATCATTAATCTTTTTAATTGCAGTATATAGAAATTCTCTTACAAGGAGCCATCCGATTTCTTCATTATCAATAAAGAAATTCCTTACAAGTCTATATGGATATATACGTGGAAGTCTTAGAAACTGTACTTTATCAATTAGTTGATGAGCAAACTTAATACTTATTTCATAATTTAAGATATTTATGGATTTACTGCCCTCAATTTTACCTGTATATAAATCACCACCTAAGAAATTATCACCTATGAGTTCATTTAGGTCTTTAGGTAACGTGATAAGGCTTAGTCCTTCACACATTACTTCTTCGAGATCCCTTATACATAAATCCTTAATACATGCATTGTTATAATGAAAACCAATGAGATCCAGTATCATATGCATATATTCATGATAAAATGTTGTTCCGATAATAACGTTAGGATCCATTACATAATTAATGTATCTATTTAATATTCTCAAGTATTTAATAATCTTTGGAACAAGTATATATATTCCAGCTTCCAGCATGTACCCTTTATACTTTACGTTATTGTTTAAGTACATTCCAAGAAAATCAGGATTATAGTTAAACTCAAACTCTAAAGGATCATCATATTTGCTTAAGCTATCACTGCGTAAGTTTCGTGCCATATCCAGGGAGAACTCCATAATTACTTCAAATAACGGATTTTTGCTATCAATTGTTATTACGTTAGGTCTCTTTACAAGTAACTTTAATTTCGTTTCCGTATTAACTATAGTAGCTTCTGTTTCGTTTAAGGCTTTATATGCTAAATAAGAAGCACTACGTGATACATCACTCATAACTAAACTACTAAACCATGTGAAACGTTCTTCCCTTGGAACAAGCAAGATCAATACTTACAGCACCCTTTCATTAATATATCGGCATGTATTGTTATATATTCTTCGGTCCTAACTTAAAATATCTTAGTGATATAGAGTGCTTACTGTCGACGTGCCATCATACCACTTGTCTGGTGCTTAGAAATGGTCATCAAAATAAAAATACAAAGAATAAAGTGTTATATAGGTTAAAACTTCATTAACGTATTATTATGAGGTTTTCTTCCCCTACACTGTCTTTCCAGCAGCTTAACCCCATATATTCCGATGAATATGCAGTATATCAAAATACCGAATATGATGCTTATTCGAATGGGCAATTTCTAAACCTTATGGAACTACCATAGATGTACTCCATTTCATATTCAAACGTCTACATACTTACTTTATGCTTAAAAATCCTCTTTTCTCAAGCCTCCTCTTGTTTTTAATTTTTCGAACCTAGTTGTTTCAGACAATAATAGTGTGCACTTCACTAGGTATTATGAAAATCCTTAAGTACTGGTTTTTTAAGATTTAACTCCGCCTTTTGAATCCATAAAATGCATTGAGGTATGTGGTGGTGCGGCGGCCGGGATTTGAACCCGGGATCTCCGGCGTGGAAGGCCGGCGTCCTAGACCAGGCTAGACGACCGCCGCCATTGTGTCCTTAGGGTGCTTGGCTAATAATCCTTACTTTAATTCTATCTATAGGACTTACGTACCAGTTACGTTTAGTGTTTTCATCAACGTTTTTATGAAGTTATATACTTGCTTAAGTCTTGCGTTGCTTACTAACCTTACTGACTCCTCATAAACCTCTAGTGAGTAGTATGTGCCGTCATCAAACTCAACCCTTAGGTAAGTAGCCTCTAAAACATTCACGCCCTTGTGAAGTAACTTACCAGACGCTACACACAGGTCGAATACCTCCTTACTGAAGACGGTCTCCATAAGACCCCTTAACTCGGACGCATTAAGCTTCCGTAACGTATTTAGTAGCTTACCTACCTCACCACCTTCGAACTGTATTATTGCGTGAGATATCGTTAGGTCATTAAACTCATATATACTTACCTTCACCAACACCACCTACGGGGCTTAATACAAATGCGTGTTCGGGTATGGTTTGTTGGTTCTGTATGTATTGCTTAATCGTTACTTCATCCCCCAGACAAACTTCTTACTAATTACGTAGTTAACTATGAAGCCTAGTAGTATCCCT
>CAYPZO010000219.1:0-2521 GCA_964415135.1 uncultured Desulfurococcales archaeon | reverse complement strand
AGAGAAGCAAGATTAACTCTAGCTACAAGAGATGACCAAATAACACTATCGGTTAGTGAGGAAATAGCAGCACAACTACTACAAATGGGTATTAGGAAGGGGGACGTAATATGGATAGACGCGGAAACTGGAAGAGTACATAAAATAGGAAGATGTAAGGGCATAGAAAAGGCAAAATACTATGATATTGAAGCTGAAAGATACGTAGAAATGCCTAAGGGGCCCGTAAAGAAGGAAAAGGAAATAGTACATACACTAACACTACACGATCTTGATATGTTGTTTGCCGCACAAAGACTAACAATAACAGCACTACTAGGATTCGAAGCTGAAAGAGAAATAAGCCCAGAAATTAGACGTGAAGTAGATAAACAAGTAAGAAAATGGATACAGGAGGAGAGAGGAGAAGTAGTACCTGGAGTACTATTCATAGATGACGCACACATGTTAGACATAGAAAGCTTTAGCTTCCTGTCAAGAGCTATGGAGAGTGAGCTAGCACCAATAATTATACTAGCAACAAATAGGGGAATAACAACAATACGTGGAACAGACCTAACATCACCTCATGGAATGCCTCTGGACCTACTAGATAGACTATTAATAATACCAACAAAACCATACACTGAAGATGAGATAAGGGAAATAATTAAGATAAGAGCAAAAGAAGAGGAAGTAGACTTAGCTGATGAAGCATTAGAGCTACTGACTAAGATTGGAGCAGAAACAAGCCTTAGATATGCAATACAGCTAATGGAACCTGCACGTATAATAGCCATGAGAAAAGGAAGGAATAAAGTTCATAGAGAAGATGTTGAAGAGGCAAAGAGACTATTCATTGATGTAAAGCAAAGTGTTGAGTACATAAGGAAATATGAAGAAATGTGGCTTAAATAACATTAATAACGCTACGCAATGTTTACCTCCTATACTTTAAATGTAGTACTGTTAACAAGGTAAGTATAAACGTTAAAGAAACTATTGAAATAGCTGAAACCTGCAATTCATGGATAAGGCAAGATGATATGAAGTACCTAGCAATAATTATTACAAGCATAGTTATTATCACATGTAATGGTTTATAAGGAAATCTTAATATTCTAGGAAACACATAGCGATATTTTTCATCATATAGACTAAGTTCTAAATACATAAGTAAATACATAGGAATATAGGCCATTATTATTAATGATAGAATAAGGTATAGTAGTATTAGCGCCTGTACATGCTCTACAATCACTAGGTTAGTCAATGACTCACTGCTAAGAAACGTTAAAAGTAGAGTACAAGAAGTAGAAGCGGAGATCATTAAATGATTATATAATGTATTATATAGTATTTTTAAGAGATTAAGAAGACCTAAACCTATACAGGTAGACATGACACCTAGCGGTAAAGCTTGTAAGGAAGCCTTATGAAAGAAACATAATAGAATTAGAATTAATGAAGATAATATTAATGATCGAAATAGAACTAAAATTACACGTCTCCCCATAGATGTGATAATCCATAATGATGATAAAATGAGTAGTATTAAAGCAGTGTATGGAAGGTTAATAGCTAGCAGAGTTCTCAACACAGATATCGTAATGATAATACACGTACATGTTAAAGCTATAAGTACCGCATAAATAAAAAGCAGGTTCAACCATGCCCTAATACCTATTCTGTGAGCATTTATGTAAATATGCAGTAAGTAAGCAATAATACTAATTGTATTTAAAAGCAAGGTAGTTATTAGAAGTAGAGATAATGTAGGATTAAAGGTGATGTAGCATAGATACGCATTGAAGAGCAGTAGAATTATATGAATTAATAATACAAAGCTTCTCTTACTCATAAACTCACCAAGGTTAATCACCTATCACTTGCATTCCTTCTTCTACGCTCAACACCCTTACCTGATATACGCTTATAGCTATAGGTTAATGGTATTATGCTTGCCGCTACATAAGTTACTACATTAACTATGATATCAACTACCAAGACTGTCACCTAGATTAATAATTTTCTAAGTAGTTAGCTTTACAATTTGATAAGATATATAAAACTAGGAGCTACATAAGGACACTCTCCTTAACTATTTGCTCCTAATTATGTTTAATATTTCTCGTGCTTCTTTTCCGGGGTCTTTAGCCTTAACTATAGCTGAACCCACAACTATTATGTTGGCACCCGCCTCCACCATGTATCTTATAGTGTATTTATTTAGACCTCCAGCAACAGAAATAGGTTTTTCAATGCTACCAGCGATAAGCTTAACTAGATCCTTAATGTCTGCGATTGATGTGTGCTTAGCTTTTTGCACATCAATGCCCACATGAAGACCAATTATATCTATGCCTAAGTTTACGAGTTCCTTAGCTCTCTTAATTAGATCCTTTACATACATTAGGTCAGCTTGAAGTAGAATATTGCTCTTCCTAGCTTCTTTTACAGCCATAAGTATTGATGTATCATCTATGAACCCCATTATGGTCGTTATATTGGCCCCAGCGTTAGCTGCCATACGAACTTCTAA
>CAYPZO010000218.1:0-2539 GCA_964415135.1 uncultured Desulfurococcales archaeon | reverse complement strand
AAGGTACTAGCTTCTTGGGGAGGATACATGTTGATAGAACAAGGAGTTAACTCGAGAAAATACGTTTTAAAGTGGCGTAAAAGAGGAGGAGAAGTAATTCACTTAACAATGTATGGACTACACGTAGACGACGTAATAGATGAGATAAGGAATTCGAATAGGGATAAACTAGTTATAGTGGGTGCAGAAAAAGTACCACCATTCTATTACCAAAACGCTGACTATAACATAGCCATAGGAAATCAACCACACTCAGAAGTATCAGCATTAGCAATCTTTTTAGACAAATTATATGAAGGTAGGGAGTTACACTTTTTGTATCCAAAATCAAAGATTAGAATAGTACCACAGAAAAAGGGTAAAAAAGTGGTGACCCTTCAATGAGTAAGAGGGAACTAATGGACCTCATAGAAGCACTAGCAGGCAGAGAAGCAAAAGAAGTATTCAGCTACCTACTAGAGCAAGGAAAGGAATTAACCGATGAAGAAATATCGAGAAATACGGGTATAAGAGTTAACGCAGTACGGAAAGCACTATACTCCCTATCAGAATTAGGGCTCATAAGCTACAGAAGGATAAGGGATCGAAACACGGGATGGTATGTCTACTATTGGAGAATAAACCTAGAGAACATAGACTCAATACTATTAACAAGGAAAAAAGAAATACTAAAGAAACTCAAAGAGAGACTAGAGTATGAGAGAGGAAACACCTTCTTTATATGCGAAAATGAAGGAATAAGATATACATTTGATGAAGCATTCGAATACGATTTCAGATGCCCAAGATGCGGAGGAAACCTAGTACATGTAGACAACAACGAAGTAATAGAAATACTAGAAAAGAGGATAAAGACACTAGAAGAGGAATTAAAACGTGAAACCAAGCCCTCTAGTCATTGACCTATTCTGTGGAGCAGGCGGATTTTCAAGAGGATTCAAAGAAGCAGGTTATAAGATAATTCTAGGAATAGACAACGATAAGAACCCGGCACGAACATACAAGCAAAACTTCCCAGAGGCATACGTTCTCGTAGAAGATATAAAGAACATAACAGCACAGCTAATAAAAGACATAACAGGATACGTACAACCAGACCTTGTAATAGGAGGACCACCATGTGAACCTTTCACACCCACAAATCCAAGAAGAAAATCGAATCCACTAGATAGACTATATTCGGACCCTGTGGGACAACTCGTTTTACACTTCATAAGACTTGTTGGAGAACTAAAACCAAGAATATTCATAATGGAAAACGTACCAGCAATACTAGACGGACCCTTAAAAAACGCTCTAAGAAGAGAATTCACAAGAGTGGGATACAAGAAGATATACTTTAACCTACTAAGAGCTGAAGACTATGGAACACCATCACATAGACTAAGAGCATTCATATCAAACATAGAGATAAAGCCTAAGAGAAAAGTAAGAAATCACATAACCGTCTGGGAAGCATTAAAAGACCTACCACCACCAGGAACACCAGAAATACCAAACCATGAACTACCACCAATATCTGATAGAAAGTTAAAGAAAATAACGAGACTAAAATGGGGTAGCGCCATGATACTATACAATGGAGCAAGAGGAAAAAGATACCCAAACCTAATAAGACTACATCCACATAAACTAGCACCAACAGTAATGGGTTCATCAAGATTCATACACCCATACGAAAATAGGTTCCTAACAGTAAGAGAACAAGCAAGACTAATGGGATTCCCAGACAACCACGTATTCCTAGGAGGAAGAGACGAACAATACAATCAAGTAGGAGAAGCAGTACCAGTACCACTAGCAAAAGCTATAGCAGAACACGTACTAAACACCCTAAGGGAGCAAGCATGAACATAGAAAAAATATACATAATACTACACAACGTCTCAAGCATACAAAGAGTACACGACGTAGCAAGAATAGTATTCTCAACAGAAAACAAATTCATACTAGTAATAACGAAACCAACAGGAGCAGCAGCACAAATAGCAATACCAGAAATATTCCGAGATGCATACAAACACAATAAACCAATAATAATACTACCAGACCTAAAAGACGCAATAGAACTACTAAAACCAGACCAAATATACACATTATCACACGAA
The DNA here is from genome assembly GCA_964415135.1 of uncultured Desulfurococcales archaeon. Lineage (GTDB taxonomy): Archaea > Thermoproteota > Thermoprotei_A > Sulfolobales > WANQ01 > CAYXRT01. Next base: position 431 of record CAYPZO010000218.1, on the reverse strand, counting down.
TACGGAGAAAGAATAAATCCCGAAAACCTAGAACTAAAACCAAAAACAGCATTCATAATAGCAGGAACAGAACCAGGACTCTCAAAAAACGAAGCACTAATAGGAAAACCAATATACATAAAAGGATTCAATACATGGATAGGACCAGCAGGAGAAATAGCAATAATAATATACACAATAACAAACAAAATAAAAGATGAAAATTGAATTTATTAACCAGAAAAATTACACCAAGATAAGGGTAGAAGCCAGCTGGGCCCGTCGTCTAGCCCGGTTAGGACGCCGCCCTGACGCGGCGGAGGTCCGGGGTTCAAATCCCCGCGGGCCCACCAATTCTCCAAAAAACAATAGAAGAACAGAAAATAGACTATAGTTCTACGTATATGCAGGCTTTATTCTAGAAGCAGGGTTTAACGTTATAAAAGAAGATA
>CAYPZO010000217.1:0-2557 GCA_964415135.1 uncultured Desulfurococcales archaeon | reverse complement strand
GGTGATGGCGATATTGCTGGTATTGGAGGAAACCACTTAATACATGCAGCAAGAAGAAACATGGATTTACTCGTTATCATGGTTAACAACTTTATTTATGCAATGACAGGTGGTCAGCTTGCCCCTACAACACCATTAGGATTTAAGACGACTACAACACCATATGGTAATTCTGAACCACCGTTAGATGCTTGTCAACTTGCTGCTAGCCTTGGAGCAAACTATGTTGCTAGATGGACAATAATGCATTTTGATCAGCTTAAGGAGTCTATTAAGAAGGCTCTTAAGCTCGGTAAGGGCTTTAGGTTTATTGAAGTAGTATCCCAGTGTACATCTAGGGTTTCAGCCAGAATGGGCATGCATCCTTCAGAGTTCATGAAGTGGTTAATTAAGAATAGCATCCCTATAAGTAAGGCAAGTGAGTTAAGTCTTGAGGAGAAGTGGGGTAAGATTATCGTCGGAGAATATGTTTATAGCAAAAGACCTGGATTTATAGAAGTGATGAAAAAGACTTTATTAAGGTTCAGAAAAGGTGCATAACCATGACCTTTAAGTTAAAACTTTTAGGAATTGGTGGTCAAGGAATAGTGTTTATGGGATGGATTCTAGGATATGCTATTAACCTTGAGGGAAAATACGTAGCTCTACGTCAATCCTATGGATCTGAGGTGAGAGGTACTCCCGTTTACGCTGATTTAGTCTTTAGTGAAAAACCCATAGAGTGTCCATACACTAAGGAGTATGATTTAATAATAGCACTTCATCAAAAGGCTATAAATGCTTATAGTGATGTATTTAGTCCTTCAACAACTGTTATAGCTGATGATACCCTGGTTACTAATGTTCCCGGAAATGTTAGGAATGTAGAGTTTAAGTCCTTCTTAAGGACATGTGAGAAAGAGAATGTTAGGGCATTAAACATGGTTGTATTGGGCTATTTAGCTAAGAAGAATATTGTAAAGTTAGACTCCTTAATGAAAGCAGTTGAAACTTCTGGTAGAAATGTTGAAGAGAATAAAAGAGCTTTGCAGATAGGATATAACATGTAAATATAGGCATTAAACCTTCATAAGCAGTTTTATATATCATTTTTATTCTTTAATTATCCCTCAATAAAATGGTTTAGTTAAAAATTAACTTTATTTATGAAGCTTCAACATATATTGCAAAGTCTGGACAGTACTTTTCACAAAGCTTACATCCTATACATTCCTCAGGTTTTACTACTTCAACATAATGTCTTCCATGCTTATTCACGTTACTGCTTAGCTTAAGTATTTTCTTAGGACACATATCAATGCATATACCGCATCCTTTACATAGGTCTTTTATTACTATTGGTCTAGGCATTTTCAGCCCTCTTCAATCCTTCATTAAATCCTAGTTCTAGTGCTTTGATGTTTAATTCAATGTATTTTTTGCTCATTATTTCTTTTACTGCGTTCTTCAATGCATCTAATGTGACTATGTTTGTTATTGATGCAAGTGCTCCAAGAGCTATCATATTAGCTACCCTTCTAGTCTCGAAGTATTCCTCTGCTAATTTAGTAAAGGGTATCGCATAGACTCTCCACTTTTCTTGAAGTAAGTCCTTGCTTACTAGGATTTCATCTATTAGTACTATTGCGTCTTCCTTTATGTACTTCCTATACAGGTTTAATGCGTAGCTGTGTAGTATTATTACTATGTCTGCTTTCCTTACCTTAGGGTAGTCTAGTTCTTCATCTGAAGTAGCTATAACTACATCTGCTCTTGACTCTCCACCTCTAGTTTCAGCACTATATTCCTCTGATTGTGATACGTAGTAGTTCATGTATTTTGCTGCAGCTAGTCCAAGTATGTGTCCTGCTACAAGTACTCCTTGACCACCTATACCCGCAATTAATATTTCCTTTCTCATGTCCTTTCACCCAGTTTTTCTTTAATTACTTCAAAATACATTTTAACAAATCCAGGCTTATCCTCATCTATGAATTCTCCGCACGTTATTTCCTCATTCCAATCATATTTAGCTTCAAATGCTGATACTTTTCTTATCTTAGCTATTGACTTCAGCCTATTATATAACTCAACAGGATCTCCTATTCCTATTCTTTTACCAAATCTTTCCGGGCATGTCGATATTACTTCTATGAATGAGAATCCTTCCTTAAGTACAGCTTTCTTTATTGAGTTCTTTAACTGGAATGGCTGCGTTATAGCCCATCTAGCCAGGTAGTTTGCCCCTATTCCTGCAATAAGCCTTATTATATTAAATGGTGATTCGGGGTTACCATAAGGAGTTGTTGTGGTATAAACTTTTTGTGGTGTTGTTGGTGCTACTTGTCCTCCGGTCATTGCGTAGATGAAGTTATTGACCATTAGTACTGTTATATCCATGTTTCTTCTTGCTGCATGTATTAAGTGGTTTCCTCCAATGCCCACGATATCTCCATCGCCGCTTATAACTACAACTTTTAATTCTGGATTAGCTAGTTTAACTCCCATACCAAATGGTATTGGTCTTCCGTGAGGTGTATGTGCTCCATCAAATTTTAGGTAACCTGAAACTCTACCT
>CAYPZO010000216.1:0-2558 GCA_964415135.1 uncultured Desulfurococcales archaeon | reverse complement strand
AAAGCTCTGAGAAAAACACACCCTATAGGAATATATAGTATGAAACCCAAACTAGCACTGATAGGTAGTAATATGTTAAGGAAAGTCCTAAATAGGGAATTCCTAAGAAAAGCAGTCTCAGCGGTTATAGGTGCAATAATAATAGCTGGTGTCTTTATAATTGTACTATTCCCGCTCATGAACTACACAATGAATGCCTTCCAAAGACAAGAACAGATGTTTCAAGCGTTAAGAAGTAGGGACATTCAGAAAACTCTTGAAGAAATAAAGCTAACCAAATCAGGGAACTATATCTACATCAATAATACAGGCCCCGTAAGGTCAGGAATCAAGTATTTATTAATAGAGTATGAAGGAAATACATACTTTGTTGATGTGTATGGTTTTCACGTGGCAGATGAGGTAGGTGATGATAACTTAATGTATCCATTAAAACTTGTTGAACAGGAAGGAATGATAAACGTTTCAACAGGAACTCAGGAAGGATACATAATTTTAGAGCCTAAGGGCTACATGAAAATAGAAATGTTAGAGCCTTCAGTCAATCCGCTAGGTATAATAACTGTACTTGGTAATTACTTCCCATATAAGGAGGAAGAGGTGGCTCCTGTCGCTGGTAGCGTTGTAGTGACACCTATATCTTTAGGTTCAAGTATTGAGGGGTTAATTAATAGGGAGGATATTGAAGTTGATCAAGAATTACTTAAAACCCCAACAGAAGACGATCCAGGAAGAGGGATGAAGAGGTACAATAAGCACTGCATTCTTATCGCTGAGTATAATGATGTAGATATCGTAACAGGGCGATTCGGCAATGAACGAGAAATGAGGTTTGGAAATGCATTCATAGGAATTGATCCTCAATGGACAAAAATAAGAGAAGGTAACCCTAAATATGCAATAATGTTAACAGGACCTTATGAACCTTGGAGTGATGAAGCCATAATAGAGATATATGATGGAACTAATAAATATAAATACAATTTGGATTCTGATTATCCTTACGGTTGGCGAGTGAAGATATATGGATTCACACCTGAACATCAGGAAGATCTTCATTTATATTATGATAACCATGATGAGGGAATATATGTGGATGCGTATGGTATGGATACTTTAGGATTATGGTGGCTCTACGCTTCATCAAACAGTAGGGTTGGTGTCGATGATGCCTATATATTCCTTAAAGGACATGCTGATCAAGTTAAGATATACGGATGTTACATAGGTGAGGAAGAATTTAGTTATGAACCGTTTCTATTCTTTGGGGATTTCGATAATAATGGAGTCTCTGAGATGGTATTCATAACTGAGGATGTAAATTGCGGTGATATATTTATGCTTAATGATGTTGTTGGTTGGTTCGTTTTAGATGATTGGTCGGTATCTCCATTAGTTTTAAAATTAGTAGGATATCGTATTAGAAGTGATGACTATGCTATGGTTCAGATAGCCATAAGGATGTTTTTCCATGATAATTTGGGTGGCGATACCAGCGAGGTCGAGAATACGGATAGGATTCTCTTTGGGGTGTATCTTATAGATGCAGAGACAGGCGATATTGTTAGTTCCAGGGAATACATATATCAAGAACTTGATGACTTAGAAGACACCTATCCACCTAATAAGAATTATTACGTACAGACCATAAGTCTAATAATTCCCGAAGTCGAAGGAAGAGAGTACTATATAGCTATAGCATTTCAAGATCCTTACTCTAATTATAAAGTTGATGACACGCTTAAACCCGGATTTGATGATGGTGACTTCATTATTGGAATAGAATTCCTAGGTGTTGTTTACTTTGCCAGACCTTAAACACTTATATAAAAGAAACCTAAAAAGAAAGGTAGGGCAAGGCACCTTAGTTGCTACTATTATATTAGTAAGTACAACAATCATTATAGGGCTAGCTGTACTTGCGTTATTTAGCTCTCAAGCAGCAGCTCAAAGGGAGAATGTTAATAGGGACTTGTTCTTAGCTGAACAATCAGCTAAGCTAACGCTATATAGGCTATATAGTTCAGGGAACGTACATGTTGTACAGATAGCCAGAACCGAAGACACACTGTTGAAGACGTACTTACTGGTCATAGGTGAGTCACCAGGGCAACTCTATATAGATATAGATTACGATATAGAGCTAGCTAAAGACTACGTAGTCAGTATGAATGATGATACTGATTGGGAGTTACTTCCCTCATCTACTGTAGCTACTTATGAAATATATTACAGAGATCCGAGATCTTCTTCAGCATCATACTCGCCCCTCAGCGCTTGGGGGTTAGGTACTGAGGATCTATATGAGCTAACTATAGATGCAACACCCAGACTACTAAAGATAACAATTAATGATATGCCTGAGGGCGTCAATACGTTATGGCTCATAGTATTAGTAAAGCTAGGCAATAATTACTACAGTATCGGTTACTTACCTATATATTACGCAGCTGATTAACACATTCAAAAACTAAATTAAATACCTTAGGAAAAGATTTAGTTCATTATGTGGCGGGCCCGCCGGGATTTGAACCCGGGACCTACGGGTTAAAAGCCCG
>CAYPZO010000215.1:0-2564 GCA_964415135.1 uncultured Desulfurococcales archaeon | reverse complement strand
TGAAAGAAAACTTAACTAAACCAATAGTTTGCTTAATAGACTTAGGTTCATCAAAAATAGCTACTCACCTAATAGATTATAAAAGCTTAACCCTCATACATGAAGACATAATCATAAACCCCCAAGTAAGAATGGGAATGGACATTATGTCAAGATTAGCATTAATTCTACATGAGAGGGAGCCGATAACGAACATGAAGGAGATAGTCATTAAAGCCATTGAAGAAAGGTTAAGAAAAATCGAAAAAGAAATAAACATGAAGCTAAACGATATAGTCGCCATAGCAATTGCAGGTAATAGTGCAATCACATCCATTCTACTAGAAGAACCCATAGATACCCTAGCTAAAAAACCCTTCCAGCCAATAATGTCGGGAACATATCTAGCATTAAGCAATGAACTAGGATTCAAAGAGATAAGCAATGCACTAACTATAGTAATGCCATTAATAGGAGGATTTGTGGGAGGTGATGCATTCATGGACTACGTAACTACATCGTATCTAGAAGAGGAGCAAGGCAGTAAGTATATGGTAATAGATCTGGGTGTAAATACTGAGATAGTACTAGTAAATGATGATAAAGTATTCTTCACGAGCACCCCTGCAGGCCCTGCATTTGAAGGCCATATAACATCGGGAGTCCATTATCCTCAAGGAGCAATAATTGATGTGCACGTAAAGTCCATTAATGGAGAAAAAATAGTATTTGAATGGAAGACGACAGATAACAGTAAGCCTAGGGGACTATTAGCTGCTGGAGCAATAAGCATACTACATGAATTCTTAAAGCATAAGATAATGGATTATAGTGGAAAACTAAACAAACATAACAGGATAGTAAATGGCGTAAAAGCCATAGAAATAGTACCAGAAACAGAAACAGCTCATAGCAAGCCCATAGTAATTACTCAACGAGATATAAGGGAACTACAGAAAGCAATAGCAGCAGTTAAAACAGCATGGAAAATACTACTACAAGTCTCCAATGTAAAAGTTGAAGAGATAGATAGAGTCTACATAGCTGGAACTTTCGGTACAACTATAAACCCCATTCATGCAAGATCGTTAATGATAGTACCACCAGTAGATGTAGAGAATATAATACCTGCAGGTAACCTAGTACTCCAAGGACTAAAGATATCCATTTTTGACTCCGATCACTTTAAGAAAGTATTAAAGAGAATTAACACGTTTACGCACGTAAACTTAGTTAGTTACCATGATTTTAATCGAATATGGATTGAAAATCTCAAGTTTAGTTAACTTATCTTCTCTTAACCTTCACCATAATGAGTATAACTATTACAGCAGCAACTATAAGTGATAGATACTGTATAAGCGATTGCTCTTTGTTAACCACTAATGCATTAAGTATCTTAATATTCGTATCGTTCAATGATATATCTAGATTAATTACTGTCTTATTATCTGCTAAGTACTCTACCCTTGCTTTCACAAGAATGCCCGTGACCCTATCATGTCTCTTAATTACATGAACACCATTTAATGCTAATGAAATTGTATTATTTATTGGAAGTCTATGTGGGTAAATATATATGAAGTCTCCTACCCTCCATCTTAGAGTTTCGTTCCTAAATAACTGCAGGAGAATATCATAAGTATCCTTTATTAATAAGTTACTTGATTTATGTATGAAGGACTTTACTTCAAATACATTAAATGATACGTTAGTAAATACCACCTTAACATAAATCTTATCATTGATCTCCTTATTTCCCCTTCTCACCTTGACATTAACCTCATAACCTAGCCAATCACCGCTCTTAACCCATGCAGGTTTGCATGGAAGTGGAGTCATGTTGAAGTACTTTGTTAATTCAAAAAAGGGTATAGGTGTTGTAGTGGTTCCTGTAGACTCGGGCATATGAGCTACAGCTACAATAAGTAATATACACGCTACTATTGCAATAACTATAGTAGACTTCACTATTCTTTTTCTATTCTTAATGTTCATTAGTAAAGCCCTTATAGGTATCAAGAATGAACGTTTTCTATTTCATCTCTTGTAACCTATCTTTCTTAGGAATTCATGACGCTCCTTTATATCCTCCTCCTTCTCAATGCCTAGAGGAGTATAACCATCAACAACACCCACTAAAGCCCTACCCTGATTTGTTTCCGCCACAATAACTTGTACTGGGTTAGCTGTTGCACAATATATTGTGACAACCTCCTGTACATGCTTTAACGCATTTAATACATTTATAGGCCAAGCATCCTTAATGTACACTACAAATACATGACCAGCGCCTATCTTATAGGCTGCTTCAGCTGCAAGTTTTCTTAACTCCTCATTATTTCCATCATGTCTAACGAGTCTCTTAGCACTAGCCTCGCAGAAACCAATACCAAACTTAATACTAGGCGTACTTGTAACTAAAGCTTCATATAAGTCTTCCACAGTTTTAATGAAGTGGCTTTGCCCAATGATTATATTTGTTCCTTCAGGCACAGGGATATCAACTACCTTAAACTTAACCTCTTGGCTCAAAATCCAACCCCTATCCTTATTATGAATATATGACTACTAAATATACTTTA
>CAYPZO010000214.1:0-2601 GCA_964415135.1 uncultured Desulfurococcales archaeon | reverse complement strand
TAGTATCTGTGGAAGGCAAAGTAGTAGTGATAACCCTGTATTCAATAATATATGCTTTGAGTGCCTACTTAGTAAAGAGCCTAACTTAATATTCATTCCCAGTAAAATTGATGTTAAGATTTGTAGTCTATGTAATGCAGTGTTCATTCAAAATAATTGGACTCAACCACTACCATCAATAAATAGTGCTATAGAAGTATTCCTTAACTATATAATAAATAATAAGATTAAGGTTAAGAATCCATTAAAGTTAATTAATGTAGATGTAACTAGCATTGACCACAGTACAAGTGAAGTTCATGTAAAGTTAAAGCTCACCTTAAGTTATGGTTTTAGCCAAGTAGTAATTTATAGGGATGTGGTTTTAATTTTAAAGAGGAGTTTATGTAATTCTTGTTTTCGTAAGAGAGCAAAAGTTTATGAAGCAATAATTCAAATTAGGTCATCTAAGCCTAAGAACCTAGAGACGCTAAGGACTAAGATGAATAACTTGTTTAAACATCTACCACGTAGCGTTGTTGACGATATTGTTGAGGTTAAAGATGTAAGGGATGGTATAGACTTGTATGTTACGTCAAAGGAGGCTGCACGATATATTGCAAGTAAGTTTAGTCACTATTATTTAGCTAAAGTTATTGAAACACATAAGGTAATTGGTAGGGATAGAAGAGGAAAGAGAAAATCAAGAATAACATTGTCTGTAAGAATACCTGATATTGATGTTAGAGATATAGTTGAATTTCAAGGAAAGCCAGCTATAGTGAAGAGAATTACGGGTAATTCCATTATATTAAAGGTTCTAGATAGTGATGAAGAAGTTAAGGTTTCTAATAAGGATTATTGGGATAAAGGTATTGTTAAGAAGATTAAGGAGTTGGCTATTAGGGAGGCTCAAGTACTTACAGTTAAGCCTAGCGGTGAGGCTATGTTAATGGATCTTGAAACATATGAAGTATATAATGTTACCCTAACTACTCCTATTAAGGTTAAGAAAGGAGATGTAGTTAAGGTTCTAATCTATGGGGGGAAAGTTTATGTTCTACCTTAATTAAGCATTTTAGTAAAGGGTGGTAATTTAGTGGCTAGAAAAAAGAAGAAAAGAAGAGTAGAGGAGAGACCTCGTGAACTGCTTTTACCTGCTGAAGGACAGGTTGTAGGTGTTGTTGAAAGGCTTGTAGGTGCTGAGCACGCTATTGTTAAGTGTAGTGATGGGTATAGTAGGATGTGTAGAATTCCCGGTAGAATGCGGAGAAGAGTTTGGATTAAGGAAGGGGATGTAGTACTTGTTGCTATATGGGATTTCCAGCCAACTAGGAAGGGAGATATTATTCATAGATATGAGAGGGATGAAATAAAGAAGCTTGTAGAAATGAACTATATTCCTAGGGAATTGCTTGAGGAGATGGGTGTATCCATTTAATGGGTTCTTACGATGAATTTTTAGGAAGAAAGCCTAGTAAGAGAAGTTTAAGGAGGATTAAGGATAAGGATCTCTACGAGACCGTTGAAGAGGTTTTTGATTCTGAAACTCTCTTAGCACTCTATGAGGTTATGAGAAGAGGTGTTGTAAGTAAGGTTTATGGAGTTATAAGTTCTGGTAAAGAAGCTAGAGTTTATTGGGCTAAGAACGGGAAAGGCGAAGACCTTGCACTTAAAATATATTTGACCATGACAGCTGAGTTTAGGAAGAGTATTTGGAAGTACATTTATGGTGATCCTCGTTTTGAGGGTATGAGTCCTAGGAATATAAAGCAATTAATATATCTTTGGACTAGAAAGGAGTTTAGGAACCTTAAGAGGCTATTTGAAGCTGGTGTTAGAGTTCCTAAACCAATACATGTCTACAAGAATATACTCGTAATGGAATTTATTGGCGAGGATGGTGTTAGAGCTCCTCTCCTTAAGGAAGTTTATAGAGATTTAACTCTTGAACAACACAAGTACATATTCGATAAAGTTGTAGAGTATATTGCAAGAGCCTACCACATAGCTAAGCTCGTTCACGCAGATTTAAGTGAATATAACATCATGATCTATAATGACGAGCCCGTTATAATTGATGTAAGTCAAGCAGTACATATAGCTCACGCAAATGCACTTGAATTTTTACATAGGGATATAAGTAATATAGTTAGGTTTTTCAAATATGAAGTTAGGCTAGACGTTCCCTCAGAGAATGAGATATTTAAGAGGGTGATAGAATGGAAGGAGAAGGAAAAGTAAAAATAACAACCATTCCTGGTGTAACTAGAATTTACGAAAAAATACCAATTGATCGCATAGGTGTGCTAATAGGTCATGAGGGTAAGGTTAAGAAAGAGCTTATGAGGAGAACCAGAACAAGAATAACAATCGATAGTGAAAATGGAATTGTAATCATAGAGCCCGAAGCACCAGATGTACCACCAATAAACCTATTAAAAGCAAGAGACTTTATAAGAGCAATAGCATATGGATTCCCCCCAGAAAAAGCGCTAAGAGTATTAGATGAAGACCAAATACTGGTAGTAATAGATTTAAAACAATATGTAGGACCACACCCAAATCACATAACAAGAATAAAGGGAAGAATAATAGGAGAAAAAGGAAAAGCAAGGAAAA
>CAYPZO010000213.1:0-2618 GCA_964415135.1 uncultured Desulfurococcales archaeon | reverse complement strand
CCGTTTTTACTAAGAAATGAGTATTATCAAGTCCAGTATAATTGTATTCCTCATCTATACATCAATAAAATGGTGTAGCTAATACGTAGGTAAAGCTTATTGATTAAGGCTAAATAGTTAGGAGACATGATAACGTAGGGAAAGGGAAATAGTATGATAGAGAATAGTAGAGAGATTGGTTGAAGATATTGAGTTTTTGATTTCCTACCTCTGGTTGCTTTTATCCCAATACTTAGATTATTAGAACGTTCTCCATTACTACTTGAGGCGATAGCATAAAATTGGGTAAATAAGGATAAGATCATTACTCTTACTAATTATAGTTAGCATAACCATAATTCTTGAGTATAGTACACTATCTGACTAGTATATCAGGCAAAAGCTGTAATTAATAGAAGTTAAAGAGTTAACACTTGAAGAAACCTGTGAACTTTTGCAACAGAAGGCAATTGCATAAAGGAATCGACATCGGGATGACTTAGTACCAAAGTGTTTTAGCTAAGCATTTGGCTGAGGCTATGGCTAGCTTATATGTACTACTTTATTTAACTTAGATAAGCTATCTTCATTAAGCTTGAATATTATTAGTCTTTTCCTTACCTGAGAACTTCCAATAATAGAGAAAATAAATAACACTTAGCTATAAATGTTCAGTACTATTAATATTTTCTATTTTCTTCATTACAGAGTCTACATAGCAGTATAGCTTTCCGTTTTGTTGTTAAATAATGGATAAAACTCCATTAATTAATTTTATTAACCTAATAGAATTAATTATACTTCGGAGAGATTATGGGGAGCGTAAGACTTGAACATATAACAAAGATTTTTCCACCAAATGTTGTAGCAGTTAACGACATTAACTTTAAAGTAAAGGATGGCGAATTCTTCGTTCTCTTAGGACCTAGTGGCTGTGGAAAAACAACTACCTTAAGAATAATTGCTGGTCTCGAGAAGCCTACTAAGGGCAGAATCTATATTGATGAGGAGGATGTAACAGAACTACCTCCAAGAAAGCGAGATGTAGCAATGGTATTTCAGACGTGGGCTCTTTATCCTCACATGAAAGTTTACGATAATATAGCTTTCCCACTAAAGCTAAGGAAAATGCCAAAGGATGTAATAAATAAAAAGGTAAAAGAAGTAGCTAAGCTATTAAGGATTGAAAATCTCCTCGATAGATATCCTAAGCAGCTTTCTGGCGGTCAGCAGCAAAGAGTCGCGCTTGCAAGAGCACTTGTTAGGAATCCTAAGGTATGGTTAATGGATGAACCCTTATCCAACCTAGATGCTCTACTAAGAGTTCAGATGAGAGCCGAGCTAAAGAAACTTCAAAAAGAACTTAAAATAACAACAATATATGTAACACACGACCAAGTAGAAGCAATGACCATGGCAGATCGCATAGCGGTAATGAATATGGGGAGAATAGAACAAATAGGCACGCCCCATGAAGTATATCATAACCCTAGGACGAAATTTGTAGGAGGATTCATAGGTTCACCACCAATGAACTTTATAAGAATGATCTTTACATCAGAGAACGGTAAATTCGTACTTAAGGGGGAAAACTTTACCATAAAGTTACCAGATGAACTAGGAAACATAATTAATAGTGAAATTGGTGAGGGGGGAGAAGTAGACTTAGGCATAAGGCCTGAGCACATCTACGTGTCTTCTGCTGAAGAAAAGGATACTATTCCGGTTACAGTATATGTAGTTGAGCCTTTAGGAACAGAGACTATAATTAACGTAAAAATGGATGACAGTATTGTGAAGATAAAAGTTCCAAAAGAAATAGATCTCATGCCAGGATCTAAGATATGGATAAAGTTTGATATGGACAGAATTCATGTATTCGACAGGAAAACAGGGAAGGCAGTTATCTAAACCAAATAGTTTTCAATGCCTATTTTTATACTTTACTACATAGTGTTATAATAAAAATTTATATACATGTAGGATTTTTATGCTACTCGGAGGTGGTAGTATGGCTGAGACCACCAAAATTGTTATTGGTGTTCTTATTGTTCTTATAATAGCATTAGGAGCATTAGCAGCCTACTTCGCAACTCGAGCTGGTGTAAAAACAGTTACTACAACTGTTACAGTTACAACAACAGTTACAGGTACACCAGTCACCACGACAACACCTCCACCAACATTAAAGAAGATAAAGATAACAATTGAATATTGTGAGCCCCATAAAGACCTATTCAAACCAGCAATTGAGGAGTTCAAGGAGCGAGCTAAAGAGCTAGGTTATGATGTTGAAATCGAGGAGATAATGATACCCTACGGTGTAGACTGTGCTAAGAGGATTACCGAAGACCTAGCAGCTGGAACAGCTGGAGATATAGTAGAAGCAGATAGCTTCATGATCGCTAGCTACGCTGAAGCAGGATACCTATATCCATTAAACGGCTTCGTTAAGGACTGGCCCGACTGGGAGAAGTTTGCACCAGCTATGAGAAAGATAGTAACATATAAGGGTAAGATCTATGGAATAATGCTAGACACAGATGTCAGAATGATATGGTACAGAAAAGATATCTTCAAGCTGGCTGGACTACCTGAGGACTGGCAGCCAAAGACTTGGGATGACATATTAGAGGCTG
>CAYPZO010000212.1:0-2622 GCA_964415135.1 uncultured Desulfurococcales archaeon | reverse complement strand
TGATGTTTTGGCTGCTGCTGTTGCTGCTTTGAGGAGTGGTAAGCATTTGCTTTTAATGGGTGCTCCTGCTACTGGTAAGTCTATGTTGGCTAGGGTTTTGGCTGATTCTTTGGGTTTTGAGTTGTATGCTTGTACTGCTTCTAGTGCTTGGACTAGGTACGATTTTATTGGTGGTCCTGTTTTAGGTGAGAATGGTAGGTTGGAGTGGAGATGTGGTCATTTACTTAGGGCTCTTGCTAGGCATTTAGAGCTTAAAGAGGATGAGAATAGAGGTGTTTTGCTTCTTGTTGAGGAGCTTAATAGGGCTGAAGCTGATAAGGTTCTTGCAGAGTTTTTCACAATGTTTCCAAGCAGTAATCCTGAAGAATGGCGTTTCCCTGAAGGCCTTATTAGAGAAATTAAGTCTTTCGAGAAAGAGGGTAAAGCGGTTGATGAGGATGCTGAGAAACTCCTTAAATATTTTGAAGAAAACAAAGATCGCAGGATTCCAGAAGACTTTAGAATCGTAGCCACTGTAAATACTTTTGATAGAGCATTCCTTTTCACTTTAGGGTATGCTTTACAAAGGAGATTCGTTGTTCTAGAAATACTTCCACCGGAAAGCAGGGAGAAAGAGTTAGAGGCTGTAATTGCTCAACTCAAACGTAAAGGAATAACAATAGATGAAAAAGTTAAGAAAGTTGCTGCGGAAACAGTAGATCTCATTAGAGCACTTAGAGAAGCTACGGGAAGACCTCTAGGTACAGGTATTTCCGTAGATACAGCAATCTTAGCGTATGAGATGCTTAAATCCGGAGGTATAAGCGACATTAAGGAGGCTGTTCAGAAAGCAGCATCATTCATAGCGTTACCCCAACTTGAACTTATAGGTGAAGAAGCTGAAAGGATAATTGAGAAGTTGAAAGATTACAATATAGTGGTCGAGGAGATTAAGAGAATTGGAGTTCTTAGAGGAAGCTGAAAGAAGAGATGTTAGGACACTAATTGCTGCCCTTATGGATCTATACTACATTATTTTAGATTTAGGAGCTATAGTATATGAGCCTACTAGAATCCTTGCTAAAGGCTATGAAGTAATTTTACCATCCAATTTCGTGAAGTGCACATTACTGGTAAAGGGAATAGCTAATGTTCTTAAGGAAGTATGGAAAGCAGTATATTCTCCAACAAGAGCCTTAATTGAAGAACTTAGAATATCAAATACTGTTGAAGGAATGCTAGATATTCCGTTAACATCTAGGCTTCTAGGCCAAGGTTTACTTCTAGTAGCTTCAAGAAAAAGGAAACTAACCCTAGAATCTATTGAAAACATTTTCTTGAAAGCTTTCTTGAAGAAATTAGAAACCGATGTGGAACAATTATTAGCTGAAATAGATAGCTTAACCTATGAAGACACTATTTATGAGGAAGTTTTTAAAGCCTTCACGGAGGACTTAAAGAAGAAACTGGCTATGATAAAAGAGGATGTTAAGAGAATTAACCAGAGAACATTTATGAAATATATAAGGGTAAGTGAAAGACTTCTTGAAGACAGAGCCTTAAAGAGGCTTGCGTGGAAAGTTTTGGAAAGAAACATTTACCCGTATAATGTAATAGCTTCTAGAGCATTAGACTACATTAGAACAAATGTATTGGCACTTATGACCAAATATGAAGAAGAAACCAATAACATTAGACAGGCTAAGTTAGGATTATGGGATTATAAGCTATACGAGGTCTACACATATTACGTAGTAACCTACACTATTGCTAAAACCTTCGATGCTCGCCTTATATCTATGTGGAAAGATGAAACACTAATATCTTTGAAAAGCAAAGAAGTCAAAATAACATATGATAAAACACCTGAATGTAAAAGTTGGGTATCTCATGGGAAATACCGTGTATTTAATGGAAACAAAATATCTATCCCGGCTGGTAGACCTGACATAGCTGTTCATGTAAATGATGAAATCACCTCTGTATGTGATGCAAAATACAGAGCATCTGCCGTAGAAATCTCTCAATCTAGGTTTAAGATATTAGGTTACATGCACGAGTTTGATGCATCTATCGGAGTACTAGTTTTTGACCCTGGCCATGTAGAGACAGATAAAACTGACCATGTAGACCGCGAGATAAGGGAAACAGTAGGGTTCATTGGAACTGCGAAGGAACATGGAGGAATAGTAGTTGAAGATGCGAATAAAATATTGTACATAGTTGCTTTAGAACCTAAACTGCACACTAAGCTATTAGAAAGCAAAGAATACCGAGTACTTGAAGATATGGTTAAAAAATCTATAGGATAACTGAGTTATTATTTGCTCTTCATTACCTTCCCTAATTCAGCTAGCAGTTTCAACACTTCTCCCATAGTCCCTACATAGAACAGCCTACATTCTCTTAAATTTAAATGCACAGCTACATTCTCTTCTTCCAAATTATTCCCCATTAAGGATAAGGAAAAATTTAAGCTAAACCAGGGTTTCCCGAAACTGAATTACTTACAATTCATAATTTATTCCAGCTAAAACGCGTATAACACTTCCATAGTCTCTTATTAAGAAATATTAAAGTTCAAAGATAAACTGGTGCTTTTATTGATTTCGAGGAAGATAGGGTTAAGTGTCCTTGGAGGGT
>CAYPZO010000211.1:0-2631 GCA_964415135.1 uncultured Desulfurococcales archaeon | reverse complement strand
GAAAACATGTACTCCCTGTATAGAGCATCGGTTAGCGTCTTTTCCAAATGCATTTTAGCTGAGTAATAATCCTTACTCTCTAGAAGCAGAGCAAGTTTTTCAACTTCGGTAAGCTTAACCTCTCTTTTCTTGGGTTTCTCGAATCCTCTATCAAGTATCCTAAACCTTCTAAGAATTACTGTCGAAGGTATTATCAGCTTTTCAGCATAAGCTCCAGTAGCTAGAACAACCTCTCTAGCTTTCTTTAAAGCCTCTTCTGAGCTTAGGTTCTCTGTTACTGCAAGCACATAAGCTAAAGCACCAACAAGAGATGATGGTTGAGGTAGCGGTAGAGACGAACCTACCTGGAAAGCTTCAGGGGATTTAATGGAAAAAATAGGAGGTTTTATTTTAGCGTATATTGCTATGCAACCCATTCCTCAACAACCTCGGCGATATCTGCTAATGCTTCAAAAGCAGATTTTTTAATTACAGCAACTTCACCTAGTTGCTTAGCTAACTCTGCTAGTTTTTCACCAACAACGTACACTTTGACTTCATTCTTACTTATAATACCTTTTTCAAGGAACGCTTTAATGATACCTAAGCTTTCTTCAGCATAGTCTCTGTAGAACCCATGAACCATATTGGGTATTGGTTTCTTAGAAACAACAGCTAAGAGCTCAACAACTTTAACTATAGGTAGTGCTCTAGACTGAGCGGCTCCAGTTCTACCGCTTAAAATGTCGGCTAAAGCTAAAGTAGCTGCTTTAGCCCTAACTTTCCTATCTTCGGCACTTATCGTCTTAGTTGGGTCAGCCATAGCCCTACCGACATAAGCTAAGTCCATAGAGCATGAGAAACCATACACTCCACTAGCATGTTCGCGCTTGAAAACCATCATAGCTGCTTCTTCAGCAGGTATTGTTCCTTTTTCCGTTAAAACTACTCTATTATGTGTTACTGCCTCGTACTCTGCCCTAATGTCTTCAACAGGTACTATGAAGGAGAATTTCGCAATACTCTCTCTCCTAACCTGCTTATTCGGATTCAAGAATCCATGAATATCTTCGATAGCGCATTCCTCAATATACTTAACTTCATCGTCGTATGGTAGATTAGACCTAAACATTACATGTCTCTTACATGTCTCACATATTTTACCATAGCCTTGGCTTAGCAACCTATCTGTTAAAGCTACTGCATGCCAATGTTTAACCATATTACCTGAGATTACAGGTTCCTCTGAAACCTCGTATCCTTCAGCTGTTCTTCTAACGATGAACATTTTAGATAATCCGCTATAGTTTCCAACAGCTCCTTCGGTATTTGCAGTATGGACGTTTATTATTGCTCTACCTGTAACTCTTAAGTAAACCATTTACTTTTTCACCTCATAAACACCTTCATATGATAGAGCAAAAGAAGCAATTATTGAACCAACAAGTCTAGGATTAGCTCTAGCAAGCTTGAAAACTTCCTCTAAATCACTCTTAGTAACACTAAAAAGCTTATCTATGAGCTCCCTAGTAACTTTACCCTCAACAGCAACCTTGTACTCCCCCGATTTAACACCATCATAGAGCTTATCAAGAACCCTATCCTTAACCCTAACCCCCTCGTAGATGGTTCTAATAAAATCCTCAACATCCCTGCACCTAGCAAGTTTATCGAAAAGCTCATAGTTACCCTCAATAACCTTGTAGGCTGCTAAATATCTTACCAAACTATCAACTTTCTTCTTCACATCAGCTTCCTCTAAAATTTTCCCAAGCACATCTACTTTTGAAGACACTTTTCTCGACCGAGATTCGATATGTTACACGGAGTATTTATATATTTTGAACATTCCGTGCAATAACAATACAATTTCAACCATAATACACTAAGCAAAAGTTAGAATGTATGACTTATGCATATAGTTTTCCTAGGTCAGTTATCTCAAAAACTTTACCAACTCTTCTAACAAGACCTCTAGACTCAAGCCATATTAAATGTCTATACACAGTTGATCTATCCTTGCCTATTTCCAATGCAACATCGTAAACTCCTAAGGGGCCTCCTAGAAGAGCCCTTAAAACTTCCCTCTTCTCTTCAGTTATCTCTAATGAAACAAGTTTATGAAGTAAAGGTATCTCAACAGAGTACCCTTTATTCTCAAGATAAACCTCCAAGTAGGGATCCTTCCTCCAAGGAGTAAGCATGTAAGCGTAAATAGTTGCAACAGCTAACACCCTCATACCACCAGTCAAACATATAGCAACATCCTTACTCGAAATCCTCATAAAAATATCTTTAATCTGTGCAACAGCGTTAGAAACAGAAGAAACATCAACAACAACCTTCTCCAAACCAACCTTACCATGAAACATCATATCGAAAACCCTTTTAAAATCAGCAAACGCCCTATCAGCTCTCTCATCTTCAAAATGAGGCACAAAAACATAAACAACACCACCCTCCCTAACACTATGAGAAGCAATAGCCCTAACTAAAGGACCAGGCTCAAAACCCAAAAGCAAAACAACAACATCAAAAATCCTCAAACCCAAACCACCAAGAAAAACAAGGAAACAAAACAAAATAAACCCAACCCCCACAACCTCCCATCCTAGCCCGGGAATAGAAGACATGAGGGAAAGCCAAGTAAAA
>CAYPZO010000210.1:0-2659 GCA_964415135.1 uncultured Desulfurococcales archaeon | reverse complement strand
AACAGGTAGGGGCGTTCCATAAACTTCGACTTCCCTATAGCCTTCTTCATAAGCTCTCCTAGCCTCATCAAAGAATGCTATAATGTTTTCCTTCTCCTTAGGAAATATGTCTATGAGAGCTTCTATGAACTCCTCTAAACTATTAAAGTCAATAACCTTTCCCTTGAAGATTATCCTGATGCTATTTTTTACAAATAGGTCGTCCTTGCTGAGATTAAGTTCTCTAAGTAGATAGTTGATTGGTCCTTTCCCCCATAATCCACTTATATTCTCTACACCAGTATTAAAGATGAAACTATTTCTCTTAAAGGATGAGCAATAGCCTCCGACTTGATAGTGTTGTTCTAGCACTAATACCTTATATCCTCTTTTTGAAAGTAGTGCTCCGCAAGTTAGACCTCCTATGCCAGAGCCAACAATTATAGCATCATACTCATTATCCTTCTTTGGCTTCTTAGGGTCTATTCTTACACTCCAGTCATATTTCTTAAATTCCCTTATGGCGAGATAAGCTGGGATTTTTAGTGGTAAGATAATTGAAAGTACTATGCCAATAGCAATTAACGTATTCGAGAAAATTGATGTATGAGGCTTAGTGAAGAGTAGGAATATGAACATATTCGTTAAGAATATCATACACCAAATACTTGTGATAAGGTTATTAACTAGTAGAAACCATTTACTATTCCAATATATTTTAGGATGATCTCTTTTTGAAACTTGGAGTGTAAAAGGTCTCTTGGTAATTAGGGATATTAATGCCATTAATGTTAAGGCGAGGTAACCGATAAAACCACTCTTTTCAACAAAAATCTTCATACTAAATGCATATGTACCGATAAATGCTATACTAAAATAAGTAATGGATGCTACATCCATTAAATTAAAACTCCTTCTATAAACTTGAGGAGTTATTAAACACAGTGAAATTATCAGGGAAATAACTATACCAAACGTTATACCTAAACCACATAGAATCCAGTAAACAATCCAAGGAGTAAATGAAAGGAATATATAGAGCATACCAGGAATTTTCACACTACTCTTCCTCTACCTTCTACGGTTAACTTCCTTAACAGCAATAGATATTAATAAATATTACCTTACAATGACAATAAAAATCAATATTATGACACATCCATTATGAGCAGTTGATCCTCCTTAGAAAATGCTATGAGTTTGCCACGCTCATCAAATACCCAGGCACCACCAAAGCTTCCATGGTGTTTATAAGTATTAACAATGAAGGTCTTAACGCCTAGCTCCGCAATTCTAGAAGACATAATCCTTATTTCTTCCTTGAGGTCTAATTGTTCTGGAGAGTAATCCATAGGTACGAATAGGTAATCTGGTTTATTTCTAAGTATCATTTCTTTTACAAGATCATTATAGAGATCTCCACATATAATCACTCCTATACGTCCAAACTCTGTTACGGCAACATTAAATGAACTGCCTTGACAGAATTTTATTGGTTCTTGGATTTTCCTGTGCTTAAGAATAATCCTACCATTTTTGTCGATGACAAAAGCTATATTATATGCAGATTCGTTACAGGGTTCAAGTAAGCCGAAAACCACGTAAACTCCATACCTATTAGCCAACCTTGAAACACGATTAACTATGAGGTTATAGAGTTTTGCCCTACTAAAATCCCATTCAGTAAAACCAGTTAAACAGTATTCAGGGTAAACGAGAAAGTCTGCATTTTCTTTAATAGCTTCAATAAACCTGTTTTTGAAAACCTCCAATTATACTCGAAGTCGTTAGGTTTAACACTCATGGGTATAAGCGCAACCCTCAATGCTTAAACCTCCTTAATATTACAATGTTAAATTATATTAAAGCATATCTTGATTCCGCAATTTAGTTATGTTCGGAATGATGTTAAGGAGGGGAGAATTATTATACGTTAAAGAATCTCTTCGGGTGGTTTGAGATCGCATTTAATGGATTAAATGACGTACAGGAGTACGAGGATTATGTGAATAATCTCCTCTCAAAAATAAATGATAAAGCTGATGAAACCTTACTGGACATGCTCATAAGATATAAAGGAAGTACGAAAATAGTGAGAACGAAGAGGTATAATAAGCCTCCAAGGATGAGAGGCTATATTCTCCCTGATAAGTTGGAAGTGTATTCAGATGAAGGAGTTAGGATGCCTTTAAGGATAGCTTCTAATCCTGCAATTGCAATTAGGAGCAATAAGGTGACATTTTACATAAGAGTTGCTTCTATTGGTGGAGACTTTAATGTAACCTCCATAGTTCATACAACTATTCCTATTGAAGAGTTAAGGGGGAAATGAGGCTTAAGGCTAAAGAGCTTCTCTATCCATTATTACCGTGCGAGAATGTTGAAGATCCTAGGATTAATCCTATTGATTACCAAGAACTTTATCATGTGAGAGGATTTGACCTGAGCAAGGGAGCTGTAATAACATTTAAAGCAAACCTAAGTGAAGATAATGATAAGGTGCTATCAATAGAACCTGTTAGGTTTAAAGCAAGGAATGGAGAGGAATTTATCTTAAGAGATTATAGAGATACATTTCCACTTAACGATAGATACATGGTGATAAGACCATTTATTAGATCTATGGGTATTGGAGGCATATTCGTGGGTCCTCGTAATGGAGCAATAGTATCTTTTGAAG
>CAYPZO010000209.1:0-2662 GCA_964415135.1 uncultured Desulfurococcales archaeon | reverse complement strand
TATCCTATCACTGTAGACTACTTTTAAAGTAAATAAGCTTAGAGGTTCATAGTATTATTTAGGATGAAGATCCACGCAGACACTGAAAGATGCGTGATGATGCTTGGGCATCCTGACGACCACTTAATTTTCCTTTACAACACCAAGTACATCAACTATTACATGCCTCCTAACTAAAGACTCATAAACACCCCATACTCTCTTTACCGTAACATATTTAGTACTAAATCCTCTTTGCTCTAAAGCCTTCAACACCAATTGTGGAAAATCATGAGGATGAATACCCCTACATACCTGTGAAGTCTCTATCACTACTTCAACTAAATCACGAGATGATGGATAGCGGGCTCTCCTCTTCTTCTTAGACTTCTTAAATTCTTTTTCAGCTTCAAGGACTTCATGTAATACGTCTTCAGGTACATAGTCTAAGTCCAACTTATTCTTTGGCAACCCTTATACCTAATCCCTATTACGGGCTTTAAACTTAATAATGTTTCAGACATAACATGTAACTTGGAGATGATTTAAGGGACTTCACTGAAAGTGTGATGAGGTGGAGCGACTATGATCCCCCTTTACCACTATACTAGAGCTGTAAGATATCTTCTGCGAGCTTATTAGCTCCATCATCGTAGTTAGGTGGAGTTCTAGTAAGTGCTTCCTCGATGGCTTCTAAGAGTTTATCTTTAGTTAATTCTTCAAGACAAATAGCATTTAGCTTCTTTGCAAGTATTTTAGCATCCTCTATACCTGCTGTCAATTTCCATTCAGGGTTAGGTACGATGATGACGGGTTTACGGTAGGTTAAAGCGGCATCTATAATTGTTTTTCCTAGATGCGATATAACGAGTTGAGCTCCAGCTATCCATTTCGCGAAATCAGGGTCAAAATCAAATATAGTCCACTCAGGCCTAGTTCTACGATAATGCTTAGGACTTATCCTCCCCGTTTGTAAAACAACGTTACTTAAGCCGGTCTCTACCATTAAGTCGAATAACTTCTTAAAGCCATAAGTTCCTCCAGTAACAAGAATATATCCACCATTATAGGGCTTATACCTGGGCTTCTCAAATAAGGGACCATAAACTTTACCTTGAGGAAATAGCTTTAACTGTTCATCCCATTGTAATGCAAGTATATCGGAGAAAGGCTTTAACATCTTCACGCTTTTACTTGGCTTTGTAAACCTAACACAGCTCTCAATATTAATTAGCTTTAATCCTTTAAGCTTACCAATAATACTTGGAGGAATACTATGATTACTACCTGTACTAACTATTACCTCATAATCCCTCCTAACCTTCGATAACGACTCTAAGAAAGCCTTAGGCATCTTAAACATTAACTTAAATATACTATCACGTGGACCCCTAGCCTTAACAACTTCAACTACATCACCATACTTCTCCACCTTACTTCTAGTCCACTTATCACCTTTAGGAATAATGAAGAGCATGTCAGCTCTACCCTTAAGTCTCTGAGCTAAAGCAACAGCATAACCCGTATGACCGCCACCACTAGCCAAAATAGTAACCTTCTTCGCCATAATCTTCAACCACTCATTTTTCTAAAGACAATACTACTCCTAAATATAATAACTTATCCCAACATAAACTCATATCGTAAAAGCTGCATGTAATAAGCTCTATATAATATAGTTTTTAAGGGTGAAAAGCTACTATGTAGAAGGCTTAAACAGGTGCTGAATCTTGAGAAGCAACATTGTTGAGGCAATTGAGGCATTAAGGAATGGAGAGCCTGTACTAATATTTGATTCTGAAGACAGGGAAAGCGAAGTAGATATGGTATTCTACGCAGGTAAAATATCCGTAGACAAAATATACATATTACGAACCCATGCTGGAGGATTAATATGCTATGCGACATCCTATAGAATAGCTAGGGTTCTTGGAATACCATTTCAGCAAGAAATAATAATTAAGTGGGGTAACGAGCTAGCAAAACTAGTTAAAATCCCCAAGTATGGTGAACCACCAGCATTCGCATTATGGGTTAACCATATAGACGTTAAGACAGGTATTTCAGATAGTGATAAAGCCTTAACGATAATTAAGCTACACGAAGTAGTAGAAAATGCATGGAAAAACAACATTGAGTACGCAAAGGGGATGTTTTATAGAGAATTCATGGCTCCAGGACACGTACCAATACTAATATCGAGAGGACTAGCTAGGAGGAGAGGACATACAGAATTATCAATAGCACTAGCTAGATTAGCAGGACTACCTCCAAGCGTAGTTTTCGCTGAAATGCTAGATAAAGGAACTTCACTAAGCCTCAAGAAAGCCATAGAGTATGCAAATGAAAACGCAATTCCACTAGTTAAAGGAGAAGACATAATAACCCTCTACAAGAGAGGGCTAATAAATGACATATAGGATAGGCATAGTTGATACAACATTTGCTAGAGTAGATATGGCTAAATACGCTATAGAAGTAATAAAAAACCACCTACCAGAAGCAGAAATAATAAGATACACAGTTCCAGGAGCAAAAGACATACCAGTAGCAGCTAAAAAACTCATAGAAGAAGAAGGATGTAGCATAGTAATAACATTCGGATGGATAGGAAAAACACTAACAGACAAGTTAAGCTACCTAACACTAAGCATAGGTCTAACATTAGTCCAATTACTTACAA
>CAYPZO010000208.1:0-2679 GCA_964415135.1 uncultured Desulfurococcales archaeon | reverse complement strand
TTTTAATGGCAGGTCAAGTACTTACAGGTGTTGAAGTTAAGAGAGCAGTTCTAGTAACTATAATTGCAAAAATTATTCCAAGCATAGCTGCATCAACTATATTCATAATCCATGGCTTCTTCAACTTAAGCTTATTTATTTTCTTACTTACTGGAGTTATTCCATCAATATTCATATCAAGTAAATTCCATAGAATTCTTAGTGGGAAATATGTCTATACAGCTATAGTTATATACATGTTATTCATAGCTTCTATACTAGTAGTAAACTTAATATGGGTGAACATACATGGGTGAAAAAGTTCCCGTATACATCTCTAAGGAATTATATGATAAGATTAAGAAGTTCATTGAAACTCAAGGAGGATTTTCAAGTATAGAGGAATTTGTTGAATTCGTATTAAATGAAGTATTAAGTGAAGAAACTCCAAGCTATACGTTGTCTAAAGAGGAGGAAGAGAAGGTTAAGGAAAGGCTTAGAGCTCTAGGATACATCTAGTGCTAGGCGATAAGAAATGACCTCTAATGATGAAAGGGAAGAGCGTAGAGGAAGGCATACTACAGTGTCTATACCTGTAACATTGTATAATAGGATTAAGGATTTAATAAAGAACACGGGATTTACTTCAGTATCACAATTCGTAACTTATGTTCTTAGGGAAGTAGTTGCATCAATGGAGAGAGAAAAACTTGAAAGCCAAGTAGTTTCCGAGGAGGAAAAGAAGAAGATTATTGAGAAATTAAAGAGACTTGGATACCTCTAATAAAGAGAAGGTGGTGAAACATGGTTTCAAGACCTCATGGAGGTAAACTCATTAAACGTGTCGTAACTGGTCATAGACGTGAACATCTTCTTGAAGAAGCTAAAGAACTACCTAAAATCAAGTTAAGTGACACTCTTGCTGCTGATGTAATGAATATTGCTTATGGCGTTTATAGCCCATTAGAAGGATTTTTAGTACAAGAAGACTTCATGCACGTATTATATGATATGAGACTTTCAAATGATATACCATGGACTATACCCATAGTACTTGATGCTAATCCCGACGAAATAGCTAGCGTTAAGGAAGGAGACGACGTAGCCCTCATGTATAAAGATAAAGTTTTAGCTATAATGAAGATCGAGGAAATATATGGATGGAATAAGAAGGAATACTGCATTAACGTCTACAAGACAAGTAGTATGAGCCATCCAGGAGTAGCTAAAACTATGAACAGGAAAGAACTATTGATAGGCGGTCCAATAGATTTACTAAACGATGTACCTGAACCATTTGAAAGGTATAGATTATGGCCTGCTGAGACTAGAGTACTCTTTGAAGCTAAGGGATGGAGAACTATAGCAGGGTTCCAAACAAGGAACGTACCCCACTTAGGACACGAATACGTACAAAAAGCTGCATTAACATTTGTTGATGGATTATTCATAAACCCCCTAGTTGGATGGAAGAAGCCTGGAGACTATAAAGATGAAGTTATAGTTAAAGCATATGAAGCGCTAATAAAGCACTACTTCCCCAAGGATAGCATAGTATTTTCAGTACTAAGAATGGAGATGAGATATGCAGGTCCTAGAGAAGCAATACATCACGCCATAGTTAGGAAAAACTTTGGATGTACACACTTTATTGTTGGTAGAGATCATGCAGGTGTAGGAAACTTCTATGGACCATACGAGGCATGGGATATATTCAGGGAATTCCCCGATCTAGGGATAACACCACTCTTCATAAGGGAGTCATTCTACTGTAAGAAATGTAATAGTATGGTTAATGAGAAAATATGCCCTCATGGTGACGAGTATAGGGTTAGAATTAGTGGTACTAAGCTTCGTGAAATGATAAAGAAGAAGGAGAAACCACCAGAATACATGATGAGACCTGAAGTAGCTGAGGTTGTACTAGGCTTTGAAAACCCCTTTGTCCAATAACTGTAAACGAGTAATCAAGTTAATTGAAGAATCAAGAAAGGTCTCGATAATACATCACTGGGATAGTGATGGCATAGCTTCTGCAGTACTAATAGCTAAAAAGTACAAGGACAAGATAAGCTCCTTCATCATATCAAGAATTGGTGAATATAATATAGAAGCAATAAATGTAAATGAATTAAAGAAGTTAAATCCAGACTTAGTATTGATATTAGATTACGGAATACCATTAAGCCAAGTAAGGATTCTCGAGGAATCTATAGGTGTTAAGGTAGCTGTAATAGATCATCATGTTAATGAGTTTATAGTTAATGCATTCTGTAATCCTATAGCATTTGGTTATGTAGAGGAGGAGTATCCTTCAACAACATGGGTTTTAAGGGAAATACTAGGTTTAGAAGAATTTCCTGATATTGTAGCTTTAGGCATTATAGGCGATTTAGGTAAGGCTATAAAGGATAGCCCATTATTACGATGGATTGAAGAGAATATAAAATCACGTGGCCTAGCTATTAATGACATAGTTCATGCAGTAAACGTGGTCGACTCATGTTATAGGCTTGTGGACTATGAATGCATAGATTATGTTAGGAGGGTGCTAATTGAACATAAAGTTAAAGATATCATAACTGACGATTATTTGAGGAGTAAGTTACTAAGATTAAGCGAGGAAGTAAGTAAGGCGTTGAGTAGTGTTAAACTCGTTAAGGAACATGATGAATTCATAAAGGTCTTTGAAGTTACTAC
>CAYPZO010000207.1:0-2680 GCA_964415135.1 uncultured Desulfurococcales archaeon | reverse complement strand
GTGAGCTTATGAAGCACGTGGAGGCTATATTAATAGTAGTCCTGCTACTTTCATTGTGGTTAACCGGGTTAACTAGTTGTCAGGTAGTAGTGATAGGTGATAATAGTTATGGTAAGGCTATTAACGTTTCCTTAGCTTATATTGAGCTATGGTATCCTAGAGCAAAACTACTAACCGAAAAGGTGGAGCCAAAGATAGAAGCTAGGGGAAATACTATCTCAATTACATGGACAGGTAATGAAAGTGAAGTCTACGTTGAACTCATTAAAATTAATGATGAATACGTTGTCTACTTATTTAAAATATACGGATTAAAGGGTAAATTCAACGAGTTTATGTATACTAAGTTCCTATCAACATTAATAAAAGCTATTGATAATAAAGGCGAACTAGTTAAAGCAAGCGAGGTAGGCATCGATAGTGGAGATGTTGGAAGAAGAGTTACGTATATGGTTAAGAATTTAGCCCTTGCAGGAGCGCTCACTATAACGGAAATATACCCTGATGTAATCGTAGTTCAAGATATGTTAACACCTAAACTCATAGAATACGCTTCATCGAAGGGACTAGTAGTTCATGTACCTTCAATCCCGTTATCAGCGATTAAAACAAATAAATCAATGACCAGCATAACGGGAATAAGCATCACGTATAAAAAATACAATAACACGCTATATCCCATTACAATAATTCAGAGTGAGAGCAAGAGAATAGAGATTAACCTATACAATGGGCAAATAACCTATGAAGAACTCCCAACACAAACAACAAAGGAAGCTAAGGGAAACAATATCCTTTGGCTTACAGCATCATCGATAATTGTAGTAAGCATTATAGTATGCATAACCATCATAAGATTAAAGCATAAAAGACGCAGTAGTAGGAGAAGAAAAAGGCGATAATTCCTACTTATTGTTCGAATAGCTAGTATTATAAGGATATTTAAGTGAATCTATAAATGGGTGCATCGTATTAGGTGTAGACTCTATGAGTACCATTAGCCGTAACATTGTGTTATTTGCAACTTCATTCATTATACTCCTTCTAATGATTTTATTGTCGTTTGTAAAGGTTGAGGAGAATGTAAGAAATGGAGCTCAAGAGAAAATCCGTATAAGTAGTCTTGCTTATTGGGGAGAGTATGAGGCTATAGCTCCGTTTACCATAAGGGTAGAGAATACTGGAAATATAACTATTACCATAACGTCCATTTGTGTTAAAGATAGAGTTGAAGGATGTAGAACAGTCTCTTTGTGGGAAGGGAACGTAACATTACGTCCTGGAGAGGTTACGGTTATTGGGATAAACTTCCACCCCATACTAAGTCACTATTATTTCATTGAAGTTTATACAAAGAGTGGAGAAAAGTTTGTAGCAATATATCCAAGGTATTAGACTCTACCAAAACTCGTAGGGCTCCATGATGAGAACTGGCTCTCAACTTAAATATAAATAAAGGATACGAGTACTATAATTTACTCTTAGATGATGAGCGTGCCCTTCAACATGACTAGTGATTGGAGGTCCCATTGCTGATTCTTCTACATCTTATATGATTTATCTCCTTCCTCCAAACGACTTTACCATTGATGTTTCTTACTTCTATGATTCTATGGAATGGTATTATTGTTTCTCCTATGCTGAAGTACCATGAACCTATTTCGTCTATTCTTGATGCTTTTATTTCTACCGTCCCATATTCTCCTTGAAATCCTCTATGAATTATCTTGACGATGTATTTTGATGGGTCTTCACTCCACTTTATCCTATTTAATAGTTCTCTAATTACTGATTTACCTTTTTTACCCATATTATTTTATTCCCTCTTTTCCTCTTGTTTCCTTGTTAGTTGTTTAAGGTATTTAAGCTTCATAGGTATAGGTAGTGGTTAAGTATGGAGAGGGTTAAGTGATGGCTAAGGTATATGTGCTTAAGGAGCCTACAAGGGAGCCTGAATGGAATTATTTTCTGTTGTGGGAGGCTGCTAGGATTAAGAAGTACTATGTTGGTACGTATTATGTTCCAAGGCTTAATAGGCTTTTAGCAGTCTTTAAGCCTACTCCTGGTACTTATGTTTCTGATCTTGCGTTTGAGGGAATGGATTTCTCTATTATTAGGGATGGTTATAAGATGATATGTATACCTGGTTGTGGTAGGTGTTGTGAGGCTAATAGTGGTGCTTTTATTCTTGGTAATGAGGTAAAGCTTATTCCTAGGAAGCTAGCCAAGTTTGATCAATTACCTTCATTTACGTTAAGCGTTTATGGTAGGAAAATTAAGGTGTATAGATTAGATGTAGGTCCTAGGGGTAGATGCATATTCTATGACGAAGAAGCTGGGGGCTGCATACTCGATAGGTTTGAGAAGTATAGGAAGCCCGTGATATGCCTTATACACTACTGTACGGTGTTTGCTGAAAGGAATGGAGAGAGATATATTAAGGTATCTGTTAAATATGATGGTAAGAGCTACGTGCCTGTTTATAGGCATGTAAGTGATGATGAATGGGAGGGTATTTTAAGGAATCTGCATAAGTGGAAGATGAGGAGGATTATTGGCTATAGGAAGGGATTTGAAAGGAGTAGGTAATGATGTGCAATAGGGTTTATGTTGATAAGGAGCTTTTAGAAATGCTTGTTAAGGGGAGGTATAGGTTTATTAAGAGAGGGTTTAAGCTCTG
>CAYPZO010000206.1:0-2687 GCA_964415135.1 uncultured Desulfurococcales archaeon | reverse complement strand
TAAAATATACCTACTATTCATAGCAAAATATCTTAGTACTTGAGGGGGAAGAGACTTCACTATTTCATTCGAAGACGTACCTTTAATGCAGAGAAGAATGATTCTTTAATTGTTTTAATACTAGTATAACTGATAATAGTCCTAATAATATAGTTAACGTATAGTTGATTAACCTAATCACTACTACTTGACTTGGCGGTAAGGTTATTGAAAGACCGTACTCTAATGCTCCAGAAGCTCCTGGAGTAGGAATAATACCGATTGATGATGAGAAAAAGTACGCTTCAGTACACCTAACTAAGCTGCTATTATCCATGACCGCGAGGCCTACGAAATATATTGAGAAAATAGATGCGAAATGTCTTAGAAATGTTATAGCGATTATGATGCTAAATCTCCGTTTAAATAAGCTTCTTATTCCTTCTATAACATCGGTTAAGTTCAACTTAGTATTAAATTTGTCTTCAATGCTTTTAAAGTACCTTTCTCGAAACTTCTCTATGAATTTGCTAAAGGACTTAACCTTCAAGGCCACAAATAATAGTAAGTTTACTGCAACTATAGTGTATGCACATGTTAGTGTAATAAATATGGATAATGGTATATACTTTATAGATAGTAGTAGTGCTACAAAGCATACGGTTATAGCATCTACATATGCCTCAATTAATGTAACTCCAAATGCTTTCCAAAATCCTATACCTGAATGGAGATTTATTATGTATGCTCTTGCAGGTTCGCCTCCCATAGATGATGGAGTTATGTATGCAATGAGAGTACCTATAGCTCTCGCCTTAACAACATCTACTAAACCTATTTCTCCTCCTACAAGCTTAACCATGTACCTAAGCCTTATACATTCAAGGAGAAAGCTCGCTAAAGCCAATAGTATCGATAATGTTAACCACTTTAAATCTAAGTTAAATAGTGTTACCAGTATATCTACATTGAATATATAGGAGTAAATAGCTATGACTAATACTATGCATATAGTTGTGATTACCATGTATTTAGATGATATAAGCGATGAAGGTAACCTCAATTAATTATCATCCTCATTTTAATGAGTTATCCTGCATATAGGTATAGATATTCTTCCTCTTCTAGTAGCTTCTCCAATGGCGGATTTTCTAGGAGATTTAGGTACTTCTTTGTTTCCTCTTCAGCTTCGCTAACGGATATTTCCTTAAATTTCAGCTTAACTCCGGGTTTACATTGAGCAACTTTATCAACATCTGGTGGTATAACTGTTGCTATTATTGCATATCCTCCTGTTGTCTGGCAATCAGGTAAGAGTATTATTGGTTTACCGTCTGGTGGTATTTGTATTGAGCCTATAGGTGTTGCTAGGCTAATAACTCTACCACCCTTAAGTTCTTTGGCAAGCTTTATTGCTGGTCCATCAAGTCTATATCCCATTCTATCCGATTGAGGCGTAACTATGTACGTTGATGAATAGAATGTTTTATAGGATTCTTCTGTAAATAGTTCTTCGTGTTGTCCTCTAGTAACTCTTATCTCAACTATATCGCCTATACCGGGCATGTAAGGCATGATGTCCTTAGGTACAACTAAGTCCTCTATAATGCTCCATTGCTCGTTAACGCTTCTTGAGGGCTTCTTAGTATGTATTATATCGCCTACCTTTAATGTCCTTCCATCTAAGCCTCCAAACCTTGCTCTTGTATACGTTGACCCGCTATCCATAATTAATGGTACGTCTATTCCGCCGAAAACCCCGATGTATATTATGAATCCCTTAACTGCTAATCCTATCTCAATAACATCTCCTTTACTAACACGTATGGGGGTCCAAGACCTTACTTCACTTCCATTTAATAGTATTGGTGCTTCAGCGCCAGTTACAGCTATAATGGTGTCGGTGAGGACTTTAGCCTTAAATCCTCCACCAATAACCTCTAGTACAGCTTCATTAGGCTTATTACCTACAAGTACATTAGCATAAACCATGGATAACTTGTCCAATGCCCCCGAAACGGGGACACCATAATGTCTATAACCATATCTACCAAGATCTTGAACTGTCGTGAACATACCGGGTCTTTCAATACTAAATACCGGCGTGCTCATTGACTATACACCTCAATTCTTACCTCATATTCGCCTTTTTCAACAAGTTTTCTAATCTCGTAATATTCCTCAATTGATATGGGCTTAAACTTAACCTTATCACCAGGCCTAATAATTGATGGAGGGTCTCTACGAGGGTCAAATACCATTAAGGGTGTTCTACCAATAAGTCTCCAACCACCAGGGCTTTCAACTCCATAGAATCCTGTTTGTTTACCAGCAATACCAACAGATCCCGGAGGAATCTTTAATCTAGGTGTAGATAGTCTAGGAACAGCTATTCGTGGATCAACGTCACCTAAATAAACAAAACCAGGAGTAAATCCGAGCATGTAGCAAGTATATATTCTGCTACTATGTATCTTTATTACTTCATCTTCGGTTAAACCCGAGTATTTAACAACAAACGGCATATCTGGTCCAAATCCACCACCGTAAACGACGGGTATTTCGATAAGTCTAGGTTTAATGAGTCTATTTATATCAATAGCCTTAGATTCACTCCAAATATTTTTAACTTCCTCGATTAACCTTCTATAAGTTATGAGTCTTGGATCGTAGATTATAGTTAAGCTAGAATAAGCTGGTATAAGCTC
>CAYPZO010000205.1:0-2694 GCA_964415135.1 uncultured Desulfurococcales archaeon | reverse complement strand
AACTTATCAATAGATTCTACATTTATTAGTTTATTAATAATTCTCTGGACCTGTTCATCTGTATGTACTGTTCGATATAGTAGTAGTCGTTCTCTCTTGCTCAACATGTATCTTGTCGTCACCGTGTTTAATGCTAATGTTCGCGGATACCCTCTATTTAGTAGGTACTTATAGTCTTTAATGGCTTCAATAACTACATCTTCTCTTATGGTTGAGTTCAAGGCTGTATTCTACTCAAGTACTCTATTATTATGTTTTCTAAGTCTTTTACTACTTTATCTACTTTCTTGTTAACACTTAATGTTATGTGATCTCTCTTACCTCCACCTTTTACGCCTATTAGCTTGCTACTTATCATGCTTAGTAATTCTCTTAGGTCAATAGTTTTTGATATTCTCTTGTTAATAGCTATTTCAATGAGGGATCTATCTCCTTCTTGCCTAGCAACGGCAATTAATATGTTTCTTATTTGTTTTATTGCTTTTAGCATTAAATCTCTTAACATTATGGGATCATTTAATTTATCTATTAGGATGAAGTATCTGATATTATTTATGATCTTTGAGTTTTTCTCTATAATGTCTAAGTATTCTTGTATTATCTTTCTACGATATCTGCTTAGGAGTTTTCTTAAGTCTTCATGTTCTTGCATTACTGATTTCAATCGTGAAGTTATCTCGCTAGGTGAGGTATTTAGTATTGAGCCGATACTATATAGTTGATCTTCTAGTTTTGCTGCATAGTCTACAACTTGAGTTCCAGCAACATATTCGAATCTTATTACTCCATCTTGTATTTTCTCTACATTAATTATCTTTATTCCTCCTATTTCAAAAGTATTTGATAAGTGCGTTCCAAAGCATGCCTCGACATCCCAGTCGGATATTTCTACTATTCTTAGTATGGGGTCTTCAGGGACTCCTCCCTGATATATTATGAATCCATATTTGCTTTCAGCTTCATTCCTATGGATATACATTGAATGTACAGGAACTCCCTTCTCTACTAGTTCGTTAGCTAATTTCTCTATTAGCATTATTTGTTTACGATCTGGTAGCTTATAGTGAGTTATGTCTAGTCTAGCTTTATGTACTGTTTTTTCGGCACCAGCTTGCCATATATGCATTCCAAGAACTCTTCTTAGAGCTCCTAATAGTACATGTGTTGCTGTATGATGTCTCATTAGCTTATATCTTCTGTTCCAATCAATTACACCTTTAATCTTAGAGCCGCGTTCTATCTTTACGGGTTTTTCAAGTACGTGTACTATTACTTCATCTATTTTCTGTACATCAATTACCCTTACTTTCTCCTCGCTAACTAGTATATAGCCTTGATCTGATTCCTGACCTCCTCCTTCTGGATAGAAAGCTGTCTGATCTAGCACTAGAAATTTGTCATTAACATCAATTACTCTTGCTTCAAAGGTTCTTAAGTAGGAGTTTTCATGGAATAGCTTCTTAGTTGAAGGTAATTTCTTAGCCCACTCAATTATTTCATTAGGTAGCTTTGCCTTGGTTACTGGCTTTATTGGTGCTTTAGCATGCCGTGCAGCCACTAATGAATAAAAGTTAGATGGTCTCGTTATCTTAATATTCATTTTAGAGGCAAAGTCTGAAACCATCTCTGGAGGTATGCCATGGGAATCGTATAGCTCAACTAATTCCTCAATACCTAATTTCCTCCTTCTCCTAACATAGCTAGCTACTATACTATATCCTCTCTTAAGGACCTCCTTGAAT
Source organism: uncultured Desulfurococcales archaeon (assembly GCA_964415135.1). Taxonomy (GTDB): domain Archaea; phylum Thermoproteota; class Thermoprotei_A; order Sulfolobales; family WANQ01; genus CAYXRT01. Next base: position 952 of record CAYPZO010000205.1, on the reverse strand, counting down.
TTATTTTCCTCGAATTCTAGTACATCAAGTATGTAGTCCTTCATTTTCATAAGCTTTGGGAAATCTTGAGACCAATACTTTACCTGAAGTAGAACTAGATCCTTTAATGTAATATCCGTCTTCATTTTAATTAATGTTCTTAGAGCTCTTCTAATTACTAGTCTTGCTAAGTATCCTTCACCAGCATTAGATGGTACTATTCCATCACCTAACATCCATGCCAATGTTCTACTATGGTCTAATAGCGTGTATACCTTTATAACTTGGTTTAATTGTTCTTCTACTTCCTTTACTGGAATGCCTAGTCTTTCTGCAACAATTTTTCTATGATTTGTTATTGTTGAAGGATTTTCTGGATCTATACGTGATACATAATATCCTGCTACTTTAAGTAGCTCTTTATCAGGTTGAGGGATATCCAGTAGCTTATGGAAAGTATCTACGAGTCCACCATATATTGCATGAAAGGCTGTTGGAGACTTTTGCGTAAACCATGCTATTCTTTCAACTCCATATCCAGTATCAACTATTTTTAACGGTAACTCTACATAATTTCCATCTATTACCTTATACTGCATGAATACAAGCGTTGCTAATTCTAGACCTCCTACAGCTACTTCAAATGACGGTCCTGCGTTGCCTCCTCCTTCCCACCAAGACTCCTTAAATACCAGTTCATCTTCGGGTATTCCTATTTCTTCTGTAAAGAATTCCTTAGCTAGTTCAACTGTTCTTTCCTTCCAATACACCTTCTTATTTGGGTAATTGAATGCGTGGTGTGCTGCCATTTCAAAGCTCGTTAAGTGTCTACCAAACGTTAATCCGACGTTATCTATATCTTCAAGCCTTATGCATGGTTGTGATATTACTAGGGGATTGGCTGGAGGAGGTACTTTGCCTTCAGTTACAAATGGCTGGAATACTACTATGCTGGCAATAGTTAAATATAGAT
>CAYPZO010000204.1:0-2702 GCA_964415135.1 uncultured Desulfurococcales archaeon | reverse complement strand
TGGAGTAGGAAACCATTCTTAGTTAATATGTTAATGAGTAAGAATAGTATGGTTGTTACTGATAAGGTTATCACTAAATACATATTTAAATAAGTTGAGAACTTCTTATCTTTCCTGTTAATTAATGCAATAATGAATGCAGTTATTACGAGTGTGAAGTACTGTTGCCTAGTCAGGAGTGCTAACGTAGAGAACACAGATGCAAAGGTAATGTAGAGATACCTGTGCTTTTCATCCTTTTTAATTAATGTTTTGATAATGAAATATAGTGCTAATGTGTTAAATAGTAGGGCTAGACCGTCAACACGACAGTACATGCACCATGAAGCTATACCACCCCATGTGAAAAATACGGAGAAAGAAATGAATGTGAATATGAAGTCAAGCCATTTATTACTCGGCTTCACTATTATTCTGCCAATGCTTACTGATAGGGACACCGCTGTTATGTAGAATATTAGTGAAATAAGCCTACATAAAGGTAAGGCTATGTCACGCGCTAATATGGTTAATGGGGAAACAACTATATAGAAAAGCGGTGGGTAAGGGATTACGTTCATTAAGTTCCTTGGATCATAAATGTTTATGCCTTTCACTAATCTCCAAGCATTTCCTAAAATGAAACCCTCACCAAAATCTAATTGTGCATTTATCAATGAAGAGACAAATAAAGTCACGATACTTATAGTGAGATGTATGTAATAGAGTAGAAACACAGATACTATGACCACATAAGACAGTAATTTGATGCACTTAGACTTACTTGGCTCTAACACTTTAATAGACCCTACTAGTCATTACTTTAATATACTTAACTTACACCTGTTACGCTACAGAAATAATTATGTAGAGTAGGAAATAAATATGGGTGACGTTAGCTATTAACAGTACCGACTTCAAGTTAATTAAGTCAATAATTGAACCCTCATGCAAGGTTAGGAAGCTCACTTTTGCTATTACTTATAAGTGTAACTATAGATGTAGGCATTGCCATATATGGAAGATATACAGACTGAACCCTAAGTTAATGAATCAAGAACTTGAAGCTCAAGATATAATTAAGGTTTTTAATCATACTAAGTCACTCTTATGGGTCTCAATAACGGGTGGGGAGCCTTTCTTAAGAAATGATTTAATAGAGATAGTTAGGCATATACTAACTAAAAGGGTAAGGATAATATCTATCAACACTAATGGTTCTTTACCGTACAGAATATACGAGGTAATTAATGAACTATGTAAGGAGGTTAGGAATGACAGACCAAGAATCATAGTACCTATAAGTATTGATGGGACTAAGGAAGTGCATGACTCAATTAGAGGGGTTGATGGAGCTTTCGAAAAAGCCATAACGACTTACACATTACTCAATTACTTATCAGCTAAGTATAAATGCATAGTACCATTATTTGAGATAACCATAACCCCTTACAATTTCAACAATATAGCTAACCTTATAAATTACTTACTAAATAATTCGGGGTTCCCTAAGTTAAATATTGTTTTTACGTTAATGCATATTTCTACATATTACTTTCATGGAAATATAGATATACCTAAGGTAGTTACTCTGGACTATGGTAAGGTAATTAAAAATACGAAATTACATAACGCTTTCACTGACATGCTAGGTATGATGAATAAAGCCTTCTTAGGACTTTATGACATGATGTCATATAGACATAGCAAGTATTGTGTTGCTGGTTGTAAATCCGTATTTATGGATCCTTTTGGGAATGTTAAACCATGCTCAATGATTGATTACGTCATAGGGAAAGTAAGAGAAGAAAACTGTGACTACGATTTAAATAAATTCATTAACACCCCACGTGGTAGGGAATTCATTATGAGGAAAAGACTTATTGGCTGTAATTGCTGGACTCCTTGTGAGGCTTACCAGACAATAATATCTAAGCCATACTTACTACTATATGGAATTTTTAAATACCTCTTAATTTAAATTCAGAAAATTATTTCACAATAACTCTATTTTTGAGGGCTCTAAATCTCTATCTAGCTTCATTAAGAACGTTCTTAATTTGCCATTAAGTTTACATTCGCCATGTATTAAATAATTACCTAAATTACATCTTATCTCATGGATAATTACATTTGATGGTTTTACTTTACGAACATTATATGTGTTCCTCAGTATATCTGCTATTTTCTTTCTTATTACTTCCTTAAAGGTCTCTTTATCAGTTATTGACAGTATTTTTAAGTATATTGACAACAGCTCTTCAGGATCATACTTAAACATGCGTTTACACTGCTTAGGTACAGTATTGTAGTTCTCTATTATAGTTCTGAGTATGTCCTCAATAATTATTAAGTCCTTCATGCTTAGGTTTATTACTGGCACCGTTCCCTTCACCTATGTCCTTAGGGGGCTTATAAGGTTTATAGTAAACCCAATAATTAATTCTATAGTGGGGATACTATATGTGATTGACTATTAATGGTTGTTGCTGTGCTGCTAGGTTTATTTAGGGCTTAATTACTTATTTTCTTGGGCGTTGGAAAGATGTCTCTTCCCCCAGATGTTCAGAAGGTTCTTGATATTGTTGGTGCTCATAACCGCTGGAGGAGGTTAGAGACTATTAACTTAATTGCCTCAGAGAATACTATGTCACCTCTTGCTGAGGCCGCCTACCTTACTGATATGATGCATAGGTATGCTGAGGGTAAGCCTAGGAAGAGGT
>CAYPZO010000203.1:0-2712 GCA_964415135.1 uncultured Desulfurococcales archaeon | reverse complement strand
TAGCCTAGCTAAATCAATATCAATTAAAGTACTACACCTGTTAACAAACTCCCTTACGCGTTCTCTAAATTTCTCGATGGGTACAACTACATGAACGCCGCTAAACCCTGCAGTATCATGGCTAAACACTATACATCCATCCTTCCTTAAATATACTCTAGTATGAATACCACAACCCATATGCCATCTATCACTTACTAAAACATGATCCTTACGGTCATGTTTATTCCAGTAATCCTCACGTTCATAGCCTTCTATTCTTTCAATTTCAGGATAAGAACAACTACATGGACCGGAAGGCGAAGAACACACGCATCTAAATTCATTAATAAACTTTTCACCAAAAGTACTGTCCAAAAACTCCTGAACATCAGGGTCAAGCGATGCCCTATCAAATAATAAAATACACTCCCCTACGAACATGAACGTAAATCACCCTAAGTAACTTACACGCATTCTCATTAGTTTCCTAGCTTATAAAATGTTAATTATTAAATCTAAACTCACTGGTTTATGAATCTTTAAACTCGTTTATAGACTTCAAAGAAGAAGTCGTCAATGTAAAACACATCCTCACTAACAAAAATTTATCAAGGCACCCTCCTCTATAGTCCTTAGAACCATTAACTAAAGCGGTGTTAACTATGGTTTCTAGAGCATATGATTGGCTTAGACAAGCACTAAAAGACTTAGAGCACGCTAAAAAGTCGATTAGTTTAGGTGATTTTGAATGGGCCTGCTTTGCTGCCCAGCAAGCTGCTGAGAAAGCCGTTAAAGCATTATATCAAAAGTTAGGAATAGAGGTTTGGGGGCATTCAATTTCTAGAATGCTGGAACATTTACCTGATGAACATAAACCATCTGAGGAGTCAATAGATAAAGCTAAAGAACTCGATAGACACTATATTCCTACTAGATACCCTAACTTTCATCCAGAAGGAGCACCCTTAGATTACTATACTCGTAAAGATGCTGAAAGAGCTGTAAAGTATGCAGAGGAAATCATCCAATACTGTAGAAGTAAAATTCTTCAAACTAAACTACCAAGACATACTCAAGAAACTTAAAGAATACGCTAAGAAATGCGTTGAGAAAGGAGCTAAAGCAGTAATATTAATAGGTTCCCTCGCTAGAGGAGACTATACAGCATTTTCTGATGCCGATATAGTAATTATATCAGACAAAGTACCTCCTAGACCCATAGACAGGATAAAAGACTACATAGACCCTAAACTACCAATAGACATTGAGCCAAGAATATACACAACAAAAGAAATGCTAAAAATGGCTAAAGAAAAGAGAAGAATAATCAAAGAAATAGTAAACTATGGAAAATTACTAGCAGGCAATGAAGAATTACTTAAAGAACTCAAGGAAATACTTAAACACTAACAACACCACTACTTAAACACCACTTCTACACATTACATAATACTGCTAAGAGTATCTAATTCCTAACATCTCTCTAGGATTTATTGCCTTAAGCCCTGATGATATTTTTCTATTAGAAATAATTGCTTTATCGTGGGAAAGCGCTGAAGCTGCATGTAGGGAGTCAAAATACGTGATATTATATTTCCTTTTAAGCTCTAAAGCCTTTATAATAATCTCGGAAGTTAATGGTATTTCACCTAAATTCTTTATCAATAACACTTGATACTGTATCCTCACTATATCCTTTCGATTTAGGTAATAGTTCATACTCCATATAAGCTGACGTAGGTACTACGACGTTACCTAGCCTTCCATTAACTATCTCATCAAAGACCCTTATAGTAATGCTATGAAGCTTATCAGCTTTATTAACAAAAGCTATCAACGTATCCAGCTCAATTACCAGCATGTAGCTCCCTCACTACTAATCTATCTGCAAGCTCCTCAACACTCTCATACGCTAAGTTAGGGTCATTGTACTTACCCTTCAAGTACTTAACAGGGTTCTTAATAACCCTCACAATAACTACACTACGTTCTCTATCAACCTCCCATACAAGTACATCACCTTCCTCAATACCCAGCATCCTTCTAACCTTAACAAGAATACTAGTTATCCCCCTTCTCAGAAATCCTACTAACCCTACTAATCGTCACATCAACTCCTAGTATAGCTATAAATTCTGATAAGCATTTAAACAATAGTTAAACTAACATAGCTCAATATATTTTCTTAGTTTTCCACCTACAACTTAATGCTAGTCCTCAAAGTATTAGTGATTTTTAAGTGTAGTAACATATTTATACAGTAGTAACATGTAAGTTACCATAGGTGGTACCATTTGTCTACCATCACTGTTAGAATTGACCCTGAGATTAAGAAGCGCATGAAGAAGTATAGCTATATTAATTGGAGCGAGGTCATTAGAAGAGCTATTCTAGAGAAACTTAATGAGGAAGAGAAAAAGAATATAGCTGAAGCATTGCTCATTAATGAAAAGCTTAGAAGAAAGGCTCCAAAGGGATGGGATTCCACAGAGGTTATTAGGAGTTGGAGAAGGAAAGGATAGTTGTTGATGCTAGTATAGTTGTTAAGTGGTTTCTTGAAGAAGAGTTTAGCAATGACGCATTGAGACTTAGAAATGACTATATTAGAGGAATTATCGTCATAGCAGTTCCATCACTACTAGAATACGAGGTCCTAAATGCACTTAAATATAGCGGTGTATATTCTCTTGAAGAATTAAGGGAAATAGGTATAGCATTAAATAAGTATGG
>CAYPZO010000202.1:0-2724 GCA_964415135.1 uncultured Desulfurococcales archaeon | reverse complement strand
GGAATTATTGAATAAGTATAAGTTTAATTTAACTAAGGCAGCTGAAATACTTGATAAGCTAGGATTTAAGGACATAGATGGAGATGGATGGCGTGAAGCATCCGATGGAAGAGATTTTTCATTTGAAATATATGCACCATCGTATGATGTAATTAGAGTTAGAGTAGCTGAACTAATATCTGAATGGCTTTCTAAGATACCTGGAGGAGGATTAAAAGCTATTCCTAAAGCAGTTGAATGGAAGACCGTTTGGCCTTTAATTAAAGGAGCGAAAGTAGATACCTGGCTATTAGGTAGTGGTACCGGTAATGACATTTCATGGCTTTTAAGGAGATTCCATAGCAGACCTGAAGGAACAGGTAATTGGGTTAGATACTCAAACCCCATAGTCGATGAATTAACTGAGAAGCTGGTAACAACATTTGATCCTGAGGAGAGAAAGAGAATAGCATATAGGATACAAGAGATTATAGCTGAGGATGTGCCTTTAATCACCTTATACTATAGGAAGTTCCCAATGCCATATAGAATAGATAAGTTTGATGGATGGTTTTTAGCAGAAGATGAACCATCAGTAAACTTCATAACATTACTAAGAGTTCACTTAAAACAATACGCTACAGCGCCTACAACTCAACCTACGGTAATGGCTATAAGAGAAGCTATAACTACCATTATTGTAATAGCTGCCATAATAGCAATAATAGCAATATTATTGATTAGGAAGAGAACGTGGTATAAATGAAAAAGTTCTTGTTAAGAAGACTATATACTTCAATTATAACGTTCTTTATAGTGATCACGTTCGTTTTCTTTGTAATTAGGTTTACGGGCGACCCTTTAGCAGAGCTCGAGGATGATCCAAGAATTACTCCAGAGGTCCTTGATAAAATAAGAGCATTATTTGGGCTAGATAAACCCATACACATACAATATATTGATTACCTAGTGAACATGTTTAGAGGAGAGCTAGGGTATTCTCTTCATTATAAGAGGCCCGTTATTGATGTTATATGTAGTAAACTTCCATATACACTAATGCTCCTAATACCTTCAATAACCTTATCTAATTACATTGCCTATAAGTTGGGTGTAGAATGTGGTTGGAGAAGGCGTAGTACTTTTGATTTAATAGTTTCATCTATAGCCTTTACCATTAGATCGATACCATATTTCTGGCTTGCAATTCTATTTCTATACATATTCTCAGTACAGCTAAGAATAACACCACTTTTTGGAGCAATATCGCCTGGTAAAGGAGGTTTTTCGTTAAGCTTAGACTGGATAATGGACTATCTATGGCATTACATATTACCCTTTACAGTACTAACACTTAGAGCATCATTAGCTCTTATCCCCTATGTCAGAAACGCACTTATTGAAGTACTTGAAGAAGACTATATAGTTACAGCTCATGCTAAAGGGATACCATTAAAGACCGTTAAGTACAGCCATGTAGCAAGAAACGCCATCTTACCCGTAATTACAATTATGGGATTAAGATATGCGTTCTTAATTGATGGGGCAATATTGACTGAAACTGTTTTCTCATACCCAGGTACGGGTAAGGTCGTATTTGAGGCTATAATTAATAGAGACTACTGGTTACTGCAAGGAGCTGTAGTAATCCTAACTCTTAGCGTTATAATCGTCAACCTCATTGTAGATTTAATATATGCTCTACTTGACCCAAGGATAAGGTATAGGTGATAAGCCATGACTATAAAGGTAAAGCTGGGAATTTATAACCTCAAGGTAATAACTAAAGAATTTATAGCAATACTCCAATTAAATAAAATGACTAAGATAGGATTCTGTATATTCACCTTTATTTTACTGTTAGCTGTACTAGCTGATTACATAGCACCATATAATCCCTATGAAAGGGTAGGACCTCCATTATCCCCTCCATCAATGAAATATATGCTTGGGACTAATGATATTGGTCAAGATATTTTAAGTGAACTAATATATGGTGCAAGGACATCACTATTAATAGGATTCACTGCAGCTATTGTTGGAACAATTATAGGTGTTCTCATAGGACTTACCTCTGGATACTTTGGAGGTATCGTAGATGAAATTCTAATGAGATTAACTGATGCATGGCTTTCAATACCAACACTATTATTTACGATATTCTTAGTAGCCTTAACATCTAGAATAACGTTATTTCCAACAATATATTCAATAATATTAGCGATATCCTTAACCTCATGGCCTGGAACAGCTAGGTTAGTAAGGTCAAGAGTACTTAGTATTAAGGAAAGCCCATACATAGAATCAGCAATAGCTATAGGAGCATCATCAACTAGAATAATGTTTAAACACATACTACCAAACGTTATACCCATAATAGTCGTAACCATTATAATGACAACTGCTCGAGCAATACTAGTAGAAGCCTCACTCGGTTTCTTAGGGCTAGGAGATCCTACAGTAAAAAGCTGGGGAATGATGATACACTATGCAATGAAGAGAAATGCAATTATACTAGGTATGTGGTGGTGGTTTATACCACCAGGAATACTAATATCACTCCTAATATTATCCATATACCTCATAGGTATTGGCTTAGAGGAATATTATAATCCAAGACTAAGACACATATAATGAGAGGTAGAAGACATTGAAGATAACTGAAGGATATTACTTTAAACTACACGATAACACGATATTCTATGCCAAGGGAGTAATACATCCACCAAATAAAGTTGTAGGATA
>CAYPZO010000201.1:0-2743 GCA_964415135.1 uncultured Desulfurococcales archaeon | reverse complement strand
GCAGCCATTACACCTGGAACGTTACATCCGAAGCCTATAATTAACGGTATTACTGCCTTCCCAGGTAAATTAAACTTATGAAATACTCTATCTACTAGGAATGCCACTCTTGCCATGTATCCTACGTCCTCTAGTACTGCAAAACCTAAGAAGAAAAATGCAATAACAGGTAAGAATACTAATATCGCACCTATACCAGCAATGATGCCGTCAGCTAATAATGAGGTAAACCATTCAGGTAGACTATGAATCTCTAAGACTAGGTCGTGTAAATAGCCGTTAATAGTCACATCCACTAGGTCTACAAGAGGTGTTGATACCTCAAACGCGAACCTAAAGAGCAAGTATATTGCTGAGAGAGCGAAGGGTATCCCCACAACCTTATGTGTTAGGATACTGTCTAGAAGATCTGTCATAGACACTCTTGGTACAGCTGCTCTTTCCACAACAGTCTTAACAATTTCTGAAACTCTTTCATGCCTTCTCTCGACAATATAAGATTCAGGGTCACCTATTTTTTCTTTAAGTATTTCTCTAAGTTGATTAGCTTTATCTATTATTTCTTTACCTACAGGTAGCTTTGAAACTTTATCTATAATGTCGCTATCTCCCTCTAATAGTTTTAATGCAATCCACCTAGCAGGATATTTTTCTGTAAGTTCTGGAGCTAAATCCTTAACTACTTCCTCAATTTTAGATATTGCTTCCTCAACTATTCTACCGTAATCTACAATACGTATTTGCACTTTCTTTTCATGGATAGCCTTTCCTATAGCCTCCTTTAGCTTGTCAATGCCACGACCTATAGGGGCTATGGTTGGTATAACGGGTACGCCTATGATAGATTCTAATTTTTTGTGGTTTATTTTGTAGCCTTCCTTTTCAGCTAAATCAACCATATTAAGATCTACAATTACATTAGCACCAAGCTCTAGTAGCGATAAGGCAAGGTAGAGACTTCTCTCAAGATTTATTGCACTAACTATGCATACTACTACGTCAGGTTTTTCTTCAACAATAAAGTTCCTTGCAATAAGCTCATCAACACTATAAGCTGTGAGACTATATATTCCTGGTAAATCTACTACCTCAACTTCTACTCCATTTACCCTTAATGTGCCAACCTTTTTCTCAACAGTTACACCAGGCCAGTTCCCTACCCAAGCCCTACCTCCAGTTAACCTATTGAATATAAGCGACTTGCCTACGTTAGGAATACCTGCTAATGCTATTCTAGCACGCTTATCCTCATTAGTCAAGGGGGTCTCACCTCCTCAACCATAATTTTCATTGCGACACCAAATCCCAGAAGCAATCTCCCCCCAGTAGCGATGGGGCAATAAGGACAGGGAACTCTTCCATAAACGTATGACGCATTATTAACGATCTCAATGATTACTGGTCCAGGGCCTTGAGTCTTTACAACTCGGAGTATTTTACCTTCCACTATACCTAGTTCATGTAGCCTTCTATATAACCCCTTACCAGCTCTAATAGCAGAGACTCGGACTAAGCTACCCTCTCTAGCATAAGCTAGAGGCATCATCCTTCAACCTCCTCTAAGATTACTTGTTCCGCTTCAGCCCTCCTAATGCTGATAGGGTATCCTTTAGCTATAATCTCAATGGGGTCTCCTAAGGGGGCCTTACGGACTACCTTAATTCTTAAACCTGGAAGTAACCCTAGGTCAAGGATTCTTCTCTTAACTAAGCCCGCTCCTTCAATTCTAACTATTCTATACGTTTTACCTATCTTTGCGTTTGAAAGTCTAATCATTGTTAGGTCACCCTAATTAGGTTAGCCCAACCTAATAAAATTAGGGTAACCGAAATATTTAAATTTAATTTTGAGCAATAGCACATAATGGAAGTTATATCTTACTAAGGTTACGGTTATGAAGAGAGAGGAAGAGTATCTAGAGGCAATATATTTAATAAAGTTAAAGAAGGGTACCGTTAGAATAAAGGATTTAGCCTCAGCACTTAAAATCAAACCTTCAAGCGTGGTTTCTTACCTGACGAAACTCTCTAATAAAGGTTTAGTTAAGTACATGAAGAGGGGATCTATAGAACTAACATCTAAAGGAGAGAAAATAGCCAAGAACGTATATCATAAACATAGGATAATAAAAGAATTCCTATGTAGGATACTTGAATTACCAGAAGATATAGCTGAGGAAGATGCATGTTACATAGAACATGGAGTACACGAAGAAACCATAAGGAAAATGGAGGAACTAGTAAAGGACAAAGTGGATTAGGTATCTACATTCTAAAAACGATCAAGCATGCATAGTTTGAGAAGACTATGACCCAGCTATATAATTAAGGAATTACTTCGTAACATGTTATTGGCATTTCTATAGAGTCATATTCAGTTGTCGTAGGCTCCATTGAAAGGCCGTATTGCAATGCATATACGAGTACAGGGAAATTACATAAAGTTAGTAAGGTTGTGAGAATTGCAAAAACGGTGCTCCAGTATTCTGTCGAGGTCGGGATCTAGGGTTTACTCATTCTGGTCTACTGACGGTGCTGAAGATGAGTATTACTGGCTTATGCGCTGCCTCAATTCTCGGATAGACCTTACTAAGCGCTTAACCCTAAGGCAATCGGTGTCTTCGTGAGGTACTAGGCCGTCTAGCCTTACTAAGTACATTTTTGCCTTCAACTTCACTGACCCCTTGACCTCAGCCTACTTTAGGCAGGTAGGGTAGGTCTACTTCCTCCGACTCGTAATCTAC
>CAYPZO010000200.1:0-2751 GCA_964415135.1 uncultured Desulfurococcales archaeon | reverse complement strand
TCCTGAACCCTTATGACCACCAAATTCTTCTCCAAGACCTCCTAGGGGTAATAGTGCTGCCTTCTTACTCCTAATAGCCTTAAGTATCTCTTTTGCGTTCCCCGAGAGTATATTGCCCTCTAGGTCTATTACCCATCCTGGTGGTACCTTCTTATCGAGCTTAGAGTATATTTCTATTTTTCCAACTGGGACTACTGATGTTGCTGCATCGAATAGTATTGGTGGTGGACTTGGCCTTGGAATTGCTACTGCTATAGGATTAGTACCAAGTGTTCTACCAACAGTGTTTACGTATGCTACAAGGTTTTCCGAATTAGTTATCGTTATGCCTATAAGGCCCTTCTCAACAGCTTTTAATGAGTAATAGCCTGCAATACCAAAGTGGTTACTATTCTTAACGAGTACTAGGGATACTCCATATTTCTTTGCCTTTTCTATTGCTAGCTCCATAGCTTTAACCCCAATTGGCTGACCAAGCCCGTTATCTCCATCAATTAAAGCTGTTGTACCAAAATCTCTTACCACCCTTACCTTAGCATTAATATTCACATTCTTAATTCTAATACCCTCAACGTATCTTCTAACCCTTTGAACACCATGGCTAGATATACCAAACAGATCAGCAGTTACAAGTACATCAGCAACTATCTCAGCATCCCTATCAGGAACTCCAAGAGCCTTGTAAATATCTGTAACGAGCTCCTTTAACTCCAAATTATTTACTCGGACATATTCTTCAGGAGGAATAGGTTTCTCGCGTTCATAGTATTCAAAACTAACATTCAATTCTTTTCACCTACATCTAAGTTAATAGGTTGCGAGAATAATATATGCAGTTCTGCTTCCTTTAAGATTATCTACATGCAAATAAGATTAAGGTAATGTAGCTAATTAACTATGTTTCTTTAGTTCTACCCCTATGTAACTAGTTATGCTTCTTTCTATAATCTCATCTATTTCATTAGGGTCGAGTCTTCTTCCTATTCTTAATCTTTTTCTCTTTGCTGGTTCTCTCCCCATAATCTGCACCCCGTAATATGTCGTTGTAATTGAGTTTAAAATTGATAGTGTTTAATTACCACCACTTTGATCTGGGATATGCTTTTACATACCATGGTGTTTTTCTTATTATTGCTCCAAACATTTCATTTTTCATGTGTTCGTCATGCATTGGTGGATTATATTCGCCTGCCGTTTGGATTCTATAGCTAAGAGTAACATTTTCTCCTTTTGCGTACTTCGCTATAGCCTCCATTTTATTTAATACATTGTTTATCTCGTTTAGTAGCCTCCTATTAGTTAGGATTTCTCTAATATTCTTTACAAGCTCTAGTATCTCGTCAGCATTCTCCTTAGTTATAGTCTCCTCGTTTGGGTCCATGAATGTAGCCTTATTGTATTCAATGAATTTTTCAAACCAGTACCTAGCAGATTTGTTGACTATAAGTGTTATTGCTTCCTTTAGTGCTTTTTCAGGGTTATAGCTTGTTCCTTCATTTATCATTTTTGTTATAGTGTATAATGGTATCTTGGATAATTCAACTTGGTTGGCGGGATTAGCTGTATAGCCTGAAACCATTTTCTTTAAATTACTTGTTCTATTCTTAATAGGTCCCACATGTAGTCTAGTTATTCCTCTGCATGTGAAGTAGTCGTTAACAGGATAGTTATCCCAAATAAATGGCTTCCTGCCAAGAACCCCTGTAACTTTCTCTAAGTCCTCTTCACTAATACTTATAGAGCAAACGTACATACCAGTCCACATAACGTGTATCTCGGGGTCAAGTAGTCTTCCAAGCTCACTCATGTACTCCCTTTTTACCCCACGATAATGCGTTGGACAAAATATCATAACCTTAGGCTTAAGCTCTCTATAGACCTTGTTGACGAGATTTGCTTGTGCTTCAGCAAGACTCTTAAACCCTTTTCCACGAACTACTGGAGGTATGTCGTCTAGGAATAAGGCTATAGACTCAACACCAAGATTCATAAATACCTCATATTTCTTCAAGAGCAACCTAATATCATTATCAGATGAATAGTCTATGTCTAGGCCAGGGCTAAGAGCAAAAGCCGCCTCGACACCATATCTCTTACCAGCATCAACAAACATAGAGAACTTATCAATAAAGTCCATGTTATAGGGACTTCTCCACCGCAATCTATGATAGGGGTCCCACTTAGGACCATAAATATATAACTTTAACTCAATTCTACCCATAAATTCAAGTAATGTTATTCTATCAATCCAATCCCACATAGGACCATAAAATCCCTCAACAACTCCAAAAACCATGCCCTCCACCACCAGATTAAATACCATCACCTATGTAAATATGATTACATGAAAACACGCCACAATTACTCCTCCTTAACCTTAACAGCTAATTCGTATAGCCTACGGGCAAGCTTTACCGTATCATTTATTGCTCTCTTATCCCTCAATGCATTACCTACATCATATCCTTGAGCCGAAACACCTCTATAACCCAATATTATTTCATGTTTAAGCATAAATGCATGTATAGCCATTAGGGCCTGTTCTAGTCCATAACCTCTACCAACAACTATACCACCACCAACCTTATTCTTAAGCTTTCCACGAATACACCAAGTACGATCCATAAACAACTTCACATAAGAACTCACATTGTTAAAGTATACCGGTGAAGCTATTACGACTATATCAGCCTTCAATAACTTAGGGATAATAGTGTTAGTCATATCATCCTGTATACAACAAGTACCTAG
>CAYPZO010000199.1:0-2761 GCA_964415135.1 uncultured Desulfurococcales archaeon | reverse complement strand
ATTACAATGCTCTTCTTACCTCTGTTGATAGACATGAAGTAAGCGCTTTCGCCGTCTATGTGGGGGGCCCATGTCCTGGTTTCATCACCTATAGGTGATTCTACCTTAATAATCTCAGCACCTAAATCAGAGAGGATCATTGTTGCAAAGGGTCCTGCAAGTGTATGGCTTAGGTCTAGTACTCTAAGATTTCTCAATAACTGCAATATAATCCCCTTAGCTTAAAGTTAATGCAGTATTTTTAAACATATTTTATCTAGGATAAAAGTTATTTACCTCTGAATTCCTTAAACCCTTAAGAGGCATTATCTTGGTGATGACTTATTGAAGGTAAATGTAACACTACTGTTGATAGGAGTGATACTGCTAGTACTTGGTATAGTATTGGTGATGATAGGGAAGAACACCAATAATTATTCAGACGTATTCGTACTAGCTATTGCTGCAATATTCGTTTCATCTGCTTGGTTTCTTTCAGTAAGTATTCACTTACATACAGCTATACTAGAGATCATCTTTGGCATACTTGCTAGTAGCTTAGGATTGTATGAGGTAGGTATACTTAAGGTATTGTCAATTATGGGTGGAGTATTCTTAATGTTCTTGGCTGGAATAGAAGTTGACATATACTTAATTAGGCGCTTTATGTACAGAAGCATTATAATAGGTTTAACGGGATTCTTTGCCCCCTTTGCAGTAGTAGCTACTTGCCTTTGCTTTATGGGATACGATTTTATGGAGTCAATAGTAACTGCCGCCTCTATATCAGTTACAGGCGTTGCTCTTGTCTATGCAATGCTACGTAGAGTAGGTCCTATAAGAAGAGCTTGGGCTCAAATAATTATAGCATCAGCTATGTTAACCGATATAGTTGGTCTGCTAATTATAATGACCTTTATAGCTGGATTAAACATTACATCAATATTTTACCCTTTAGTAATGGTTATAGTCGTAGTAGTACTACCTAAGTTGATAAGACATATTCCAGGGCATCTTGAAGGTGAAATAGAGGTAAGAGTTATAATAATGTTATTACTTGTATTAACCATGTTATCTGAGATTATGGGAATACATGCAGTATTCTCAGCATTCATTCTCGGTATTGCTGTTTCAGAATTTGTTAAGGCTAGAGCCTTAGTCGAGGAGAAGATAAAGGCATTAACATTTGGTTTCCTAGCGCCAATATTCTTCTATGGAGCTGGGCTAAAGATTAAGATTACAGCCTTAATTGGAGGCATAGTCTTAGCCTTAATCGTTACATCTATTGTCTTCATAATAAAAGTGAGTATACTAAGACTCATCTTAGATAAAGTACTTGGACTTAAAGGATTCTCTATACCAGGGCTATTCCTGGCAAACATCGTCGTTAGCATAGTTGCTGCAACAGCTGGATTGGAAAGCGGAATTATATCTGAAACGATGTATAATGTCATAATAGCTTCATCACTTATCTTAACTATAGTAGGAGCAATTATGGCTAGAACTATGCCAAGCGTCGAAGAATAAAGTATCTTGATAGAATAGGTGTTAGGTTTTAACTTTTACAGTTTCTATATAGTCATATGTAGAGTGATGTAAATTGAAGATCTTTGTAGGAACAAGTGGATGGATGTATGATTGGAATCCGAATGGATTTGAATGGTATGTGAAATACAGTGGTCTTAATGCTATAGAATTAAATATGAGCTTCTATAGATTCCCATACCCTAGTCAGGTAAAGGGCTGGTATAAGAGGTCAAAATACAAGGAGTTGAGGTGGGCAGTTAAAGTACATAGACTTATAACACATACCTACCTGTTGTCAGAGAAATCGTATAGTTTATGGGAGAGATTCATAGATATCTTTAAACCTCTAGACAACTCAATAGACTTCTACTTACTTCAGTTACCTCCAAGATTTAGACCCACACCTAAACTTGTTGAAAGGCTAGAGAAATTCATTGATTATGTTAACCTTGGATGGAGGTTAGCAATAGAGTGGAGAAGTACCGAGTGGTTTAATGAGAAATGGGTTAAGTTCGCAAAAGAGAAGAAATTTACTGTAGTCTCAGTTGATGCACCTGAATTTAGATTCTATGCTTGTAGTGGGCCGTATGTGTATCTTAGAATGCATGGTAGAACCTTCTGGTATGTACACTATTATACAGATGAAGAACTCGTTGAAGTAGCTGAAAAAATAGGTAAGTTAAAGGCTAATACCATCTACGTGTTCTTTAACAATAATCATGATATGTTAGAGAATGCTCAAAGAATGTTAAGAATATTAAGTGAAGTTGCAGGGAGGAAACATGGGGGGTCTATTTGAGGAGATACATACCAGTAGCCTTAACAATTGCTGGAAGTGATTCGGGCGGAGGAGCCGGAATTCAAGCTGACTTAAAGACATTTGCTGCACTAGGCGTTCATGGAGTAGTTGCGATAACCTCCATAACAGCTCAAAATACTTATGAAGTAAGAGCAATTTATGATCTTCCACCCAAAATGATTGAAGAGCAGATTAGAGCGGTTGTTGAGGATATGGGCGTTGATGCAGCGAAAACGGGTATGTTAAGTAACTCAGATATTATTAAGGTAGTTGCAAGAATGGTAAAGGAATACTCCCTTACCCTAGTAGTAGATCCCGTAATGATAGCTAAGAGCAGTGCTAGACTATTAAGGGAAGACGCTATAAGTACTCTAGTTAATGAGCTCTTCCCATTAGCTACAGTAATTACACCTAATAAATATGAAGCCGAAGTAATAGCAGAGATTAAGATAAACA
>CAYPZO010000198.1:0-2783 GCA_964415135.1 uncultured Desulfurococcales archaeon | reverse complement strand
CTTATTAATGGCTATGAACTTGTATGTCCTATATGTAAAGGAGAATTAAGCTTAGTTAGTGGTAATGAATTATTCGGTGTTTTGAAGTGTTTAAGATGCGGAGAATTATATCCCTTAGGCAATTACTTTCCTGGTATACCCGATTTAAGACCTAAAGCACTAAGAATAGAGGTTTTCGAAAAAGCTTGGTTTAACTTATTTAAAATCAACATGGACAAAGTAACTAAGTATCCAAAAGATCTTGACTTTAGGATAAATGAAATACCTTACTTCATATCATTGCTTAGCGAGGAGTGTCCTAATGAATATGATAGTGAACTTGAAGCACAATATCTAAACGAGTTTAAGGATTTAACCAAGAGTCTAAGAAACATACTTAGTATAGGGTGTGGTTGTGGTAGAGATTTAAGGCTTATTGAACGCAATAAATTAGGTATTGACATATTTCCCTCAAACATAGTACTGGCAAATTCCCAAGGCATATTAGCTATACTCGCAGATGCACGTAGACTACCATTTAAAGATAATAGTTTTGATGCAATACTAGCCATACAGTCGCTCGAATTCATACCTATAGCAGATACGTTACACGTAATAAGCGAGTTGAATAGAGTGCTCAAACCTGAGGGAATTATACTATTAACCTTAGAGAAATGTAGTGATGACATTGATAAAGAATTCTATTACAAATATGAAAGTAGCTATCTAGCCGTAAAACACTTCCATAGATGTTGGGGTACTAGAGGTATAAATGAAGTAAGAAAACACTTTAACGTAATAAGGTTAGACAAAGATGACAACTACTATTACATATTAGCCATAAATTCCGGAAAAGTGCTATCAAAGTAATGATGCAATGTGATAGCTTTATTCCTAATATAACAGTCCGAAAATGTTGATATAGTGAGGATACTGTCGCTAGTTTAGACTAATAATAGAGCTTAGACGAATTGAGCTTATGGCGATGAGGATGTAGAATTTCTAACTCTAATCATAGAAGCTCTAGACATATACTGAAACTCATTTAGCGAACATATAGTTAATATGACAAGTAAGCATATGTGGTGGTTAGAAGATAGTATCGAGACTGCTATTAAGCAAGGTGTAATATACCTTGATACACTATTCTAATCTAAAAAATCTGTAGGCAGACTCATTGAGTATCCGCAAAGTTCTTTGGAATATAAAGACAAATGTTTTACAGTTGATGGGTATTCAAAAATAGAAGTGCTATACACTTTCTGAACACTTTGGATTGAAGTATTGTCACTTTGGTAGGGATACTATACCCAAGTATGAATATGGGGATCTTAGTGTTCGTGAGTACGTGTTTAGGAAGTTTAAAGGAATTAGGGATAGGTACGGCTTTATTAAAAGTATTAATTAAACTATTTTAGTTAGTCCTTTCAATACACATCCGAGGAGGAATAGACTGGTAATGCCTGGTAGAGGTTATTGTGTCTGGGAGCCGCGTGTAGGTAACGCCTTTCGTTGTGTTATTGAAAGGAGTGTATCTGTTCCAGAGCTTGCTGAAAGCATCGTAAGACTATTCATAGGACTATGGAGTAATTGCACTAAAGCTTCACGAACAAGCCTAGTATTATGAGTCTTCCCAGATTTAACAGAAAAAGAACTGGGAGAAATGTCCATAGTTGACGCGTATGTTAATGCACTTGACGACTTTATAGACCTAGAATGCGTAGATTGTATTAGAGGTCGTGGAGCTGGAGCACTCTACGTCCATACAATACTCTCAACCAATATGATTGTAGCTAGTAAGAAGGCACGATACTTCCCTGGGAGAAATAGGAGCACATAAAGTATTTGATACCGAGTACAGAATTAGGATGCTAATTAAAGAGAAATCGCTCTCACACATACACAATGAGCTTCTTTAGTTACTAGGATGGCTATACATTAGTGATGCTTATGATGCGTAGTATTTCTTCGCTTACCCTGTTCGTCGTAGATCGCCTCGAGAGAAAGCTGAGAAGTTTATTGAAGCTGACCTGATGTTTCGTGCACTATGGCTCATACTGGATCACCTCCTCGACTTAGAGGAAGTCCGTGAAAACAATGTAATTACTGGTGTACGATTAGCAATAGATTACGTAAGGCAGCCTAGACTGATAGTAGAGCTTACTGAGAAATTAAGCAAGCGATTCAATAATCTTATTGAAGCATTAAGAGGCGTAGACTATGCTGTCAACTTACAGCAGGAGTATGTTGAGCTCAAAGAAATGCTCAAAAAGGAATTAAAGAGGTAGAGTCTCATAAAGTAACAGGTAAAGAGCTGAAGAACCCAATAATTAACTTAAAAGTATGTAAAGGGAACGCAGTTTGTCTCCCACTCGAACATATTCAACACATGGTCCTCCCTAAATCTTAGTTACATATACCTATAATTCATGGACAAGCTAGTCATGTGTTCTCCGTGAAGGTGGTTCCTCGGTATCCTGTAACAATATTCCATAGTTTATCGATCTCAACATATATGGTCAATGCTAACTATAGTGATGTTGATTCTTTCTTCTTTTTTATCACCCTTCGCAATTCCTATTGGCTGAGAAGTTACGTTATTGAAGTTAAATATATCACCAATATTCGGAATCGTACTACTCTTTGTAAAATTGCTATGCCCTGGAACTCTTTTGAAGTTTTCGTCAAAGGTAGCTATATCCCCTATACCGTGGGCTTTACATGTAGCTGCTATCAAGGCATCATTTGATAGTAACTTATACTTTGTCATGTACTCTATCAAGGTATCAATACCTACGCTGGTT
>CAYPZO010000197.1:0-2843 GCA_964415135.1 uncultured Desulfurococcales archaeon | reverse complement strand
TATAATGGCCATGAGGATACTCCTAGCACTACCTCCAGAAAGTCATGAATGTGAAATATATAAGGTTACGGGTATAAAGGCTCCTCCTTTAGGTTTAGGATACATAGCCTCTATTTTAGAATCTCTAGGACATAAGGTTACTATAGTAGATTCACCTACCCTTAATATTAGCGTAAAGGATTTTATTCATAAAGTTAAGGAATTTCGACCAGATATTATAGGATTATCAATTCAGACTCCTCTGGCTCCTAAGGCATATAAGACTGCAAGAATGTTAAAGGAGAAATTCAATGATGTAATAATAATTGCGGGAGGAGTACATCCTACATTTATGTACAAAGAAGCACTAAGCAATAATATCGATATCGTGGTTCGTGGAGAAGGAGAGGAAACCATTAAGGAATTAATAGAAGTTATCGATAAGTATGGATATGGTGAAGAAATGCTTAGAAAAGTCAAAGGAATAGCTTTTAAAGATAAAGAGAATAGAATAGTAGTTACACCGCCAAGAGAGTACATAGAGAATCTCGGTAAACTACCTTTCCCTGCAAGACACCTATTACCAATGGAGAAATACACGTTGTTTAATAAGCCCATAAACATAGCTCATGTAATGGCAAGCAGAGGCTGTCCTTATGGATGCATATTCTGCTCTACATCGTATTTCTGGGGAAGGAGAATTAGATTTAGAAGCGCCATAAACGTTGTTAGAGAGATAGAAGAGGTAGTAGATAAGTACAAGGCTAAGTACATAGTCTTCACAGACGATGAACTTGTATCCAATAGAAAATTCATTTACGAGTTTATTAAAGAGATACGTGAAAGAGGTCTTGATATAACATTTACTGCAGGAGCAAGAGTAGATCATGTAGATAAAGAGTATCTAAAATTCCTTTATAATAATGGATGTGTTGCACTTTATTTTGGTGTTGAATCAGCTTCTCAGGAAACATTAGATAGAATAGGAAAGAAGATAACCATTGATCAGATAAGGAAAGTCTTTGAATGGATAAAGGAGATAAAAGGATTTGCTACTGGAAGTTTTATACTTGGCTTCCCCTGGGAAAAAGTAGAAGATTTAGAAAATACTATAAGGTTTGCCATAGAACTTGACCCTGATTATGCACAATTTACCGTAGCTACACCATATCCCGGAACACCACTATATGCTTTCGCTAAAGAAAATAACTTAATTGTAGATACTAATTGGGAGCATTATACAACCATAAAGCCCGTAATGAGAGGATTTTACTTAGATATCAAGACCATACATAGGTATTTAAAGAAGGCTTACTATAAGTTCTACTTGAGAGCAGGCTTCCTTTGGAGAGAATTGAAAGCAGGAAGATTCTCTGAGATAATACGAGTCATAGTGAGAGATCTTGGAAGCTATATTCTTGAAAAAATACTAAAGAGGTGACAATAATGGATCATAGCATGAAACACAAGGAGAAAAGAGGAGGAATTCCTGCGCTATTTGCAACGTTTAAGCTTCTCTTAGGTAATTACCTAGCTAGACTACTATTGAAAGCAGGGAGCGCAGAAGTAACATGCCATTATGAAGGTAAAAGAATAGAGAAATCTATTATTTATCATGCCCTATCCATGTATAGTGGCGTTAACTTTAATTGCCCTATATCAGTTAGATTTACATCATTTCTAATAAACAGTTTAATAAAACTAGGAATTAATATCATGAAAGGTAGGGAGGAGGATGTTATAGAGGCATTAAAGGATCCCGCTATAAGGAGAGGAGTTACATTAGTTCTTCAAAGTATTGGTGAATACGGTGTTACCGTTCCTCAGAAACTACTAGCTCCTTTCATGATAGTTTGGAATTTTACAAACATGTGTAATCTAAGGTGTAAACACTGCTATCAAAATGCAAGAAAACCTCTATCAGATGAATTAACATTAGAGGAGAAGTTTAAGTTAATTGAAGAACTAGATGAAGTAGGCATAGCTTCAATAGCGTTAAGCGGTGGCGAGCCTACTTTACATCCAGATTTTATACCTGTAATCAAATTTGCGGCCTCTAAAGGAATTTATACAGCTGTAGCTACTAATGGTTGGAAGTTCGCTGATATCGATTTTCTTAAAAAAGCTAAAGAGGCAGGACTTAGATATGTTGAAGTATCAATAGATAGCGCTAATCCTAAAAAGCATGATGAATTTAGAGGAGTTGAGGGATCCTGGTATCGGGCAGTAAAAGCCTTAGAGAATGCTGTTAAACTAAATATGTCAGCAGCTATGGCCGCAACTCTCACTAAAGATAATATTAACGAGATAGATGAAATATTAGATTTAGCTGAAGATATAGGAGTAAAGAGAGTAGTCTTCTTTAACTTCGTACCCGTAGGTAGAGGAAGAGAAATAATAGAACTAGACTTAGATCCTATATTAAGGGAAAATATCCTTAGAAAGCTATACTTTGAGTCAAGGAAGAGAGGACTAGAAATAGTATCCACAGCACCACAATATGGGAGAGTGGTTCTCCAATGTAGTGGAGGTGAAGTAGCAGCACCAACACACTTTGTAGCAAGATCCGATCCAGGAATAACCGCACTTGCAGAATTTATTGGAGGATGTGGTGCTGGTAGAATTTATTGCGCTATACAGCCAAACGGAGATGTAACCCCCTGTGTATTTATGCCCATAATTGTCGGTAACATACGATATACAAGTTTTAGAAAAATATGGTTAGAAACCCCCTTATTACGTGAACTTAGAGATAAGGACAAGTTAAAGGGTATATGCGGTCGATGCCCATATAGATATGTTTGTGGAGGATGTAGAGCACGTGCATATGCATACCTTAATGACCCCTTAGGCCCCGACCCTGG
>CAYPZO010000196.1:0-2849 GCA_964415135.1 uncultured Desulfurococcales archaeon | reverse complement strand
ATAGATATTAATGAACTAATACAAAGGATACCAGGTAAATCTAAAATATTAAAAGTGGAGTGTTATTCTTAGGAAACGGATACAATAAAAACTTAGAATACAGGGGCTGAATATGAGCAGTGGATTAAAGGTTAGAGATATAATGTCTTCACCTGTAGTAACAGCTTCACCTGATACAAATGTCTTTGAAATAGCAAAGAAGATGGCAGAGGAAAATATTGGCAGTATAGTTATAGTTAATGAAGCAGGAGAGGTAATAGGAATAATAACTGAAGATGATTTAATTAAAAGAGTTCTAGCAAAGGGAAAAGACCCCTTTACAACTAAAGCTGAAGAAATAATGACAAAGCCAATAGTATACGTATCACCAGATACCGATCTTAAAGATGCTGCAGACATTATGGTGTCTAAAAACATAGGACATTTAGTAGTTATTGAAAATGGAAAACTTGTAGGAATTATAGCTGAATACGACATCCTAAGATTAGCACCCAACTTGCTAGAGGTAATTTACCTCCGTAGAAGGAGATAACATTAAATCCTAATTCATCCAAATATGATCAACACCAATACATTCTTAAACTTTAATATTCTAGTAAATACTATAATATCTAGGGAAGATCTATTTGGATATAGCACAAATCCCCATCTCACGTTTTTATGATAAAAATTACCCTTTCGTAAGACCAAAAGAACTCGCAACTAAAGCACGCCAATTATTTAGAAGCTTAAAAGTTAGATTTCTACCAGTAGTCGATGAAGGTAGATTAGAGGGAATAATTACTAGAGAACGTGTTTTATTAATTTCATCAACTAAATCAAATGCTAGAGTTTCAGATATAATGATTGAACCTAAAGTCACATTAACACCCAACATTACTGTTGTAAATGCATTGAAAAGCATGTTAAGTGTAGATGAATGGTATGTTCCAGTAGTAAATGAAAGAAACTCCTACCTAGGCGTTTTCGGTTTAGACCATATAATTAATGTCCTAGTGAATAGAGAGCATCCCTCGTTAAGGTATCGCGTAGATGAGTTCATGACACCCAATGTTGTTACAGTTAATCGTAAAGACCATGTGTCAAAGCTATGGAGTAAAATGGTTAAGTATAGATATGCTGGTTTCCCTGTAGTCGATGACGAAGGCAAATTAGTAGGTGTAGTAACTCAATACGATTTGATAAAGTACGGATTTACTAGAATAGACCTAGAATCTGAAAGTAGTCCTAAAAGAGGACCAAAAATCGAAGAAATAATGTCAACACCTCCAATAACGATAAAGCGTGATCATCAGCTAATAGAAGCTGCTAGAACTCTTGTTAAGTATGAAATTGGAAGAGTAATAGTTGTAGATGATGAAGAACGTATGTGCGGTATAATAGACAGGGAAGATATTATAAGAGCTTACCTCAAATACATAGGCATGGGAGAGTAATATCATGTATAGGGGTTTCACAGCTTTTAAAGCATTTAAGAGAGTTGAAGGATATAGATGGTTAAGAAGTGATGGAAAACCAAGCTTTTCATCGTATGTATATGAAAAGGAAGGAGACATAGTAAATATAATGACAAAACATGTTCATACGGCATCGCCGTCAACGCCAATAGGTGAAATATCTAGGATGATAACTATATACAATATCAGGTCAATTCCAATAACCGATACAATAGGTATTATTAAGGGAATAGTTATGGCAATGGACTTAGTAAACTACTTCGGAGGAGGACCCTTATACAACATAGTTAGGACTAGACATAACGATAATATTTATGGCGCATTTAATGAACCCGCAAGTTCAATAATGAATGATAAACCAGTGGTAATAAAGATTAGTGATACGATAGTCAAGGCACTTGAAACAATGATAGTAGCAGATGTAGGTGTATTACCAGTAGTATCAGATGAAGGCAAGGTTAGAGGAATAGTAACTGAAAGGGACCTAGTAGAGCACTTCGTAGAACCCAAACTATGGGGAATAAAAGTAAAGGAGGTTATGAGCAGAAACGTAATAACAATCCGTGAAGATTCTACACTGATTGATGCGGCCGAAATAATGGTTAAGCTAAAGATAAGGAGATTACCAGTAATTAATGATAAAAACGAAGTAGTAGGAATGATCACAGCAAAAGACTACGTACGATTCTTTGGAAGCCATGAAGTATTTAAGAAGACCGTTACAGGAGATATTAAAGAAGCATTAAAGACCAAAGTAAGTGAAGTAATGAACAAAAACATTAGTATAGTAAGTCCCGACGAAGATATAGGTGAAGCGGCAAGAAAAATGATTGAGGAAAATCTAAGTAGCTTATTGGTTACAAAAGATAATACACTAATAGGAATTATTACTGAAAAAGACTTAATATACGCAGTTTCTCTGGGAAGGTGAATAGGTATGGCCATAAGAGTTTCCTCATACATGACAAGCCCGGTAATAACGGCTAGACCAACAGATACACTAGCACACATTAGAAACCTCATGCTAAGGCATAAGATAGGGAGAATAGTCATAACTCAAGGAGAAAAACCAATAGGAATAGTAACTAAAACAGACTTCGTAAAAGTATTAAGTTTACAAAGAAAGAGGTATAGACCATTAGACGATATAACAGCAAGTGAAGTTATGAGCAGAGAGTTAGTTGTTATAGAGAGAAATAGGAGCATAAAAACAGCTGCAAAAATCATGATTAGACACAATATTAGTGGATTACCTGTAATTGACAGTAGAGGAAACCTAGTAGGTATAATAACCTTAACCGATATAGTGAGAGCATATTCAGAGAACTTCCAAGGCAAATTAAAAGTAGGTCAAGTAATGAGAACTAAACCTACAACAGTAAGACCCCTACA
>CAYPZO010000195.1:0-2862 GCA_964415135.1 uncultured Desulfurococcales archaeon | reverse complement strand
TCGTTGAGAAAGGAGATATAGAGAGAACAACCTTCCCCAAACTAGCTGAAGAAAACAAGATAATGACATATAGGTATAGGAACGTATTCTGGAGAAGCATAGATACATATAAAGATGTAGAAGAAGTTAGCAAGGAAATAGAAAAACAAGGACTATTCAAGTAAACCTCAAATACATGAGGAACACCGCTTTTGACCATGTTGGAAAAACCCAGAGAAGCACTATTCACACTACTCCTAAACTATGGAACTACATCTATAGGCTCAAAAGCAAAACCTAAAGAATTACCCATTCTTAAAAATAAGTTCCAACAACTACTAATACATATGCTACTAATAAATAATGTTATTAGGATAACTAATAGCAAGGGATGGACAACCCTATACGAAGAACCATGGAATAACATGGTATTCACGTTGCATAAAAGAGAAGTAAAGACCATACATGAACTAGGAGAAGTAGGAGCAGTTTACCCGGGAGAGGATAAGGGATTAACGATAAGATTAGAACAGTTAATGCAATTAATACCTCAACCAATAAAACCATTATTCATCGTAGACCTAAAGTACTGGAACCTACTGCTAGATAAAGAGAAAAACCTACTATTAAACCAAATATCATTTACACTATCAATACTAAGAGAGTATTTATGGGACCTAAACCTAGCATTAACATCAACGCCCATAAACATAGTTGATAAAATAAATCAATTCTCAGGACACAACAAGATAAGGATAGAGCATAAAAGCCTAGACAAGGTGATTGAAGAATACAAAACAGATAAAATAATAGTATTAGACCCAAATGCAGAGAAGCCATTGACGCCTAGAGATTTAGATGAAGCAGAGGTATACGTGGTTGGAGGTATTGTTGATAAAATAATACCAAGGCAAGGATTAACATCAACACTAGCAAGAGAATACGGGTTACCAACGCGAAAAGTAGTATTAAGGGGAAGTGTAATTGGAGTACCTTGTAGAATTAATAAAATAGTTGAAATAATATTGAGGGCAAAATATGAGACACATAAAGATATAGACCTTGCAATAAAGCTATCACAATCAAGAATAGATGCTAGATGGAGAGCATATAGGGAAATAATAGAATACACGAAAAAACAAGGAAGACTAACAATACCGAGAACACTATACAATGAGTTTTCAGAATGGCTTAACCTTTCATGGAAAGACTTCATACAAGCAGCAAAAATGGCTAGAACGAAAATAACGTAAAATATTCATAAAGGAAGGGTGCATAGTACTAAACCGACCTCAAAAGTATTAAGGTGATATACAATATGATATTCTTTAGAAAGAAAAAGAAAGAAGTAGAAGAAATCAAAGAAGCAATAACACTCTCTGGCTCACCTATAGGTAAGGCAGTACTCGTAGACGTCTTCGGGCTTCTGAGTGTTATGGGTAAGCCTAGACTTATAATATTGGGTATCTGCCTAACTGAAGGAGTAATCTACGAAAACAGTATACTAAAGCTACCAGACAATAGGTTATTAAGGGCGATTAGACTTGAGCTTAAACTTAAGAAAGTACCAATGGCAAGAGCACCACAATGTATAGGTGTTCACATAGAGGGTATAGGGTGGAAACCAAGCAAAGAGGAATTATTGAAGTTTAGACAACAGGTAATCGAAATCTATAAGAGATTATAGTGACTAGATGTGGATTGAATAAAGGATAATTTCTCTAGAGTTTATGCCTTTGATTTTTGTTGATATCATTTCCATTATAACCTCTTCGTCTGACTCTTTAACCCTCAAGAAGGTTTTAATTATAATGGAAGTAAATGTGTCTTTTAATGTACCAATTCCATCAACATTCTTGTAGAGAGTTCAAACTGAGTACATATAAATAGTGTCTTGGTTTATCACTACCTCTAGATACGAGATTACACGCTCTTAACTATAATTGAGCAGTCTTTCGGATAGTTACCCTCATATCATACAAGCAGTTATTGAACCTTCTCCATATCTTCTCCACATAAATCTCACCCGTGTAGATAGTGTTGGTCAGAGTTTCCGGCTTTCATCACTATTCATGAGACCCTCTTTTCTTCATCCCCTAAGTAGTAAGTTATTCGCATACAATAATAAGCTAAATGAAAATGAAGTGAAAACATATTTATATTAACATAAGTAGTGTTCCAAGTAGACCATCCCCTGTTAGGTATAGACAATTCATCCTTTATCATATTATAGTATAGTTTGTATATAATCAAGCCTAGATGTTGCCGATGAGTGTATCATTTGGGGTATTTAAGTATTGGTGTATTACCTAGTTTTTCCTTACCATACCTTTGTTCCTACAGGTACATCGTCACTTACTGTGATTAAATATACCTTCCCTCTATCGTCCTCTGCCACTAATAGCATTGCCTGACTCACTATACCAGCTATTTTCTTAGGCTTAAGATTTGTTACAAAAATCATCTTTTTACCTTGAAGGTCTTCTGGAGAATACTGATCTCCTATACCAGCAATTACTGTTCTTTCCTCTTTTCCAAAATCTACTTTGAGTTTAATGAGTTTTCTTGTTCTAGGAACTCTAGATGCCTCCTTAACTAAGCCCACTTGTAATTTGAATTTCCAGAAATCTTCAACATCATATAATTCTTGACCACTTGACATCATAGACTACAACCCCCATTACATCCTAAGCTATTCTAACATATAAAAATGCTATAGCTTATACTAATACTAATTATATCGATAGAGTTCCTATATAGCCCTTAACATTAAATGAGAACTCCTGATATGGCTTTATTTCTACCCTGATCGATAGGTGTAAATTGAGCCATTTATGCATTTCCTTCTTAACTAGCTGATTCCTTAAATTTTGGTTAATTTCT
>CAYPZO010000194.1:0-2868 GCA_964415135.1 uncultured Desulfurococcales archaeon | reverse complement strand
TTACGATGATGTATATTATTAGTAGTATTATTATGAGTGAGATTGCTATGTTTATGGGTGATGGTCCTTCATGTGCTGGTGTTGTAGTTGGTGTTGATGTGGTGGTTGGCGTAGTTGTTGTTGGGGTGGTTGATGTGGGAGCGGTTGTTGTAGGTGTTGTAGTGGTTGGTGTTTTTACCTTTATTTCCTCGTATGATATTGCTGTTAGTCCTAGGTTATCTATAACTTTTAGTGTTATGTTGTATGTTCCTGGCTTATTTGGCGTCCATTCTATGATTGGTTTTCTGCCTAGTAGTGTACCGTTTATTAGCCATTCATAGCTAGTTATATTTCCATCGGGGTCGTAGCTTTTTGTTGCATTTAGGACTATTTTTGTTCCTGTAGTGGCTTCTTTTGCTGGTTTAATTGTTATTACTGGTATTGGTGGTGAGTGTACGTAGATCCACCACTTGAACTTTGTTATTGTGTAGTGTGTTTCTATGTGTTCTATTGTTACTTCTATTGGGTACCATCCATGCTTCTTATAGGTGTGTTTTGGGTTTTTATTTAGGTGAGAGTATCCGCCATCTCCAAAGTCGAATATGTAGTTTAGCGTTGTTGCTGGTATTTTTGTGTGGTGTATGGTGAAGTTTGCTGGTTTACCCACGATTATGGTTTCTGGTATGTCTATCCAAGCAGTATAGTTTAATGCGTATACGTGAGCTATTTCTCCAGTTGCAACAGCTATCCTACTTCCATCAGGAGACCACTTGATTACTCCTGCACCCTTTATTTCATGAAACCATAACTGTTTTCCGTTTGCTGAGAACATGTATATTCCTTTAGAAGTACTTATTGTGAGTAGTTTACCATTAGGTGACCAGTCGAGGTCTATTACTTCTTCCAGCTTCTTGGTCTTCCATAGCAGTGTTCCATTTGGTGAATACACGTATACTATATTGTCTTCTGTAGCAACTGCTAATTCCTCACCATCTGGGGACCATTCTATTTCTACTATAAGTTTGCCTTGGTAGTTTTTAGTCCATAGTACTTTACCCTTAGGTGTAATTACTACTAATCTGTTTACGTACTTTACTTCATGATCTCCACTTGTCAGTCTTAGTTCATGGAATGCTACTTTATCTTCTTTAGGTGACCACTCCACATCTGATATTAATGTATCATAGAGTATATCGGTGGACCAAAGTAAGGTGCCGTTAATTGAGTATAAGTATAACTTGGAAATGTATGAATAGTATCCCCAAATAGTTTCTATAGCGCCTGTTGCACTTACCATGAATCTCTTGCTATCAGGTGCCCATGAAGTAAATATCGTGGATACTCCTGGTGCCTTTAAGTCTATATACTTACTCCATACGGTTTCAACGAAACCCATTATTGGCTCCTTGTATAGGGTTACTGATATGCCCTCATGGTCTGTGAGAATGTATTTATGATTTGGAGACCAAGTTACATCTAATATGGGGTGTTTGAAGTTGTATGTTCTTAGATGTCTTCCATCAAAGTATTCAAATACTGCTCCAACAGCAGTTCCTATATACAGTATGTTTTTGCTTGGATGCCATGCGAACATACATATTGATGTGCCAGTTCTACGTGATGACCATATCTTTTCAATATTCTTAACTGGTACGTAAGCTATTCTTACGTTATCGATTAATGCTAGAGACTTAGATTCTATTTGTATATCACCTATAGTTCCTTTCTTAGTTACTTTAGCTTTAGCTGTAATGGTGTTAATCCACATGGTTAATTTGCCTTGTATAGCGTTGTAGACTATAGATATCCAGTTCCAACCTTTCCTTAAAGACCACTTACTAGCTTTTAATCCATTAACATAGGTTCCCTTATCAGTAAACTCTACCTTAGTGACATTACCTATGCTGATACCTATTACTGCTTTTTCTTCTTGAATGTATATGTCCATGGAGATGGCTAGTAGAAATAACTTGTTGATTGATGGGAGTTTATATGATATAGTGGCTGGTTTTTCGGGTAATCCCCATAGTCTAAGTACTTTATTATTTGTTTTAGGCTCCATGACTATGCATTGATATTTAGCTCCTTTACCCTCCTCTATTAGTGTCCAATTGCTCTTGCTTGGGAAGGTGTTTATCGTATAGTTTTCAAAGTCATCTGATAGTATTGTTACCATATAGTCGTATTCTATGGGCATTTCGGGGTGCTTGAAGCTGACATTTTTGTTCGTATTATTTGTATTCGCTATAGGTAATAATGTAGTAGATGTCGATAATATTAGCAACAGTATTAAGGTACTTGCAAGCTTAAGCGGCTTGAACATCACAGTTCAGCCCCTAACTACTTTATAGTTTGAGGTATTATTTGGTTTCGCGGATAAGGTCGTATTCTTAGGTTAAAAGTAGTGTAGTTATCATGATGAGTATTTGTGTTAGGTATATTAGTGCTAGTTTCTTTTTAATTGTATTTGATACGTAGGAGCCTACATGTTTTAAGCTTTCAAGCAATTTGTATATGCTTTCTCCAAGTACGTGTATATTGTCTATTTCAAGTTCAAAGTAATAGGTTTTAGCTGGTTTTAGGTCTTTTAATGCATTTTTAATTGAATTTATTGTTCCTTCTAGTAGTTGTTTTGAATATTTAACGGGTAGGTATGGTTCAAAAGCTATTGTTGCTGCACATACGTGATCATCAGGTGTGATTACTTCTAAGTCCTTTAATCCCAATTTACCTGTTAGTTCCCTTATGCTTTTTCTAACTCCTTCTTCTGCATTATTTCCAAATAGGTATACTAGCGCGTATTTTTCTTCATCATATGATAGTAGTAGTGTTACTACCTTGTTTAGGCATAGAGAGTTATATGGGTCGTTAACTATGCTTTCTCCATAG
>CAYPZO010000193.1:0-2872 GCA_964415135.1 uncultured Desulfurococcales archaeon | reverse complement strand
AAGTATGTTCCCTTAGCATGGGTAGCTGTTTTACTAACAAGTCTTACCACTAAGTCACTCATGATCATAGGTATTGATCTTTGTACTCTAGCTACAATACTAAATTTGAGCACTGCTTGGCTACCATCATTAATAATCTATAGTTCATACCAGTTAGTCGTAGTACTGCTATTAATTCATCTACTCAGGAAGATGGGGATCTCCTTAAGAGATATAGGATTCAAGAGTGCCCGTAAAAGGTATTATGTATTTGCTACTATACTGGTCTTTGCATCGTCAGTATTATGGGGTTTCTGTGATTATATTGTAAGCTTATTTGGGCTATCAATGTGGTGGTCTAAGGAACCTGGTACTATGATTAAAACCTTATCTGATCTCTTAGTTCTCTCAATATGCCCCGTATTCCTATGTGGTCCTTTAGAGGAAATATTATACCGTGGATACTTGTTTACTGCTACATTACAGAGGGTGAGGAGGGTATGGCTAGCATTCACTATTAATGCTTTTGTATTTGCTAGTATTCACTATGCTTTTGGACCTGGAGTAATGCTCTTCATACTCCTCTGGACATATATTCCATGTTGGCTATACTATAAATCGGGAAGCATTTACCCATCAATACTATTTCACTCGCTAAACAACTTATTAGCTTACGTAATGCTACCTTTACTTTTCACTCCTACATAAAACTAAGTGGGATCAGGACTTTCACCAATTACGAGGGCATCTCAGTTATGATTACAATTCTTTCAAAACCCTTATCATGCTCTAGGCTTTTCCCGTAGAGCTTCATAGTCTTCTCATGGATTCTACATAGATCCTTTATGATCCTGGGTAAGCCGTTCTTACCTGTTATAACTAATCTAAATACCTCATTCTCTTCCTGGAGCTCAATACCTTGCATTTAAACTCTACTAACTCTGAACCCTACTACTTTCTTAGTAATATCACTATCTTGCTTGGTGCCTCTGCCTCCAGTTTTTGTATAGACTTAAACCAGTAAGGTATTTCTATCAATAACATGTAGAAACTCCTCCTAACTATAAATACGCTCCTCCAGCATGTTCTTATAGTCTTCGTTATACCCATGACTAAGTCTATGCTAACACTTGGTGGTGTTTTCCAAGAGACTCTTTAACCTTCTTAATATTGACTACTATTCTTACTTTACCAAGAACCCCATAGCCAATGATGTTATAAAGAAAAGCCCCCAATCACTATGAATAATATCTTGCCTAAATCTCCATATTGTAATAGAATCTTTAGAGTATTCTTTATCACTAGTAGACTGAAATTTTAACCTCTACTATATCACTTGCTGTATTAACGCTGGTATGTTCATTTATACTATAGACTAACTTTTCCCTTAATTGAAGACTACCAAATACTTTTTCTGCGATTTCACTGGCTTTTTCTTCGCATAAACTGTTTATTTCTTCTGCGATTTCTTTGTATAGCGTTTCTATAGCCATTGTGTGTAGAAGAAGACTAGTTGAACGGGATCCCTGTATTTCTTCATATAGTCCTTCCCAATGCACATGAGTATTTTTCGCCAGTTAAATCCGATTCCAGACACGAGTCAATAATTCCTAGTGGAAGACTCTGTATAGCGACTTCTATAATTAGTTCTTCTTTACTCCTAAAGTACCAAAACACTAGACCCTTAGAAACCCTAGCTTCCATAGCTATGAGTACTTTCTGCTGAATAAAGACCCTCTGTATAAGAGCAACTTTGTTCTGTAGTCTCTCCACTGAAATCGCATGTTTTCTTAGACTACCTTCAACATGAATTTCTATTTTGTCCAAGGCAGAATCGCTATCCGAACCTGTTGCTGTATAAGTTACTTGATCTTGGTCAGTTGGTGAAGTAGGTGAATGAGAAACACTTTCTGTTGGTTCTTTCTTATCGGTATAAAATACATTACTTCTTTTAACACTCTCTATGTTATCCGCTTTATCTTTGCTAGCATAACAAACAACTTACAGTCCCAGAAGTTCCAGTATTACTTAAAGAATCATAAGTAGGTTTTACTATAATATTACCACGCCACTAAGTTCGAATTCAGACTGCAGTAATCACATATGTGGATTTGATAGCGAGGATAATAGTGGATGGATCTGTGCTATTTATCCATCTACTGATACACCTTGTAGTGGAGATGAATATTATTATCTTGCTGGGGACTGCTACTCGGCCGGAGATCTACTAACTGATATATGCTATTGCTCTTCAGGAGTTTATGTAGAGCATATGAACTGCGAAGATACCTCAACCACTTTTTGTTACAATAATATGTGTCCTCCTACCAACTCCTACAACGGAAAAACTTGTGTTTTTGCAGATGGTGCTTCGGATTATGGTGGTATAGCCGTGAGATGCCATAAAAGGATAGGTAAGTGGAATTCTTTGGAGCATTCATGTGTTGAATGTAATGCGGACTATACAAGGGCAAATTTGCTTGCAAAAGAAAGTGAGAAGTGTTTTTGATTTTAGTTGTGATGGCTTTGGAAATTGCGATTGGAATGAATTAAGTTGTGCGGGTGAGGATAGAGGGAAATGCGATTATGGGTGCGGTGCAAGTGAAGAATGTAATGGAAAATACCCAGACACTTTCTATGATACAGAAGATAGTGATGCTTATCCCGATCTCTACTGCAGTTCTAGTTGTATAGCTATTCCATGTGATTCTTCTCATGAATGTGCTTCGGCTGGTGGAAGAACTTGTCATTACTGGTTGGATTCATATGCTAATGGTTATTGGTCATGGGAGACTCCGAGTGGAAGTGATGAAGATGGTGATCCTTGGCAGGAATGTTTTGATGGGCATGATAATGATTGTGATTATGATACAGATTGTGAGGATTCTGGATG
>CAYPZO010000192.1:0-2875 GCA_964415135.1 uncultured Desulfurococcales archaeon | reverse complement strand
CCGAGGTCTACTTCATTTCTTATAACTATTTGTGTAGGTTGTTTATTTCTTAATTCAATGATTTCATTGTAATTATATAGCGGGGTTCCAATACCTATGAATTCGCTCATCCTGTTAGCTATTATTACCAATTTTCCCTTCAATATAGGTGGGTGCATGTCTATTATAGAACCAGCCATTATGTCCCTACCATATAGTGCTAGTTTTTCTCCCCAATCATTAACAACGATAACTGATTTCCTTAAATTAAATTTAGTAAACGCTAGTTCTGTAAATGTGAGTGATATCTTAATATCTTCTTCCCTTATAGTTTTTCTCTCATTAATTTTTTTGTTTATTTTTGCTATGTACATTCCCGCATAATATGGATGCCTATTTGTGTTGATTAGTATGTCTAATATGAGCGTTAACTGCTTTTCATTGATTACATATAGCTCAGAATAAGGCCCGCTTAGAGCTATCATTCTTTTGAAGTCTCTATCAATTAGCTCTCTAAGAACATTCGCATTGATTATTTTAGTAATAATGGTGATTAACTGTTCGCTTTTATTTAATATCAGGAACTTTAATTTTCTCATTTTATCTTTCCCTTCCCTTTATGATCTTTACTATGAAGAAGCCCTCAGTCCCATGCTTATATGGATATAATCTAATGGCATATTGTAAGTCATAGGTAAATTCTAGGTTAAAATACTTTGTTAGTCCTCTCGATCCTATTGCTGATTGTATTTTGGTTATTGAGGCGTGCTTATATATTTCAAGGACTGTGTCTATTACTAGTTCGTTTTCTTCGGGGGCTATGCTACATGTAGAGTATACTATTATTCCTCCTTCTTGTACTAGGTCTAGGGCTTTAAGCAGCATTTCAACTTGTAATAATCCTAGTTTCCTTAAATCATTCATTGTTCTGCTCCTCTTCCTTTCAGGTTTAATCGGGATCAATCCTTCGCCAGTACATGGCGCATCTAATAATACCTTATTGAATTTGATGCTTGTATTGAATTTTCTTAGGTCAATTCTGATAGCAATGACGTTATGAACACCGAGTCTAGCAATGTTGGATCTAAGAGCTTTCATTCTCTTTCTCGAGATATCTACGGCGATAATTACTCCTTGGTTCTTCATTAATTGAGCCATTTGTGTGGTTTTTATGCCTGGTGCTGCAGCAGCGTCTAACACTATTTCACTCTCTTTTGGATTTAAGATATATACTGGAAGCATTGAGGCTGCTCCTTGAATTTGATAGTAGCCTCTAAGATATTCATGTGTAGAGCCTATGTTTATGGGTGATCTATGTATCCAAAATCCATGTGGAGCCCATGGTATTGGTGATAAAATTACCCCCTTTTCTCTTAACTTTTCCATTAACGTGATGCAAGGAATCTTTAAGTCGTTACACCTAATGGAGGCAGGTATTTCTCTTTCATTACCTTCAAGAAATCGCGTTAATTCACCATTAAATATTTCTTCGTATCTAGTGATCATATATGGTAGGTAACCGTACTTTTCAGCTAACCTTACATGATTAGGGCTAATACTATACTTAAGGCTAGAAAATCTCTCTAAATACAATTTTCTACACTGATGCCATAGCTCTTTATCCATATTAACTACACCATAATCTGCTGCGAACGGTTATTTCGCTAACCATTTCATCAAGAATGAACTATTTCTAAATGATCACTATAAAGTTTAAACATATAGTTTACTCTCAACTTAAGTAATAGGTGTAATAAGTAGTAGGGGTAGATAATGTTAAAGCCCTGCGGCGTGATTACATTATTAACTGACCTCGGATTAAATGATCCATTCGTAGGTATCATGAAAGGTGTAATCTATAACATAAATCCGCAAGCTAAAATAATTGATTTAACACATAACATTGAATCATATAATATAAGACAAGCTGCACTAATACTTCTCGCTTCATATAAGTATTTCCCGAAGGGTGCTATCCACGTAGTTGTCGTAGATCCTGGTGTAGGGGGTAAACGAAGGGCTATTGCTATAGAAACAACTAATTATTATTTCATCGGTCCAGATAATGGTGTCCTATTACCTGCAGCTAAAGATGATGGAATAGTGAAAATAATTGATTTGTCCAATAAAACTTTCTTCTTAAAACCTGTATCCTATACTTTTCATGGCAGAGATATATTTGCTCCATGTGCAGCCTACTTGTCACTTGGTATAAATGTCGACACTTTCGGCGAACGCTTAAATATAGGTGATGTAGAGGATTTGAGCTTAAACATTATTGACAAGTATAGTGATCATATCATCGCCGAGGTAATACATATTGATAAGTTTGGCAACTTAGTATTAAACATACGTGGTGAAGTTTTATTAAATAGAGTTAAATTTGGTGATCTGGTTCAATTAAATATTCATGGTAGAGAGGTAAGTGTTAAGTTCGTGAGAACTTTTAGCGAAGTTAGTAAGCATTCTCCTTGTCTTTATATCGATAGTTTCGGTTTACTTGAACTTGGAGTTAATATGGGAAATGCACGAGAGTTCTTCAGATTAGATATAGGTGATAAGATATGTCTAAAAATAAAGCATTAATAACATTAAATACGCGGAGAGGTATTTTTCCAGGTAGATTTCAGCCTCCGCATAAAGGTCATGGTAAGGTTATCAAGTGGGCTCTTAATAAAGTTGATGAATTGATAATAGCTATAGGTACAGCTCAAGAAAGCCATACGCTTCAAAATCCATTTACGGCTGGTGAAAGAATAGTCATGTTAAAATTAATGCTAGACGATTTAGGAATAGATTACTCACGTATATATCTGATTCCTGTACCTGACATTTTTATGAATAAAGTATGGGTTAGATATCTTGAGGCTTTGACACCTAAATTCCATGTAGCTAT
>CAYPZO010000191.1:0-2889 GCA_964415135.1 uncultured Desulfurococcales archaeon | reverse complement strand
AGGTAGCAGAAATAGGTGAAAAGGAGGGAGCATTAAGAGCAATAATGTACGTTGTCTCAGAGTCTATCAGGCTTGTATTTAAGCCATTTACAAAAACTACAAGAAAGATATCATAGTCTTAACTGCTCATGTATAAAACTTATTACATACAATAACCTCTTAAGTTTAATTAGAGAGTAATGTCCATAAATAGAGTAGTAGAGGAGATGAAGAAGTACATTATAGTAGATCTTGACATTAATTTTATTAATCGTGAAGAGGAAGCATCCTCTATACTTAAAACATGCTAGAAGCCCTTAAATCAAGTAGTCCCTCTAACTCATGGATACTCGTGGCTACCGGACCATGGAGTTGCAGTAAAACCGAGTTATTCAGAGCATTAACTAAATCTATTAACACGGTACTTAAGGATAATGTAATCGCAGTCTATATACATTTACCTTAAAGCGAAATTAACGATCTCTCTAAATTTACGCCAACTCCAATTACAAGATCTCTAGAAAGGCTTATAAAGGATGTTCTTGGAGATAAGTTAGAGCTTCTATTTAACTTATATGAGGTCTTCAAGTCAATAACCAGGATATTAAGCATTAAGAATAAGAAGCTAATCATTATATTTGACGAAGTAGGTGGAAGTTTTAGGAAAATATAATGTAATGATTAGGGACTCCGTATCTAGTTTAAGTAAGAAAATATGATATAGTATTGGAATTTAATTGCGAAGTTCACTCAATACTTATTTCAAGTGAATAACTAGTCATAGACGCGTTTACAAGGGAATTAGGTAAGAACCTAACCATATATATGTTATGGAAACTTAGTAAGGAAGAGTTCTTCAAACTATTAAACCTATTTAAATGCCCTATAAATGGTAATATTATTTGGAGTGTTACTGGCAGTAATTTAAGACAAATAGTTTTATTAAAGAACATGAACTAGAGCGTAAAACTCTTCATAGAATTAATGATAAATAAGTGTAGGAGTGTCCTAAAGAGATATGTTAGGGAAAATAATATTTCTCCTAGACAGTGTTTAGAAGAACTATCCAATATAATGAACAATATCGATGAGCTAGGCTATTATAGGTTATTGAATTACATGCTATACGAGAACATAGTTATACCCATAGATAGGAGAATAGAGAGAATTTCCCATATACCTAAAGAGGAGTGGATAGGAAGAGACGTAGCTTTCCAAACCCCAATATACTACTACATATCAAGTCTATTGCTAAGCTCAAGAAAATGAATCTAAGCTGTAATGACGTCATAGAGGACATGGATTTCAGTTCATAAACATTAATTTAATATATTTTTAATTCTCGGATATTTCATACTGTAGATTCATTACAAACATTTTCTCAATTATTGTGACTGAGGTTCAGCAAGCCTACTTGTTTTTCTTTTAATTTCCTTCAGTATTGTCCTTACATCCCATACCTCTAGTGTAGTTTCTGGCACAATAGTTTCGCCAGGTACTATGAGTATTTTTCTTGCTTCTTCAAACTTCATAATCGAGAATAAGCCTTTAAGAGGAGCCTCAGTACCCTTCGTAAACCTCCTAAAGTAGTGCATAGTTGATGTTATAAAAACTAAGTTTTCACTACAAATACCAGCCTGAATAGCATCAAACAGTCTGGGCTCAGCTCTACGAAATTCATCCAATATAATGTTGTCCTGTTCCCTAATAACCTTATAAAGGTCCTAGTATCGATTTCCTGATCCTCCACCGGATCATGTATAATCCCTCCCTTCCTCACTATAAAGTACTGATAACCAGAAAGCACATACCTCACATAGAACGTCTTCCCCGTCTTCCTCCTACCATAAAGAAGCCTCCTACTACTCCTACGAAGAAACTCCTCTAACCTAGGTCTCCTAACTATGATACTCACAGTATGATACTGTGAGTATCACTTATTAGACTTTCGCGGAAAAATATAACTCCTCCTGCGCTATTAGATGGTTATCCTATAGTCCCGCAATATTAGCGTTATTATTTCACCAGGATTAAATTCCAATTCTATCTCTTTGCTGAAACGCATACATTCTATTATTTCTTCACTTAACTTTGCTTCACATATCTCCGTTGCTTCGAGGTCATTAAAATGGATTATTGATTTAACCTTCTCTCTCCATGGATTAAAGAGCCTTACAACCACATTATTACTACTTTCCTCGGTAAACTTTATTGTTGATAGCTCGACTGGTTTCTCTACTTCAACTAAGCTTATGGTCCTAAGTGATTGTTTTCCTTGGCTTCTTTCGCCATCAGCTACTAGTGTTATTGGTGGGTAAAGAAAAGTCTTTACTTCATGCACTGCATCCTCTAATGACTTTGCTATGGGTATTATTGATACCTCGTATCTATAGTATCCTATTTCCTTAGACTCGGTGGTCTTAAAGCTTGGACCTGCACTACACCTCCTCGTAGCTAGGTTATCCTTAGATAAACGATCTATAGACCTTAACAAGGTTAACTGTAATACAGTATTATCATTTATTTCCCTTAGCTTGTAGTCGTATAATCCCCTAGCTGTTACTACAATACCCTTACCATTGTTTTCTAATGCTACCCATTCTTGGAAATTCCATGTATCAACCTTCTCTATGAAGTTAGGTGAGTAGGGTGGCTTTATGGATCTCTCTATGGCTAGGAAGGGTGTATAGGCTATATTCCTTGACTTAAATGGAACTGTGAATAACATGCTTAGTCTATGGTTTTCACTTCTATTCACTACATTGATATATATGTCAAGCCTCTTTACTCTAGAATAAATTCTTAGCTGTACTTCAATATCTATTTGTCTGCCATCTACTCCCTTAAACGGTACTATGTATTTAATCCACTTAACAAGCTCTCCATCATATACCTTACATAGCCTTGCTC
>CAYPZO010000190.1:0-2895 GCA_964415135.1 uncultured Desulfurococcales archaeon | reverse complement strand
TGTAATTAAGAGTTTGAAAGAAGAATTAAGGAAACTAGGAGGAAGAATTAAATGAGCTCTCTTAGCGTTGAAGAAAGAGAAAAGTTGAAGGAGGAAATAATTAAAGCTTTAAAGAAAGTCTATGATCCCGAGATACCAATAAACGTGTATGATTTAGGTCTGATATATGATATAGATGTAAGAAAGGATGGAACCGTAAAAATAACTTATACCTTAACAGCTGTTGGATGCCCCATGGCATTCATGATGGGCGAATTAATTAAATCAGCTGCTTCAAGCGTTAAGGGAGTAAAGGACGTAGAAGTTGAACTTGCCTGGGAGCCTCCATGGACACCCGAGAAAATGACTGAAGAAGGTAGAAAAACATTCAAAGAACTATATGGATATGATATTGTTGAAGCATGGAAAAGAGTTAAAAAACAACAATAACATGCCCTTAACCTGTATACCACTTTTTAACTTTGAACCATAATTAGGGGAATGCTTGAACAGTAAACTAGCAATAACTCTCATACTGCTAGTACTAGTACTAATGATAACTATCTTACCTATCTTAACTGTAGGTGTAGGATATGAGAAAGAATTAGCTAAGTCCAATAACATAGATAACGCATTAAAATTAGTGTTCATAAAAACACCAGTAGACAGTAGTAGAGTAGAGCACTGTGACATCAATGAATACGCAATTACCATAAAAGCCAACAACATACTCTTTGTGTATATGGAAAATAAGTGGTATAAGCTAAGGGTGAATACCTCAATATCACTATGTTCATCGATAAAGGTATTCGATACGCTTTTAATAACGATAATAACTCCAATAAGAGAACTACATATATATTACATTAATGGTAGCTCAGGAAGAATAATAAACTTACGGAAAATAACATTACCATATTTTTGGAAACTAGTTGACTATACCATGCTAAAAGAGAATGACACAGCATATATGATCATAGCATTTAAAGCGTATCATAGGTACAAAGTAGCTATACTAGACCTTAAAATAGGAAAGGTAAAGTACAAGTCATTGAAACTACTCTTCAATAACCCACATAGCCTATATCTCTATGGCTTCAAAGCGTACTTTATAACATTTACAAATAAATCAGTTACAATATATTCCTACAATATCAGTAATGACACGTGTGTAGAAGTAGTAAGAGTGTCAAATCACTTCAATGAACTCAATATACTAGATGTAAAGCATAGCGATAATATTACGTTATTACTATTAGCAACATCTGGAGAGACGTATATCAACAACATTACACTATGTAGAGGTAACATACTACATGGATTCATTACTAGTAATCTAGATGGTCAAGTTAAGGTCATAGTAATTAACAATACTAAATCAGGTAATTCATTAATTAAAAAAATCATAGAATTCATAAGCAATGGTAATACATGGATTAAGTTAAAGGAAGTCGATTTACCGAAACATTCAAGGATTATTGATGCTTATAAAAATAAACTCCTAGTGGTTATGAATAACAGTCTATATATCGTGCAAATAGATGTAGTTAAGCCAAGGATTCAAGTTAAAAACGGCTCTTTACACATTATCGATGATGTGGTCATTAAATATGCATTAATTTATCCATTAGGCGGTGATCCTTTAAAATTACTTAATGTAGGCAATGTTCAAATCAATGTTAATACTCCTACATCAACATACGCATATGTTTATGTTGAAGATATATGTGGTAAATCAAGTGAGCTATTAATTAACTATGAACACTATAGACAGAATGCTCTCAAAAACAAACGTAACCACGCTAATATTAATTATCTTAAACCTCATTTAGTTACTTTATACTCGGAAAAGTACGTTGAATTTCTATGCTACAACATAAATAACACAAACGTTAAATTATTCATTGAATACCTAGACGCTAGTTGGAGGAAGAGGTTATATAATATACCAATTAAGTCAAATAAGGTAATATTGCCTTTAACAAAAGATGCTAACGTGGTAATAGTTGAGTTTAAAGGCGATAATTTTGTTTCATACATGATACTATATAGTGACTTTGGTTTAAAGACACAACTACGATATATATCCATGTACATATTAATGGTAATCATCGGGTTTCTAGCGATTAGGATTCCATTTAAAGCTAGAACCCGTCTTAGAATCACCGATAGGTTGCATAAGATTAAATTAAGTAGGATTAAAAACACAAGTAAAAGTAATGATATTGAAGTTTCACTTACAACCACGTATAACAATTATGAGCCCACTAATCAAATAGAGGTTCATGATGTACAGAGGAGAATAGCCGTTTTCGATAAGTCGTTTCTATCAAATATTAACTGTTTAAAGAGATTATCAAAAATAATGACTCAGTTATCATTTAAACCAATATTATTAATTAATAAAGAGGATAAGATTGATCTTGAGAAATTAAGAAGCAAGTTAGGCATTAATGTAATAGTAACTGATAATTATATTGAATCTATAAAGAACATTGCATATAATGCTATTATATTGACTCTAGATGAAGAATTCTACAATGAGCTTAAATCCCAATTAAGTGATTATGAGGTAGAAGTAATTAATGCAAATGATATGTGTGTGGAAGACAATACACGATTAAGACATGAGGATTTAGTAGTTAATGAGATATGTAAGGCATTACCCGCTAATATAAGTGATGTCGATAAAATTCTCTCACCTAGCGCATTAAGGTTATTGGAGAAGCTTAGAGCTGAAGGAATAATATACGTTAAGAGTAATGGAATTGTAGACTTCGTTGACAGGTATACTAGAAAGAGCATTTGTGGCGACTAAGTGCTTTCATAATGCTATCCTACCTGCAAGAAATGCTAACATGCCAGTTAGCATCCATATTAATACCATTTTCTTAACGGTGTAGGCGTTTTCCTTAC
>CAYPZO010000189.1:0-2902 GCA_964415135.1 uncultured Desulfurococcales archaeon | reverse complement strand
AGCTAAGCGAGTTTTACTTTAGAGATAAACCGGGGAAAGCAACTATTATAGTAGCCTGTAAAGGCCGGATATGAGCACTCGTTTTGCATGTTTAAAGCGAATTCTCGACTCTTTGGTTTTTATTT
This sequence comes from uncultured Desulfurococcales archaeon, assembly GCA_964415135.1. GTDB lineage: Archaea > Thermoproteota > Thermoprotei_A > Sulfolobales > WANQ01 > CAYXRT01. The sequence goes on along the minus strand of CAYPZO010000189.1, from coordinate 2,777 downwards.
TATGCTAAGAAAATATATTTGAAGGTACAGTGTAGTTTGTCGCAGTGCTCCGGATACGTATTGTTTATATGAGACTGTTCTGCTTCGTAGGGTTATTTACGTTGCTTCATGTGTAGTTTATGTTTATTAATTATTTCTCTAGAGTTTATGAAGTATTTGCTGCGGAGAGTTACAGTATGGATGTTAGAAGTATTTGTTTCTATGTTTGAAAGTGCTTAATGTTCTCAATTGTTTCTATAGTCTTAGAGAGCTTGAGAGAATGCTTAGTATACTGTTTCATTCTCTTTGGTGACATGTTAATCTTCTAAATGTTCTTGAGAAAAACTATTGAAAACACTTTGTAGAATTTAGGTGCTTAAGCTTTTGAAGAATATTCGAAAAAGGGCGCTGGGAAGTGGGTAATAAGGTTTGGCGTTTAACGAAGCGCCCAGGTTTTAATGCTTTATTCTCTTATAGTTAGAAATGTTATAGGGGGAAGTTAATACCATAATAGCGACTTCTGAAGATGCAATAACATTAGCAACAGCTATAACTATGGAGTCGAGGGCTGAAATATGTCCTATATTACGGCATGTGAAACTTGAGAAGAAAGGAATACAGACTATGCATTATTGTTCACGTAAATATTTGGAATTAAGATTCATAGCGTTACCTAAAAGCTGTCTACATAGAGGAGGTGCAGCATTAATAGTTGAAGCTATAATAGATGATGTAGATAAACTAGTAGCGCTTACAAACCTTTTGAGAGGATGTAAGGTAAATCCTGTAGGGCATGTAGCAGAGCTGCATCAAGTAGGGACTATGAGAAATTTGAGGAAACATACATAGCTAATTTAAAAGTTCTATATTTAACTTGGTGGCTGGAGGAGATGTTAATATACGTGTATACGCTCTTTTATAGACTGCTTTGTATAGTTTAAACGGGTACTGTCTTTTCCCATGAGGTTACACGTGTTTTTTCTTTAGGCGTGTAGAAGAGTATCATAGCGCATGTTAGAATGTGCGTGTGTTTAGGAGAATCCCTAGTTTAAAACACTTTCAGCTATATTGTGTCTTGAGTTAAATGCTTTGATGCTGAATAGGGGCATACATAGTGTCTGCAGTGAATGCTTCATTTCTATCATGGTTAATGTTCCTGGGGGTTCGTAGCTACCTATAAGCGGGTCTGCGATTAGGTCTAAGATTAGAAGGGTTGTGGCCATGTTTCATTTCTAAAAATACTCGCAGGAATAGTTTAGGCTTAGATCATCAAAAACAGGTTGTGCTATAGTTTCTTCTGTTGAAAAATCATAGCCAATTCCCGTTAAAACGAATAAACTTTGAGAAGTAGCTATGTTTAATGTAGGAGTTAGGTTTAAAGCGTCTGTAAAGCCTTTGACATGATAGCTGAGGGATAGAGCAAGATAGTGTTATGTGCGGGCTTTGGAGGAGAGGTTTAATGGGATGGAGGTTATGTTTGAGGAAGTGTTTAAGGATTTTTCGTTTAGAATACTGTGAATTCGCAGTATGGGTCTCCTTTAGCAATACACTTTGTTTCAATGACGTTTACTTTTGTTTTGAAAAGGGAGCTCATGAAGCCTGCGATGAAGCCTCTTATGACGTGGCTTTCTACATTTCCTGATTCTTTAAATAGTCTACATTCGAACGAGTTCTGAACTCTTATTATGGCTGTTTTATTGTCAAAGTCTATGTCTATGTGTTCAACTATTCCAAGTCCTGAGTCTTTGAATACCTCTTTCAAGAAGACTAAAAGTTCTTTAAGGCCACCGCCGACTTTCCTAATAATTTTACTATGTGCTTTAAACACTTTATATCCCATATCTAAACCAATATAGTATAGGAACTCCTTGCCTACGGTGCCGAATCTTTCTCTAAGTCCTTTAATAAAGCCTTCATAAGCAGGTTCTCTAAGAATAATAACTCTACCTCCAGCAAGGGTTGGCTGGGAGTAAGTAGTGTCTACAGTAAAGCCTTTAAACATAGGTTTTATTGCTTCGACTTTTTCAACAAACCTTAAAGACCGGATCTTTTCAACAAGTTTTCTAAGAACATTTCTACTTTTAGTTAAATCGGCGAAAACTGATAGTTCAACGTTTTCCCCAGGCTTAGGCGTGGGCATTTTAACTGAAATCACGGGTATTTTGAATTCAGCAAATACATTAAATATGGATGCTAATATTTCGGGTTTTTCTAAGCCCTTTGAATTTAGTGAAACATGTAAGCAGACAACATATTTGCCAGGAATGTAAACGGAATACCCTATTTCAAAAGCTTTCAATGGGATAGCCATAGCCGCTTACTCCTAAATCATAAAATAGTTTAAACATTATTTATCCTTAACTTAGCTAAATTAAAGTATAAAGCATGAAGCTCTTAGATAACTATACGAAGCGGCAGGCGAAGATATGGAAATGGAGCTGTTGATAGTGATTTTGCTGCACCTGCTGAATGGTATCCTATGGGAGGAAATGCCTGAAAGAGCTTGAAGGACGCACCTAATAGGGTGAAACGGGGAACTAGAGGCTTTGGTGTTGTCTAGAGAATTCAAGAAAATAGTGTTCATAGCGGTAACAGAGGAAGAGATAAGAGAACTTGTTAAGTACAAACAACATAATAACTTTAGAAGAGTTAGAGAGGAAAGTTAAAAAGAAACTATAAGGAAGACAGCTATGTTGTTAGTGTGTTTGAGTTTGTAGTTTTTGATTCTATATGCTGTTTCGGCGCTAGGATTGCTTTGGCTATGTCTCCTGGTATGTATGGTAGGAGTGCTATGGCTA
>CAYPZO010000188.1:0-2923 GCA_964415135.1 uncultured Desulfurococcales archaeon | reverse complement strand
CTCACCGTAGCTGAACGATGGAGTTATGGAGGTCCTTGGATGAGTATTGAGACTTGTGCTATACATATAAATAATCTTCTAGTAAATGACCAATATCCTCTAATAGCAGAACTTGACGGTAAAATTGTTGGAGAGTTAGAGCTCTACATAGGCGAGGAAAGGGGTATTCTTGGTAAATGCGGATACATTGATGTTTTAGAAGTACATAAAAACTATAGGAGAAGAGGTATAGGCAAAGCACTTGTAAATAAAGCAATTGAGTTAGCTGAAGAACATGAATGTGATACTATAGCTGTATGGCCAGTTAAGGAAGCTGTAGAGTTCTATAAGAAGTGCGGTATAACTGAAACTGCATACAATATTGTTTACTTAGAGATAAATGTTAATAGAATTGATATCAAGGTTCAAAAGCGATATAGTATCGAGCCTTTTCCTGATAACTATGATGTCCTTAAGAACATGGAGTTCATATCACCTAGAATATTCTCATCCTTTGTAGCATGGCTTAAAAGCAATTGGAGATATGCTATAGAGAAGAATAGAATAGTAAGTATTGAAGGTTGCATACCAGAACTAAGAACATGCTACATAATCGAGAGCCTTTGGGGCAATAGAGATGTGGCGAAACTATCACTATGGACCAATGATGTAATGAATATAGAACCAGCATTAGCTATAATATCCAGCATAGCTAGAAAATCAGGAGTTACTAAATTACGTTTACTAATAAGTGAAAACATGTATCAGAACGTCGTGAAAAAGTATCCTCATAAGATCATAAGTCATGAAATCATGCTAATTAAGAGAATGTAATGATTTATCTAAGACCCCCTTAGAACTCCATCCAATAAACAAATGTTTAGCACTTAATTGTGAGTAAAACTTCTTAACCTCCACCGCCTGGAGGAAATATAGCGATTTCATCTCCATCCTTTACTATTGTCTTACTACCTCCAGTAAACTTTACATTAAGTCCATTAACAAGTATCATGAATTCATCACTTACATCATTGTTATCTCTTAACACGTATTTCTTTAAGTCAGGTAAATTAGATAATATTTCATGTAATGTAGCCTCGTTTTTAGGTAACTCCATAATCTTTTCTTTCCATCCAAGTTTATCTCTTAGGAAGGAAAATACACATATTTTCACCTTCATCTATAATCACCTTCATAATAGTAATATTGAGGGTATGATATTCTAAAGCTTTACTTCCATGAATAAAGCATTAATTTTTATTAATTAACATATATGAGTAGATAGAGAGACATCTGTTCAGAAGATAAGAGGTAGCTAGGTATTGAAATTAGTTAGGTATAAATGCATAATCTATGACGAAGACCTACTCGATAGGCTTGGCGTATTCACTAATAGGGAGGATGTAGGCTTAAAACTTGCTAAAGCATGTAAAAAGATATTCACAAATATTAGCTATGTTTTTGCTATCCCAAGAGGAGGAGTACCAATAGCCATCCGAATAACTAGAGAAATTAATGCTAAATTAGACTTAGTTAATTGTAGGAAATTACTCATACCATGGAATCGCGAAGCAGGATTTGGAGCAGTAGATCCTGAAGGTAACGTATACGTAGATAAGGTATTAGCTTCATACCTAGGATTAAGTGAGAACGAGATAAGGAAGGCTATAGAGGAGCAATTAAATGAAATAAAGTTAAGAGAAAAGGTATTGAGGAAAAATAGACCATATTCTAACTTAAAGGGATTAAACGTAATTGTAGTTGATGATGGTATTGCAGTAGGATATACCATGCGAGCAGCAATCAACTTCTTAAAAAGACTCGGAGCAAGTAAAGTATATATAGCTATACCAACATGTAATATAGAGTCTACATTAAAATTCTGTGAAGAAGTAGATACAATACTATGTCTAAACCCAAGAACAGGTCCCATATTTGCTGTAGCTGACGCCTATATAGAGTGGAGAGATCTAACAGATGAAGACGTGCTAAGAGAGCTAGAATCTATAGGATATAACTAAGATATAGGTTAACAATAATGAAGCGCGCATCATTCATAATGTTAGTTACAATTCTAGTTATTGGTACATTTGTTAGAGCTTATCTAGCACCATATTCAACAGGTTCGGATATACCACAATTTCTAGGATTTGCAAATACTATATTTAGACACGGATTGAAGTTTTACGATTACGCGTCTTCTAATGTAATTGAGCAATGGCCCTATCCTTGGCCCTATATCTATGGACCATTATGGGCTGTAATCTTAGGGTTCATTAGATACTACTTTGCTCCAAGAGCATACATGTATACCTATTGGATAGACGGTACGTATTATGTTAAGGTTAGTGTTGACTGGATTATGGCAGTTAAATCTATATTAATATTAGCTGACATGATAAATTATGCGCTAATATACTTAGTGGCATTAAGGATAACAGGTAAAACTAAGTACGCGTTACTTGCCTCTGCCCTTTACTTCCTTAACCCCATGGTAATATACATCTCGGGCATCTATGGTATGTTCGATCAATTAGCACTAACTCCTATGCTCATATCATTATATTTACTCCTATCTAACACTAAAGAATTAATGTTAAGGAAAATGCTTGCTATAGGAATGATAATGGGGATATCCTTAATGATTAAACATATTCTACTCCCAATAATACCATTTGTACTCATATATATTGCCAAAAGAATTTCACTTAAAAACGCGTTAGCATTACTTTCAGGAATATTTACGGCAATCATAGCTATAATGACTCCTTTCATAGTCTTTAGCAATAAGGGGATATTTCATCTCATTAGCTTATTTATATATCCTCTAAATACTTATTACGTAGAGCCTTTGTGCTATAGTTTCAATGGTATTTCAAGTCTGATAACATATATTCACAAGTATTACGGCGTTGAGTTAAGTTTTCTTCTTAAATTTTGGATA
>CAYPZO010000187.1:0-2954 GCA_964415135.1 uncultured Desulfurococcales archaeon | reverse complement strand
GGTATTGGAGGCATATTCGTGGGTCCTCGTAATGGAGCAATAGTATCTTTTGAAGGGCTTAAACCTGTTCCCGAACTTCTTCCTCAAAAAGATGAGGTAAAGACTAGAGGTAATGCTGCAGCCAAGATAAGTAGTAATGAGTATTTACTAATATATCATAGTGTTGATGAATATGGCGTATATTATACTTATGCTGCCATACTCTCTAATGATGGTGAGCTTCTCTCAATGACTAAGGAGCCAATAATAATTCCTAACTCAAGAGAGTACGTGGGAAGAAGTCCGGGAACTGTATTTGTATGTGGTATAGCTAAGTATAAGGATGAAATAACAATCACTGCAGGTAAAGATGATGAAGTAGTAATCATATATAGTATTGATAAAGATGATTTATTTGGAGAGTTATGTGGAAGTTAGTTAGATTATGGGTAATGTTTAGTGGTTATCTCTGTATTTTTTAACATCTTGGTCTATGCAATGCTATTATAATTCCGCTAACAGTTATCGTTATGCCTACTAGTGCTATTATGCTAGGAGTCTCTTGAAGTATCATCCATCCTAATATCGTTGCTCCATATGGTTCAAAAATTATAGCTGTAGTCACTAATGTTGCTGGATAGAATTTTAATGCATAATTAATAGCTGTATGACCTATCGCCATAGGTATTAATCCCATAAGTATAAGGTAAAGTATACTTTCTATAGGTATCGTTACGGGATTTGAACCCATGACTATGCATATCAATGTTGTTGTAATTAAGGCAATAAGATATACGCTAGACACATAACTAGCAACGTATCTACCACTTCTCCCAACAACTCTACCTATTTGAAAATAAATAGACCCTGCAACAGCAGCTAGAAACGCCAATAATGCTCCTATAGGTGTTGCTCCACTCCATGGCTGTGAGAGTATGTATATACCAATTAGTGTCATTACAATACCGATAACTTGATGCTTCATAAAGCGTTCTTTGAGCACAGTGAACTCGAATGGTAAAAGAATAGCTGGGTAGGAAACAACTATACCAGTAGATGAAGCTATTGACATATGATTCAAACTCTCTAGCCATAGACTAAAGTGTGTTGCAAGAGCAATACCAGCTGCTACAGAATACCTATCAACTTTAACCTTCTTGCCTTGAAGAGCTATGTATAGCGATAAAATTATGGAGCCTACAAGTAGCCTCCACCAAGCAGCAATATAGCCTACTACAGCTGCAAGCCTCGCGAAGATAGCTGCCCAGGAAACAGCAAATACTCCTATTATCAGTATAATTACTGGTCTCACTCTCGCCAACACCACGTATAGTTAATGAAGTGTAACTATACTACTTTTTGTTTAATTAACTTACATTGAAAATAAAAGCGCCAAGTCAAGGACAAGATCCTTATGGGGAAGGATGATGAGAAAGCATGGTGCGGCGGCCGGGATTTGAACCCGCGACCACCGGCTTAGGGGGCCAGAACATTATGCATGTATTCATATCAGTTGATATTAAAGAGCTTCTAAACAGATAGTCAGTAAGGATAGACATGAACGCTATTACTTGATAACCAATATGAAAGGTCAGAATAGCCGATGCTATTATTAAGCCATGATGATCAGCTCTTTAAGTATGTTGGTACTGGGTATGTAAGGATATTCTTGAAATCTGTTCAGCACATATTGTTTCATGAAGCTCTTCTATTTCATGCTTACTCAACCCATAGAATTCTATGCAGTCTCTCGTAGTCCTTAGCTAGGTAGTAAACTTCTACTCCTACTCTATCGGCATTACTTTTCATAATACTATCATTTGTTACTAAGATAGCATCAACGAGCTTAGCTGTTGCTATGTAGTAAGCATCAATTGCTCTACAACCTGTCTTTAGAGCTATAGCTTTAGCTTCTGAATGAAGTTCATCCTCCTTAATCATAGCTATATGGTTAAGTATTACTTCAAGAATTTCCGTAACGTACTTAGGCTCTATGTATCGAACTAGAACTGCACAGAGCTCTACCTCGAAAACAAATGGTTCATAGACTATAGCGCCTCTATCCGATAGCTTATTCAGAAACTCAACCGCTATCCTATGTCTATCCTCTCTGCCCTCGACAATAACGAAGTAATCCACAAATACACTAACATCTACGATCATAGATTTCAATATCGAACTACATTCTCTCACTACTTAATCTCTCAACAGGATCCTCCTTAGTCCTAACAACAATCTTTGGGATCTCATCCTTGAAGCCTGCGAAGTTCTTCAGCACCACAATAACCTCCTCACCCTCCCGAAGATCTAGCTTCTCTAATGGCTTCAAAACACCATTCTCATACCTAGCACGGATAACCCTAGCCATCTCAGCAACACCTACTATCTCTATAGTTCCTAAGCCTTAATAATATAGTTGCACAATACCAACGTTCTGGAAGATCCGTAGATAAGCTATAAAGGAAACATTGCATCTTAGCTTCAGCGAAGCATCTCCAGAACTTGTCGTTGAGAACCACCCTCAAGCAGAAACTCATTGTGTAGCTATTACAATCTCTCTACCTCATCACAATTCTAACTCTATTGAGCTTAAGAGAGATGTTGATACAGGAGAGGAGTACAATCAGTCCAAGCTACTTGCAGAGATAGTGTCGAGGGTTCTCAACAAACCTCTGAAAAGATAGGTTGTCAAGACGCAGCCACTCAGTCTTTCTGGGCTACGTACTGATAGGTATAGACACGCTAGAGAAGTTTATCAGATCGATAGGGAGCGCATCAACGATACAGAGGGTTCTAGGATTCTTGGCAGGCTCTACGACACCTACAAAGGTGCTTTCAACGCTCTGCCACGCGATGTCCTCACGGTATGCGCTATTGCAGCTCCACACCTAGCTAAGCACAACCCCGAGAAGCTGAAGACACTAACATCCTCGCTTCTAGAAGTACTAGAAGATATCAGAGCTTTGCTAAAGAAT
>CAYPZO010000186.1:1421-3003 GCA_964415135.1 uncultured Desulfurococcales archaeon | reverse complement strand
AATATGGGATAGAGATATAAGGGTAATCAGCGGTGGAGAACTACAAAAACTACTAATAACAGCAACATTAGCTAAGGAAGCCGATGTCTACTTATTCGACGAACCTAGCAGCTACTTAGACGTAAGAGAACGTATCAGAATGGCTAAGATCATTAGAGAATATGTAAAAGGAAAGTATGCAATAGTTGTAGAGCACGACCTAGCAGTACTAGACTATCTTTCAGACCTAGTAACAATAATCTACGGTGAGCCAGGAGTTTTCGGTATAGTATCTAGACCTTATGGAACAGGAGCAGGAATAAACCACTTCCTCAATGGATACCTACCAGCAGAAAACATGAGAATAAGACCTGAAGCAATAAAATTTCACATATATGCACCTACAGAAAAATACGTTGAGCCAACATCACCCATAGTAACATGGACAAATATATACAAGAAGTTAGGATCATTTACTCTTCAAGTCTCTCAAGGCACTATCAGAATAGGTGAAGTACTAGGTCTTATAGGACCTAATGGTATAGGTAAAACAACATTTGTAAGAATTATTGTAGGAGAACTAAAACCAGATAAAGGAGAAGTATATGTAGAAGGATTAAGCTTAAGTTACAAACCACAATACGTTTCACCTAAAATATTTAAAGAAGAAACCGTAAGAGAAGTATTAAGAAACGCTAATGAAGAATCTCTTAATCCTGCATCATGGATATATATAGAGCTTGTAAAGAAACTTAGACTTCATAAACTACTTGATAGACATGTTGAAGATCTAAGCGGAGGTGAACTACAAAAATTAGCTATAGCACAATGCCTAGCTAGAGATGCCCAAATATACCTACTAGATGAACCATCAGCATATCTAGACATTGAGGAGAGACTAGCTGTAGCCAAGATAATAAAAAGAATAACACGAATGAAAAGTGCAGCAGCATTCGTAGTAGAACATGACCTCTGTCTACAAGACTTCATTAGTGATAGACTAATAGTCTTTAGTGGAGAACCAGGCGGTAGAGGCATGGCAACACCACCTCTAAACCTTAGAGATGGAATGAATAAGTTCTTAAAAGAATTAGAAATAACCTTTAGAAGAGACCCAAAAACATATAGACCTAGAGTAAATAAAGAAGGCAGCTATCTTGATAGATATCAAAAAAGCATAGGAGAATACTACTATATCCCACGTGAAATAGATTTAATGAAAGAGAAAGAAGAGGAGACCAGTTAATCACTAATTATTCCCGCATTTAATAGTTTCAACCAATAGTTTTATCAAGAAAGTTTAATAACTCTCTTTCAAGTCAGAATTACCAAAGAATACATGTGGGGCTAAATTCATGAGTGAGGATAAAAAAATAACTATAAGCATAATAAAAGCAGACATAGGTTCTCTTGCAGGACACCACATAACACATCCAGACACCTTAGCAGCAGCAAGTAGAGTGTTGGCTGAAGGTAAGAAGAAAGGAATACTAATAGACTTCTACGTAACACATGCTGGAGATGACTTAGAACTAATAATGACACATAGAAAGGGAGTCGACAGCCCCGATATACATGGATTAGCTTGGAATGCCTTCCAAGA
>CAYPZO010000186.1:0-1321 GCA_964415135.1 uncultured Desulfurococcales archaeon | reverse complement strand
CATGGACTACCAGCAGTAGGTGAAGTATTAGAAGCATTTGCATTCCCACACCTAGTAGCAGGATGGATGAGAGGAAGCCACTTTGGACCACTAATGCCAGTAAGCATGAAGGATGCTAAATGTACAAGATTCGACGGGCCACCAAGAATAGTAGCACTAGGATTCCAGGTAAAGAATGGAAGACTCATAGGACCAGCAGACCTCTTCGATGACCCAGCATTTGAGTACACAAGAATGAAGGCAATGGAGGTAGCAGACTACATCAGAAGACATGGACCATTCATGCCACACAGACTAGGACCAGAAGAAATGGAATACACAACACTACCACAAGTACTTGAAAAACTAAAGGGGAGATTCAAGAAACTAGAAGAAGCGACAAAAGTAATAATAAGAAAAAGCGAAATGCTCACAGGAGCAACAGAGTAAACATTTCATCAATACTCCATACACTAAAGAAATCTCTTTTTTAATTACAATCTATATAATCAAATAATCCTCTAACCCTTAGAATAGAGGTAATGAACATGAAGTATAAACCCCCAATAGTAGCCATAAACTTTAAAGCGTATCCACAAGCCTTTGGATCAAAAGCAGAAGAAATAGCTAAATCAGCTGAAAAAGTATACAAAGAAACAGGCGCAACGATAATAGTCATACCGCCATTCACAGAATTATTCAAACTAAAACAAATAGTAGAAATACCGGTCTTTGCCCAACACGCGGATCCAATAAATCCAGGCGCCCATACAGGTTACATCCCGTTAGAAGCAATAAAGGAAATAGGAGTTGATGGTGTATTACTCAACCATAGTGAACACAAACTAATAACCACACATCTCTACAAACTAGTTAAAAAAGCAAAAGCTCTAGGACTAACAACGCTTGTCTGCGCTGATGAACCAGAAATAGGAGCCTCAATAGCAATCTTCGAACCGGACATGATCGCAGTAGAACCACCAGAACTGATTGGGACAGGAATACCTGTATCGAAAGCAAAACCGGAAGTAGTAACAAACTCGGTTAGGCTAATAAGAAAAGTAAACGGGAAAGTCACAATACTAACAGGTGCAGGAATAACAACGGGAGAAGACGTAGCAGCAGCAATAAAACTAGGAACAGCAGGAGTACTGGTAGCATCAGCGGTAATGAAAGCAAAAGACCCATACAAAGTAATATACGACATGGCAGTTAAAGGACTAGAAGCACTCAAATAACTTAAAATATTATTTTTAACCCTAAAACATAAACAATCAATTAGTAGAAAAGGGCCCGTGGCCTAGCCTGGATAGGGCGCCGGCCTGCGGAGCCGGAGGTCCGG
>CAYPZO010000185.1:0-3015 GCA_964415135.1 uncultured Desulfurococcales archaeon | reverse complement strand
TTAATGTTTTGTGTTTTATATGATATGTAAGTACTGCTATGGCTAATGCAGATACCTAATCTAATGTCAGGAGCTATTGGACTGCGGGACCCGTAATCCAATATTTACTGATGGCTCTTTTAGCTTCAGTTACGAGAGTTATAATGTAATTTATTCTCTTGCATATTTCACATTAACTCTTCTGTCCATTAGTGTAATAGGTTTTGAATATTACTAGAAGATTTAGTCTTGTTTTCTTCTTGAGATTTTAGCTATTTTTTCGAATTCTCCGGTTGTTCTCCAATATTTTCTGCTAGTTCCTTTTCTTATTTGTTCTACAAATTTTTCAGCCCATTTCCAGTCACTTTCATATATATGATATGAATCCGCTATGTGCATGTAATAACCTACTTCTACTCCTAGTTGTTTAGCTATTCTCCTCTGTAGCTCCGTGAACGCATACATGTTCATAAAGGCAGCCTTTAACGCATCATTACTATTATGAACAACTATACCACCATAACCGCCGATAAAGTTTTCGTAAGGTGGTACTGATAAATCATACACATAGTTACATGTTGGTTCTACCTCACGTATCTCCTTAACTACATCAAATGTGATGTCACTATTCAGAGATAATTTTACTAACGCTCTTGTTCCATGTTTTCCTACCATTGAAGGAACTTTACCCTCAGGAATAATAGAGTATATCCTCCCATATGATGAGACAACAGCCTCTCTCCCGTCAGGAAAAGTAACTTTTCTAGTTTTCTCATAGATATATGCTAAGGTCACTTTCCCAAGGAGAAGGCATAGATACTGTAGATCGCTTACCAACTCTAGACTTGTGCTACAATGCTTATCACCATTGTAATGTCCGTGAAGCATCCCTTCAATAAATTCATCAGTCGCATTAAATGCTATCTTCGGAACCCTTCTTTTAGGAGAATATGCCTCTAGACCAAGTATCCTAAATAAGAATTCAATAGGCTTACTAGGAACTTCTATAATTACTTCACTGTCCTTAATTTTCGCCTTATTAACATAAATGTTTACACCTATTTTACTGAAGAACTTCTTTACCCTCGAAAGTATATACTCCTCATCACGCCCTATACTAAATTGAATTCCAAATACTTTCCTCTTCTTATTAAACGGTTTCCTACCACCTCTTATACTTCCATCAGCTATCCATAGTCCTACTATGTATCCAAAATCCTCATCTAAAGGAATAGATACGGGTATAGTGTTATGTTTACTGAAAAATGCTACTCGTACTCTAGCATTGTTTTGTACTTCCTTCCATAATTCTATCGGTACATATTCATAGTTAATTGCATTCCAAACAGCACTTCTAATATTCTTCATTTTATATAATTTGGCATAAATATCATATAACACACTCTTTAGCTTCTTAATTTCATCTCTATTAACATTAATTATTCTAAGGTATGAACGATTACTCCTATGAATAGCCTTACTTTTTAGGATGAGAGATGGTATATTTATGATTTTTACTGGTTCTGCAGGGCGCGGTATTCTCCTAGGAATTAATATCAAATCTCCTTTCTTCAACTCTATTGTAGGTACTGGTACTATTTTACCCCTTCTATACGTGTAGAGGGCATGATCCTTTGTTAATCTAATCCTACGTCCAGAGAGAAGCACAACCTCATATATTCTCTCATCCCTCTCCAGTTCATGTTTAATACAATTTGTAATAGGCATCCACTTAATTTTTAAATCTTCTCCAACAGATGGAGCCAAAGAATTCCTCCAAAGACCTTCTTCGTATACTTCACCAATAGGAACTAATTCAACTTCACCATCATGGTATATTAGTACTGGTTCTTTATAGTCAAGTGACCTCATGTGGGCATGTAGTATTAATCTTCCATTAACTACTCTAAACCATAGACGTTGAAGGCATGGTGGATATTCAGTCTTTATGTCCTTCCACGGCTGCCAGGTAATGGCTTGTGCTCTTCTAGAATATGGAGCTTTCCTTAACTTTTCAATTATGTACTCTATTTGGTTAATTATCTCGCCGCATGGAGTCTTATATGTGAAAAGTCTCTCATGATAAGTGTAGCCGAATTTTTCTACTAAGTGGTCATGAATTCCCTCAATTACCTCATCAACGTACTCAAATAACCCCTTAGGGCTTCCAGCCATTATTCCCTTTAAGTGAATTCTTGGTTCACTTAATGGTTCCTCGACTAAGATTACTACTGGTGAATCTATGCTTTTCTGATCATATTCAGTTTCAATTATTATTCCATTACTCCAAAGCTCTGCAATGGATGTCTCCCAAGCACTTGGAAGGGTCTTAGCCCTAATGAAAATGGGCCCTCTATATAATTGCACTATTACACCTATTAAATAACTATCAAAAGAACATGTATTAAACTACTGCTCCTAAACATAGAGTTGATATTGAAAGATGATGTTCGTTAAGGTTGTATAACATTTAGTGATATATTAGCTATAGCTAAGCCTATGTATGTATCAGCAGCACCATAGTATAGATACCATTTATTATCAAGTATAATTAATGCTGTTGCAAAAGTGACGTTAGGTACTTGTCCACGAGTTTCCCATCCATACTCAGGTTCTAGTATGGGTACTTCAGCTCTAGCAATAACCTTTGTTGGGTCTTCTTTTGAGAATAATACCCAGCCTACTGAATACCTGTTATTCTCATTGGCACCATTGTAGATGAGTAGTATGCCAGCATCGATAAGTATAGGTGGTGGACCTGGTTCAACGAGCTTACTATCAAAGTATCCTAGTCGGGGTTTGAGGACAACCCAGTCCCCACTAGTAACCCAGTGAATCATGTCATCTGAGTAGGCAATCCATATATTTGAGTCCCCGAAGTACGTGATGTATTTACCATTAATTTTAACTGGTAGTATAGCTCCTGATTTACACCAACTCCATTCAGGGAATACTATACCTAATTTCTCCCAATGGATAAAGTCCTTGGATCTAGCTAATGCTAATCTAGCTGTTTTACCATCGTATGCAGTATAT
>CAYPZO010000184.1:0-3015 GCA_964415135.1 uncultured Desulfurococcales archaeon | reverse complement strand
CTAATACTAGTATTACTGCCACTGTACATTTCTTAAGACTGCCTGATCTACTCAATTTTATATTACCTCTCTTTACCTCAACATAATACTCTATACCAAACTATTATAATCTAATTTTTCGAACACTACTACTCTATTTAGGAGTAATTCAAGTAAAAGAGTAATACTCCCCATGATATAGGTTAGGTAGTAGCAGTAACTAATTTTTCTGGAATTAATCTTTTAAATTACCTCATGCTAGAGTGTAGGTGGAGGTTTAATTGCACTTAATAGTGCAGACCCTCCACGAAGAGAGACTTAAAGCTAAAGCCTTAAAGTTAATAAAGTATAGTAAAGGGTTAAGGAAGCCAATAACCGAAGATATATTCAAGTTGAGGATCTATCTTTCACCACAAGACTTCTACGTTGTAAATTATCTTAGACGAACACCATTATCAGCGTTTAATCCGGGAGCAATACTAAAACATGATAAGCTACTAATATTCCCTAGACTAATCTTCGACTACTACAACTACGTATCAAGTATTGGTTACGCAGAGCTAAACATAGATGAGTTAATCTATGGGGGCGTTAAGTGCCCGTTAACTACAAGGATAATCCTATGGCCTACGGAAATATGGGAATTCCGGGGATGCGAGGATGCTAGAATTCATGAATTTAATGATGAATACTACATACTTTACACGGGATTTGGATACCTATTATATGGAGATACTTTCCGAGACCTAGAGACGGTTATTGTTCAGGGATTAGCTAAGGTGAGTAAGGACCTCACGGTAAGGAGTCGCGGCTTTTTCGCTATAGAGAGTAGGTATGGAAGGTATATTCCTAAGAGTAATAAGGATGGGGCTTTCATTGAAATTAAGGGTGATAAAGCACTATTATTAGCAAGGCCGACAATAAATGATGTTGATGTGTGTTGGAAGGGAATAGCTGACTTAAATGAACACGTATTGTACGAGGAGAGCTTAGAGCCAATACTAGGCTTTGAGCCATGGGAGCTTAAGGTTGGATGGTCTACTAACGTAGTTAAGATATCGAGCAACGAATATCTCGTGGGATGGCATGCAGTTCTTAAAGAAGACCTATCATATCGAAATGGATTAGCAGTAATTGATGATCAAGGAAACCTACTAGCAATAAGCAACTACTTACTCTCACCTCGTGGAGTAGAGGAATCTTATGGCGATAGACCATTAGTTATATTTGGTACAGGACTGGTGAGGTATAAAGACATGCTCCTATGGATTGGAGGATTAAGTGATTATGCAGTTGGCATATTTATCGCTGACTTTAATGAAGTACTAGATAAGCTAAGATGGCTTAAAGGATAAACAATTTATTCAACTCCCTTGTTATCTTCCTTTATCTTCTTTAACCTTTATAGAATACATTATCTAAACAATGTAGTAGCTAATACAAGGTATGCCTAGCTATGTTGAAAATAACGTGTAGAGATATTGAAGCACTACTCAAAGCAATAGTGTTATGGGAGAAGATTAAGCCAGGACAAGTAGCTAAGAGGAGAGTATTTAGGAAGTATGGAATACTCGGTACTAGTAAGGATAGCGTGTTTACTGCAGTAATTTATGGTATTGCTAGAAGACAGGGAATTATAGATAAAATCATAGCTAAGCATTATAGGAATCCAAGTGAGATTAATAAGTGGCTTAGAGTAGCATTGAGAGCCTTCATCTATGAACACTACTTCGGCCTTGGAGATAGTAACTTAAAGAAAGCACTAATACGCTTTACACCCATAGTCTTGGAGAAAAAGGTAGGTAAAGAGCTAGCTGATGAGTACAGTAAGATAATAGATAAAGTACAGAAACAAGAATACATTCCAGTAAATGAGCTAGAATACCTTGAATACAAGTATAACGTGCCAATCTGGTTAATAAATAAGCTAGAAAACATACTCCCCCACAACGAGCTAATAGCATTCTTAGAACACATAAACAAGCCACCACCATTAAGTTTTAGAGTAAATACCCTGAAAACAACGGTAGATGAAGTACTACGCGAACTAAGAGAGCAAGGATATAGGCCTTGGATAAGCCTCTACGTACCTACAGTAATTAAGCTTAGAAGACCAAGCAACTCTACATTCCTAAAATTAGTTGATGAAGGAAAAATAATTCCACAAGATGATTCAAGTGCTTTAGCCTCATTAATTCTCAATCCACAGCCAGGAGAATTTGTTGTTGATTTGTGTGCTGCTCCTGGAGGTAAAACAACACACCTAGCAGAAATAATGAAAAACAAAGGAAAAATAATAGCAATGGATCTGTATAGGGATAGAATTCAGCGAATGAAGAGAATAATAGAGAGAATGGGCATTAATATAGTTGAAATAATTGAAATGGATTCTCGGTATGCTGTTAATGTTCTTGGAGAAGAAGTAGCTGATAAAGTTCTCCTCGATCCTCCATGTAGTTCAACTGGTGTATTGGCTAAGCATCCTGAAGCTAGATGGAGATTAAATGAGGAAAGCTTAAGGAGGCTAGTTAAGCTTCAAAGAGAATTACTAGAAGTAGCCGTTAGGCTCGTAAAACCTAGTGGTAGGATACTATATACTACATGTAGTATTCTACCCGAGGAATGTGAAGAGCAAGTAAAGTACATCCTAAATAAACATAAGGGGAGGTTAAAGATAATTGTGTTGAACAAGCCGTTTAGTCCAGGATTCCTTAAGGGTACTATGAGGGCTTGGCCACATAAACATGGTACTACTGGGTTCTTCTACGTATTATTAGAGAAGACCTAGACTATTACTATGGTGTCACTTCATGCTGATTCTGCATATAAAAATATAAGTGAGATGTAATGTCTACTCCTACCTTAAGGAATGTACTTAATAGGTGTATTTAATGGGTATAGCTAAGATACTAGAGTTCAAGAGCAAACCCCATAGGATAGTAGTAGCGTTGGATCCTATAGGGTTAAGTCAAGAAAAAGCACTTGAATGGAGCAATAGTATTCTTAGAGATGTAGAGGGTATAGTATCAGGTGTTA
>CAYPZO010000183.1:0-3068 GCA_964415135.1 uncultured Desulfurococcales archaeon | reverse complement strand
TATTCCTTAAGCCTGTACTTAGAGACATTGAGAGCTAGTCTCAGATATCCGTAAATGACCTCGCTAATCACAATATCGCTTACATAGCCCTTCCACTCACCATACTCAACCTTATCTATGAGCTTCTTAGCCTCCTCAACGCCGGCGAGTTTAGGAAGACATTGGAGTCAAAGAATACCTTCACTCTCAATCTCCTCAGGTTTCAGATCATGTCTCCTACGGAGAAGAACGCCAAAGACATGAGCGGGTACTCTACGAATAACAATTTCAACTTCCTCGCCTTCTCTAAGATCTAGCTTTTCAAGAGGCTTCAAAACACCATTCTCATACCTAACACGAACAACCCTAGCCATCCATAACTCCCAATAATACTACTACATAAGAACACTGATAAACCAACTGGTAATAGACATACTGTACAACATGTCCTGAAACAATTCAGCAACTATGTGAACAAGATACGATCATATCCTCCATAAATTCTTAGACAACACCATCAATACGTGCCTAATATGTCAAGGAGAATTTGTATACCCTATGGTGGTGGGGCCGCGATCATTTGAATCCCAGACCACGGGGCTCTAACAATCAACAATATGAATAAACTCATATTAACTAATATGAATAAGCTTCAGAAATAATATTCTAATGAATACCATTAAGATATATATTAGTTGAAATATGATATCTCACGGCAGAAAAATATTCTAGTTTTGGAGTAACTCTGTTTAAGTGTGCAATAGAGAAGCTATACCACGAAGGATTAACCATTATGTTAAATTAAACTAGTTTTTTGTCAATTTGTTAATTCTGGTTATTAGTTCTTCGACACTAATTCTCCTAATGAGAATAACATCTATACCTAGACGTTTTGCATATATAGCCATAGGCTCGTCATCCGTTATCAGTGTTGCACTAAACATCTTAGCCGCTGCTATAAAGTAAGTATCGAAGCCGCTTGATCCTAATTCGAGGGCTATCTTAATAGCGTAATCTCTAATTTCTTCCTCATAGACTATGTGGTAATTTTCTGAAGTCTTTAATGATTCAACTACTTCTTTAGCTAATGAGCTTGAGGCTAACCTAGTTAATACACCAGCTACCTCTACAAGTGCAACAAAAGGTAAGAATACCTCCACACGCTTCTCCTTTACCAACCGTATCAATAACCTTGATTTCTTGTGAGTTTTAATTTCACGTTCATAGACATCCCTAGGTAACCACCTACCAGGCTTCAGAACTGCCTTTATGATTACGCTTGTATCTAATACCACCTTACCCATCGTTCTCTGCCTTCTCTAAGAACCTTGTCTAAATCCTCTTTGGCTTCAATCTCAATTTCTTCAATAAGCTCGAAGAACTCTTTAGGAAGTACAATTACTCGAACCTCTTCGCCTTCTCTAAGATCTAGCTTTTCAAGAGGCTTCAAAACACCATTCTCATACCTAACACGAACAACCCTAGCCATGTTGTTAATCCCCAGCGTATACTATTGTAGCCGACCTTGATAAACTAACTGAGCTCGTAGTACTTACTTCAAAAATCAGATGAAATTGAAAATACAATGAATCCCTAAAAAGAGGTCCTCAACGGCAAGTGAAGAGTACTATCTAATCCCATGTTAAGCTAACATATCACGCAGTATCTATTACCAATATGCTAGTCTAAAAATGATATGCCTATTCAGCCTATACTAGGGGAAGCTATATCAGGAAATTTATTTTGGTGGGGCTGCGGGGATTTGAGCCCTGGACCACGGGGCCTCCAGATATATGCCGGAGCTCATTGGGCTGGCATATAGCCGATATGCCATGTAGGCATAGCTAATATTCAATCAGTATGATCATAATAGCTATTAGTTGAAGTACAATATGCCGTGACGTAACACCTATTTAAGCCTACAGCCAAGGTCATGTACACGCCTACAACGTTATTAAAGATTTAAGGACGTGCAACTTATAGTCGTTAAACACTCCAGGTAAGGGTACTATGCATGTCCTAAGTACTCCTGTTTGGGATACTATTAATGTTTAAGTACTCCAAACTGGGGCGGTACTTGCCTAAACGTGGATGCAGGCATCTCAGTATTCGTGAGGATGTGTTTAGAATACTTGAGGAGGTTAGGGATAAGTATGGTTTCAGGAGTCTAGGCGATGCTATAGCGTATTTGCTCCATGTCGAGGAAGAGCATAAGGATCTATGTAACAACTAGATACTCTAACCGAGCTACTCGACAAGATCACAGAGCTTCTCGCTTCTAGACCTCTAGAAGAAGATGTTGGTAAGAGAACAGAGGAACTACATAGTGAAGTATCGAGCCTCAGTGTAAGGCTGGAAATGCTTTCTCGAAGAGTGAAAGAGTTAGAGACGAGGATGAAGAGCTATGGAAGAAAACGTTCCTAACACCATCCTAGAGGGGCTTAACCCCTGGTGGCATGATGCTTCTTGGCATGCTAGAGACCCTGATATACAAGCTGTTGAGTCTAGCCGAATTAAACGTCGCTTACTCTACTGAATGGTAAACCAATGGTTGAAGCCTATTCTTGAAAGGAAGGGGTGGGCTATAAGAGTATTCCGAGGACCTCGTCGAGTAGGTAAAACTACTCTCATGAAACTACTCATTCGCGAAGCTATTCGTATAGGTTATAACCCAAAATCTATAACCTACATAACACTTGATAACGAGGACTTGAGACGCATCATTAAGGAGAAGGGTCTTAGAAAAAAATTCTACGCCACATAATCACAGAGTCTCTAAATCAATATGGATGCAGTCTTGATGTAATAGATGATGCAACGTTTTATAATGAATGGGCTTTAACTCTTAAGAATCTTGTTGATGAGGGAATGGCTCATACTCCAAGATTGTTCGTCATTGCTACGGGAGGCTATTCCCTAGAATTGCATGGTGCGAAAAGAGGACTTGAAGACCAGAAGGATGTTATCTCAGGGGGATAGTATTGGTCGGAGATTCATATATCCATAGAAGTTAACATCATCGGAGAACTCTGTATTGTGTACCACGTTTTATGGTATAAGTTTAGTGGTAAATTATTTTAGGGATAGCT
>CAYPZO010000182.1:0-3078 GCA_964415135.1 uncultured Desulfurococcales archaeon | reverse complement strand
CGACAGTTCCTAACCCTAGTGCTGTTGCTTGAAGGTAAAGGTTTTGAGCTGCATGGCCTACCTCGTAGTATACATACCTAATACCTCTTTTACCATAAGCTCTTGTTGTACGTTCAAGTTCTGCAGTAATAACGAATATTACTGAAGCAGTGCCAACCCATGATTGACCTAGACATGCGGATTCAAGTTTATCCCTAATGTCCCCCTCAATGTGAAGTTTGAGGGCATGTTTTTTGGGAAGATAATGATAGACGCCGGGCTTTAATCCCTCAACACCATTCTCTCCTATGATTACGTATACTTCTAGGGGATATGTTGCACCAGCACTAGGAGCTGCACGAAAACCATAAGATTCCTCAGTAATGCCTTGAACAGCCCAAAGGAGTTGCGAAAGTTCATCAAGCTTTAATGTGTATTTCTCCCATCTACGTATACTCCTCCTCTTAGCAATAGCTTCTTCAACGCTCATTAATCCTGTAGACTTTGGTTTAGGAAGTATAATTAACACCAAACCCACCCTTCTACTACTAGCATAACTAAATACAATATTTAAGATTTATATATGTTAAAGGAGGAAATGCAGGAGGAGGAACCTGTAAATTGATGAAGATAACGCCTAGGCTAGTAGCATTAATATTTGGCTTCATCGTAATAGCAAGTATAGTAGCTGGAGGGCTATCATTACTAATATCTTATCTACCAAGAGAAGAGAATGGAGTCTTCATAGACTATCCGAATAATACAAAGATAACTGGAAATGAGAAGTGGAGCCCTCCAAGTAAAGGAGTAGTAGTAATGTACTTTAAAGAAGCTGAAAGAGAAGAATGCAAGGAATTTGATAAGACTTGGAGGAAATTCATAGAATTACTCAAGGAGAATAATGAGAGGAACATAACAGCAATAAGGATAGTTGTAGATAAATATCCCGATAAAATGCATGATAAGCTTGCTGAGGACATGTTCTATGAATGGCATATGTATTTAACCATGATTAAAATCCCATTTAGAACACCATTAATAATAATACTTAAGGATGGAGCTCCAGCAATAATACCATTAATGCCAGGACCTAAGCTACAGATAACACCCGATCAAATGTATAATTTAACGAAAGCAATACAGCAATTAAATCAAACAAAAACTAGTTGAAAATAAGGTTATTTCACAGGCTTCTTCTTGAACAGTCTAAATCCTACTACTCCAGCTATTACAATTACGGCTACTGCAATTATTATTGGAGTTACTGGTATACCTGCGGCGCCTACGGGTACTAGTATATGCTTTATTTCTATTCCTTTTAGGAATTCTGTTTCGGTTACGTTGGTTAAGACTATTACGTCAAGGCTTGCCTCCTTACCTTCTATAGGTTCACCAATATCTAAAGCTATAACAGGCTCACGTTTAATAACCTCAACCTTGGGAGGCATTATTAGGTAATCAACTGAAGGAGCAATCTTCTTAGAGATATTCATAATTATCTTAAAGTGAACACCAGTAGCATTGGATTTTAGTATTTTGACTTCATGGGAAACCCAGTATCCAGGTTTCTTAACGTTATCTATATATACGTTGACTTTCCTTATGGTTGTTACTGCTTTGAACTTAACAACCATATTGTCATGAGTAACTTGATCTGTTCTCGGCATTGTAGTTACGTTCTTTAGTATCTCTACTCTAACGTTTAGCTCAGGTATAGTCTTTAATACTGGTAATGTTCTTGTTGGTGCTGGAGTTATAGTAGTTAATGGTGTTGTAGGTGAAGTTATAGGGGTCATTGGAGTTGTAGTCGCTGGAGGAGTTGTTGGAGCTGTAGTTGGGCTAGGTGTTGGTGTTTCAGTTATGCTTATGGGCTTATTAGTATCAACAGCTTTAACAAACTTAACTTTAACATCTAAGCTCTTAGCCTCTACCTTTACTTCCTTCATCACCTTAATATCCTTTGGATTCACGTAGCCGTGGTCGAAAGCCCATTCTATTTGACGAGGATATGCGGGCTTAATGTCGTAGAGCTCTGCCCAATCCTTTCCGAAGCTAATTTTAAACCCTTTCTTCCTCCAAGGAGGAGCTTTCACCCAATCTAGGTAGCCTATGCTTGGTGAGAATAACATGAGGAAGTCGTAGTATTCTTCACCAAACATGGTGGATCTTTCATATGTTCCTATGACGTATAAGTGTTCTCCAGGACCAATAATCATTTTCTCTACTTCACCACATACACCCCATACTGAAAGCTTTGTATATGACGGATCTACTTTCCCTATGATCCTGAAACGATACTTGGAGCCCCCTAGATATAGTGAGCCATCAGGTGCTTCAACCATACATAGAAACCATAAGGTACCTGGGAATTTGGGTTCACCAAAGGCCTTAAATAATACAACATCACCTGTATTTGGATCAAATTGAGCTATGATACTACTCCATCTATTCTTCTTTTCACCTGTACTACCAGCAAGAACGCATAGCTTTCCATCATGAGTGATTATAGTATCTTCTACAAATTGTGCACCTCCTCTCTTAATGCACTTATACCATATAATTCCTAGGTCAGTTGAGTTGAGCTTAACAGCTAATATATCCTCAAAGCCTTCTGAGGTAAATGTTATGCCAGCTACGTAGATGTTTCCGTCAAGTCCTATTAATCCTTTCTTTGCGGTATCGGGTCTAAATGTATTTCCGAAGCTTATGAATTTCTCAATTCTTCTCTCATCGATATTGATTTTGGCTACAAAGATTTGCTTCTTATCACCTATACCACCCGTGTAGCTTTCTGTATCACCAATAACATATACATAACCATCACTGAGAACTACGCTACACGGTACATCTGCTTTAGCTCCACCGAAAATAATTGATGATACAACCTTATCCTCCTTAGGATTAAATTTAACTATAATTACATCTCCCTTAAAAGTGCCAGCAAAGTATAGATAACCATCGGATGCAGAGGTCATGGTATTTATAAGCACCTTACCTAACGATTTATTTTCAAGAATGCACTCCAATGACTTAATCCATAGGAGTTCACCAGTTTTAGCATCAACCTTAATTATAACAGGTCCTATATCCTTAATATTA
>CAYPZO010000181.1:0-3116 GCA_964415135.1 uncultured Desulfurococcales archaeon | reverse complement strand
TCACGAACTCTACGATGAACTTCTACTAACACCTATTTACCATAGAAATCTAAAATCGTACATTATAGCAGGATCAACGGGTACAGCCATTCATGTATTACTCGATTCGCCCATATACTATGACATTAAACCCTTCTATCCATTAACAGTTAACCCACTATTTAACCCAGAATTAACGACTACAATATATATGCTATGTGGACTCATGTCTATTGCTGGAATAATCTACTACATACTATTACTCATTACACATAGGGGGAGACGTTAAATTATTTCTCGCCTAAACCTTGCAATTTAAGTAATCTTTCTATCCTCTTGGTTGTGATGGATGTGTGGAGAGAAACATGTAATATGATTTATCCCAAAACCTCATTTTCATAGCTTTTAGGTACCTGTAAATATCTACATGTATGGCCTTAGGATCAATTCTTACCCTTCCTAAGTAGATAGCCTTTGCCAATATATGGGCTTCTTCCTCATACCTAACGAGGGTCCTTGCAAGTGCTTGAGGCGAAGTATATTTTGCAGCAGTTTCATCAGCTCTATATTCAGTAAATTTACTAATAGCTCTTGAAACTAATACCGTACTTGCAACAATTAGAGATATAATACCTATAAATGCTATAATAAACACTAATGCAAATGCATATATTGTAAGTAAAACGTATATGAATACTCTAAGTATTCTCAAATAATCATCTCATTAGCGATAACTATACTATGATTTAATTATGAGAACGTATTATTTAAGTGTAAACTTAGTTTAATTGCCTTAGAATATCCTTAATTTTCATTAAATCTTCCCTTGTATTAACATTGAATACACTAATCTTATAGCTTGGTGGAAGACCATCAAGTATTATCTTATACACTTTCTCTCCAAGACTGCGTAGCATGTTTGAGAGAGAGTACTTGCCTTGCTTAATATTCACTTCCATAGTATGCGTTATCTCCTTTACATATACTCCATGTAGCGGCTCAAGATACCCATTAAGCCATGCAGGTATGTATGCTAGGTATTTATCTCGATACTTGGAGTATATACATATTATATATTCTATAAGTTCTGAATTTAAGAGAGGCATATCGCATGCAACAACGAATGCATCACCAAAATGTTTTAACGCAATTAATACTCCACCAATAGGGCCTATAAGTAAATCATCCTCAATTATATTATGTATATTCAAGCGCCTTAGAGTATCAATATTATCCCTTGAAGCTACAACGTATACTTCATCAATACCCTTAGACCTACTTAATCTATCAATTACATGTAGTATCATAGGCTTATCATTAATCCTATACAATAGTTTATCTTCACCAAATCGCTTTGACGAACCCCCAGCAAGCACTATACCATACAATACTTCCTTCACCTAAGCTTAATTCCACTATCCAAAGAATATAGAGAATACGAGGTAAAATAATACTATAATTTTAAGAGTAATCTAACTACTTCATTAACTCGACTCTAACCCTAACCCCGCTCTGAACTCTCTTCAATAACTCTATTCCCTCAATTACCTTACCTAATACGTTTACAGGACTATAAGGTCTTATTTCATTTGGGCTCCTACTAACTGGTGTTGGCCCAAAGAAGAGGCATAAAGCATTTCCTGGGGGCCAGTATGCTATAGTCCCATAATCTACTACTTCTACAGCATTCTCCTCTCCCATGCTTACTGGTGTAGAGAAATATACTTCCTCGCCCCAACGGTAAGCAGTAGACTCAAACGGTAGTGCCTTTACTATTAACTCATAGGTTTTTGGGCTCTTATCTGGATTTAATTCTCCTATAACAGTGCCTACTCCTTCGAAAACGAATTTTACCTTAACGCTCATTACTAGACACCAAGTTTCAACTATGTTCCTAGTCCTAAATAAGCTAATAATATGGTTGAAGGCTATGTCAGTTAGGGAGGACATCATCACTTAGGTCAGTAAGGGCAAAAGTCATCACTTAATATCTAGTAGTCTCAAAAGGACTACGTAGTATAAAGGCTATTAAGTTAACTAGGTTTACGTCATTATATGCTTCTCTACGAGTTTTTCGACTGGTACATAATCGTATTTAAATCCAAAGTGTTTAGGTCCAAAGAGTTCAAGTCCCCTATTTGTCCTCCATACCTTTGGTGCAGGAGCAGCTATGCCCTTAACCCTTAATCCTACCTCTAAGTTACGGTTCATCAACGGATCACCATTATTTGTTATTAACGTGAATAGGTCTGGAGGCATTACTGCTGGCTCATCATCTATCCATATCATTATGTGTTCATTCTTTATCCAACTCCTAAGAACATGTCCCTCATACTCTTCACTACCCTTTATTTCGAGTTCACCAAGGAGAAATCCACCTTCACTTCTCCAAGTCCATTTACTTATAACTCCCTTGAATATCACCCATCCATTCATGGCTTCTGCTACTACCTTAGCTACGTTTACTCCCTTACGTTTAGCTTCAACTACTTTTCTTCCAAGTTCAAGGCATCTACTTAAACTACCCTTTATTATTACCTCTTTAGCCTCTCTCGCCCTTATCGGCGCATCTAATATGAGGGTATGTGATCCTGCTAGTACCGAGAGATGCCTTAGGATTGCTTCATAATCATCTATATCAGCATAACCAAGAATTACGAGTTCATTCCCCGTTGGAGTAACCGTTACCGCGGGTGTCATACTCTTACCAAATAATACTATGGTGTCTTGATGTACTTCAGGTGCAGCCCTGCCAACACGATCCCCATCAACTACGGGTAATCCTGCTAAACCTGCAGCGTAGAGAGCTACAGCAGTATTTCCTCCACCAAGCTCAATGGGAATAAATGCACCTACCTTCATGTCTAGTTTCTTCACGTATATTTCGAGTGCTCTAGTAACAGGATTATTCACCTTTACCTCTTTCCTCACCTTAACCTTAGGAGCAGCTGTACCAAGAAAGTATGGAGAAACAACATATTCGTCATCATTTAATTCCTCAACATCGTAGATAAGTAGCTCCCTACCCTTATCCAAGAATACCTCCTTTAACATCAACATACCCTTCTTCGGGTCTCCGCCACCACCTGTAGCATAAATTGTTGCACCTAAGAGAAGAGATTCAAAATCCTCTCTAC
>CAYPZO010000180.1:0-3167 GCA_964415135.1 uncultured Desulfurococcales archaeon | reverse complement strand
TAATTAAATCGCCTTCATTGTACCTTAATGCATTTTCATTACATATCATGCCGTCGATGAAGTACTTAGCTATATGTTTGATAGTGTTAGCTCTATATCCAAGACTACAGGTCTTTAGCTGACTCTCCTTAGCATTGAATACATCTAGGGGGCTTGGAGGTATAATGGTATAGCCCCAATCCTCAACTTCAATTCTCCTGCCAAGAACCTTATGAAGCATAGCTAGCATTTTCCAACCTTGCTTAAAACTAGCGTTTTGCTGGCATACACCTATCATAAGGGCATCCCAAAGACTACAACACCTTAAATGAAGTCCCTTCAATAACTTATAGGATTTACGAAATAATGGATCCTTAACCCATATCTCATAAAACTTACTTAAATCTTCATTAACTCCAAGAATAAATTCAAGCTTCTCCAAGTACTCATT
The DNA here is from genome assembly GCA_964415135.1 of uncultured Desulfurococcales archaeon. Taxonomy (GTDB): domain Archaea; phylum Thermoproteota; class Thermoprotei_A; order Sulfolobales; family WANQ01; genus CAYXRT01. The sequence goes on along the minus strand of CAYPZO010000180.1, from coordinate 2,737 downwards.
AATGTCCTCTACCTTATCTTTAGCATAGATTTTTACCTTTAACTTATCGTCAATCTTACTCGTACATGTAATTACTGGTTTAGATTCATCAAGTATTGTTATGAGCTTAGAGCCATTATAATACCATGAGAAGTTATACGCAGATGCAGTTAAATGAAAGTTATAGTCCTTAGGAAGAACGATCTCTCTTACACTAATACATGTAAGTTTCAGTTAGACCACCTAAATTAACACTTATATTAAAGACGAATAAATACCTGATTAACAATATAGTATGGAAAACACATAAATTGAAGGAAAAACATGATTCCATATTTATATTTTAACATGCTTACTAATTCACGTATTCCCTCCATACATATATTAGAGCTCTTAGACAGCATTAATGTCGCTCTTATAGTGAATATGACGAACAGCACCATTATTATCTTATCATCGTTAGTAATGGTCTTAAATAGCTTAGGACTATATATTGTTGATGCTAATAGTATACCTATTACACCCAAAAGTGTAGCTTAATATACTATAAGTTGTGAATTACGGATAAGCCTAATGGTAAGTGTAATGTGGGGTGAACATGAACGTAAGCTTGATCTTGATCGCTAATTTAACCCTATACCTAATAGCATTAACACTAGCTGAAGAGTGTAGTGACTTCATTGATAATAGAGCAGAATTAAAGCGGAGAATGGGCAGTGAACTTGTAGTTAAGTTAACAAAGCACTTCATAGACAGATTTCTCCAACGTAGAGCTAGAGATTATAAGAAGATAGACTTAAACCTACTCGAAAACATAGCATACAACGTATTAAGAGATGGAGAATACTATGCAACAACAAATTCAATAATAGCCTTTCACCCAACATATACCATAATATCATGTTTTGATGGAGAATATTTAGTCTTAAAAACAATAATTAAGACAAGTGAATTAGAGGAGAAAATTAGAAGGCTAATGAGGAAAGCAAGGAAAATTAAATGGAGAAATATAATCATTATAACCCCTCCTATGAAGAAGTAACTATGCTAATGGCTTAGTGATTTTTTAGTATAGCTTCTCCTAAGGTCTCTCCTTAACATCGTTATTAACTGGATAATTAACTGTGGTGAATTAGAAGTAAATGCTATCCTCTTATTACTTAATGTTATAATGGAAATCGTTGACTTACCGATAACTGTGAATGGGCTTTCAACTTTAAGGAATGGAGGATTAATGTATACCTCCTTAATATCATTCAGATCTATAACCTCTCTAGCACCAATAATATAGTATATTTTAATTTTACTCCTATACAATTCTATCCTATAAAAGCTAGTGAACACTACATACAATGTTAAAAACATAAATATTGGCATAAGGATTAACGCTAAGAACGTATAAAATAAAGCCGTAGAATACAAGATTACAACCATTAAAATAACATGCACATAGAATAACCTATTCTTCCACACAACCTCATAATATATGGGTTTATTCACATCCTAGACCTAGTTATAGAATAAGGCATTCAAACCTTATGATATTTTCCTCAGCATATCCATGAGAGCTAAAGGTGTTGTAAGTATACTACATGGAGCTTATTTATACCATATAGTCTTTACTCCTAACACTTTATAGTGGGAGTCATCAGTTACTACCTTTGCTTTTAGTCTTTTAGCTACTGCGGCTATTAATGCTTCTGCTATTGGTACATCGGGATTTTTCAATAATATTTTTCCAGCAACATAGCCGTCCATATCTAGTATTGGTTCTATCTTTACTCCTACTCTTTCAAATCTCTTAACTTGTACTTCTGAAGGTGTTGACCCAATAATCCTTCCAGCTATCTTTAAGTACTCTGTAACAACTATTGATGGTATCAACGGTATTTTCCTTCAATATCTTATTCTGAAAGAACATGTAAAGTGGCCTTCTATCCTCTATCGTAGATGGAAAAGTATATGCTAATAAAAATCGCGTGTCAATGACTAACGCCATATAGATCTCATCTCCTCAAGTTGCTTAATTATTTCCCTATACCTCTCCTCTCCTACAGGTTCTCCTGGAACTGGATGCTCTACCTTCTTTATAATGATTTTATCCCCTTGTAGAGTAATTTCTAAGTAGTCTCCTTCCCTTATAGAGAGTTTATCCCTAATTTCTTTTGGTAATGTTATTTGTCCTTTCCTTGTAACCTTAACTATACTCAATGGTTTATCTCATGTAGTACTACCATATGGTACTTCTATTTATATTTTCCTTAACCGAGCTTTTAATATCTAGTAGGGAGTACTACTCTCACTAAGTGTCTATCATGATGTGGAATCTTAGGAAATATTGTATTTGCGTTAATTGGGATGTTTAATGAATTATATTAGTAAAAACTGAAGGCTTAAATCCTGAATTAACCAATGATTTCTTTAATCTTATTAATTTTCTCTTCAAGAACCCTCTTCTTGGATTCAATCTTTGCAAGCTTTTCTTCTAGTTCCTTCTTAGCATTGGTTAATTCCTCAATCTTCTTCTTACTTTCCTCTAGCTGCTTCTTTAACTCCTCAATCTCTTTCCTATACTTCTTTTCAATTTCCTCAACCTTAACGGGAACCTCCTTTACAAGTGTCTCGGGTAGTTCTATCTTAACTCCTTCTCTAAGGAACTTCTCGTAAGTTTCACGTACAAGCTTACCAGCCTTAGTCTTACCAGTTAAGTGGTTACGTATAGTTGCTTCACTTCTACCAAGTTCATCAGCTATTCTTG
>CAYPZO010000179.1:0-3231 GCA_964415135.1 uncultured Desulfurococcales archaeon | reverse complement strand
TGACTCCAGAGGAAGTAGTAAATCATGCAAAGAGGCTTGGAGCTGATGGAATAAGCTATACCTATAATGAACCCACAATATTCTATGAATTCATGTATGATACGGCTAAAATAGCTAAGAGTAATAATCTATTTAACACCATGGTTACGAATGGTTACATGACACCTGAAGCAATAGATTATATAGGGAAATACATTGATGCTGCTACGGTAGATTTCAAGGGTGGAGGCAATAAGGGGTTCTATAGGAAGTTTATGGGCGTTCCCAATCCTGAACCAATATTTGAATCAATACTAGCCATGAAGGATAATGGCTGGTGGATTGAAATAACAAACCTCGTCGTACCTATTTATGGAGATAAAGAAGAGGATGTAAGGAGAATAGCTAAATGGATTGTAGAGAATCTCGGCCCTGAAACACCATTCCATTTATTGAGATTTCATCCAGAATACATGATGCTCGATGTACCTCCGACGCCTGTGTCTACCCTGGAGAAATTAGCTTCAATAGCTGAAGAAGAGGGATTAAAACACATCTATATAGGTAATGTACCGGGCCATCCAAAAGAACATACATATTGCCCTCAATGTGGAAGTAAAGTGATAGAGAGGGAAGGATTCTTTATAAGGTCATGGAAGTTAACTGAAGATAATAGATGTCCAAACTGTGGCTATAAGTTAAATATTAGAGGAAAATATCATGCAAAACCCTTTAGGTGGTTTACGATATTTTATTAATCAGATGTTTTTCATCTTCACTTCTCTGAGCCTAGCCTCTTCATCATCCGCTATATTACGTTATTATAGTTCAATTAAAAGCTTAAGTCTATCAAGATTTAATTAAATCACGGTAGATATGAGGACGTTAACCCATGACTTACTATATAGTAGTTGTAGGACCTGCAGGCTCGGGAAAATCATATTTAACCTCGGCGCTTGCCGATTGGATGCAAGATCAACAATTAGGCGTAGCTATTTTAAATCTCGATCCAGCCGCAGAATGGTTACCCTATTCACCGGATATTGATGTCAGAGAATATGTTAATTCAAGATATGTAATGCAGAAGTATAATTTAGGACCCAATGGGGCATTAATTGTATCTGTTGACATGCTGGTAAATTATGTTGATAAGTTAAAAGATGAAATTGATAGTATAAAGCCGAACTACCTCATAATAGATACTCCAGGACAATTAGAGCTGTTCGCTTTCAGGAAGACAGGCCCCTTAGTACTTGATATGCTTGTGGGAGACTCAAAAGTTGTATCACTATTCTTAATAGATGGAACGCTAGCCTTATCGCCATCAACGTATGCTTCATTATTAATATTATCAGCATCAGTTTATGTTAGGTTAAGGAAACCGCAGATGAATGTAGTAACCAAAACAGACTTAATCTCCAAAGAGAACTTAGAGAAGATGATGGCATGGAATGAAGATCCCTTTGAATTCTCCAATGCATTAAGAAGTGAAACAAGTAATCCGCTACTAACCGAGTTCACGGATCGCATGAGAGAAGGACTAGCTTCCCTAGAATTGTCCTGGATTCCAGTATTTGTTTCAAGTAAAACAGGTGAAGGACTCGACGTACTGTATGGTGAGATACAGAGAATTCTATGTGGAGGAGAGGATTTCTTGACCGAAGAGCCTTCTCCAAGACTATAAAAATATACGTAAGGAGATATACATTAATTAAGGAGCTATACGTATTCCTCTAACCGGAATTTCATTGGTTAAGAGGGGGTCTCGTACTATGACTTCACCAAAAGACATAATATATAAGGCATTAAATGAAGGAAGAAATAAACTACTTGAACACGAAGCTTATGACTTTGTAAAAGCATATGGAATACCTACACCAAAATATGGCTTAGCCACAAGCGCTGATGAAGCAGTAGAACTAGCAGAGAAATTCGGATATCCTATCGTGCTAAAGGTGGTATCACCCGATGTAATACATAAGAGTGATGTAGGTGGAGTAATACTAAACCTAAACAACCCCAAAGATGTAAGAGAAGCATACCAGAGGATTATAGCTAATGTACAGAAAGCGCTACCAAAAGCAAGAATTGTCGGTATCTTAGTACAAGAAATGGTGCCTCAAGATCTCGAAGTAATAGTTGGAGCTACTAGAGATCCCATATTTGGACCAGTAATAATGTTTGGTCTAGGTGGAGTATTTGTTGAAGTACTAAAGGACGTATCATTTAGAGTAGTACCATTAACTGAAAGAGATGCTGAAGAAATGTTAACTGAAATTAAGGGAAGACAACTACTTGAGGGCTATAGGCACCTTAAACCAAGAGATAAGAAAGCTCTAGTAAACATTATATTAGGTGTAGCAAAGCTAATGGAGGAGAACGAAGAAGTAACAGAACTAGACCTCAACCCAATTATGGTATTCCCTGAAGGAATGGGAGCAAAAGTAGTAGACGTCAGAGTCATAGTTAAAAGCCCTAGGGAGCAACACTAAGGAATTTAACAACGATTAAGGATGTTACTTTGAGCTACTCAAACCTTACAGAACAAGCTAACTACATACTTAAGGAAATAGAGAAACTAAGAGGAGACCTAAAAGAACTAAAGGAGAAGAGACTAGCACTAGCAGAAGAAATAAGGAGACTTAAATCAAAACGCTCAGAGCTAATATCAAGACTAAAAACCCTAATTAATGAAATCAAAAAGCTAAGAGACGAGAAAGGTAAGCTAATAGAAGAGTTAAAAGAATTAAAGAATAAGAGAAACGAGCTAAGAAATCAACTCAGGGAATTAATAGCAAGAATAAGCGAAAAAAGAAAAGAATTAGAATTCATGAAGGACGCTATTAAAATACCACTTACTAAGTTACAAAAGAAAATTCAACAACTTGAATGGAAGCAAATGACAAGTGTATTGTCCTTAGAAGAGGAAAGAGAATTAATAGATCAAATAGCTAGGCTTGAAGAACTATTAGATAAAGGCATAAAGGCTAGAAAGATAAAGTCGGAGATAATTGAAATAAGAATTGAAATAGCGCGAGCAAAAGTAGAACTAAGCGATATAGTTAAGCAAATACATGAAAAACGCGAAGAAATAGGTAAAATCAATAATAGAATAAATGAACTGTCAACTCAAATAGATGAACTGAAAAGAGAAATTGATGACATATCGGCTAAGATAAGAAGTGCAGTTAATGAAATAGCTGAAATAATAAATAGTATTGATGAACTTAGAGATAAGATCGCTAAGAAGAG
>CAYPZO010000178.1:0-3263 GCA_964415135.1 uncultured Desulfurococcales archaeon | reverse complement strand
CCAATGATTTCTGATATAGTCTTTGACTTCTTACCACATAGTTTACATGTCTTTTCTTTTCTAAACTTATATGAAATTCTAAATATCATTGATTTTCTCCTGTCTTCACTAGTGGTTCTAGTTTCTTCTTTCGCAGTCTATGCTTATATGTAGTACCTTCATCTATTATGTGTATGACTGTATAGCCCTTAGAGGTTAAGGTATCTGCAATGAACCTCCTATGACATTTAAACCATAGCTTCTCACTACACATTATTGCAACTTTACCGCTTCCATAAGTATTTAATACTTCGATTAACTTCCTAATCCCATTCATATAGTCTTTAGATTTCATGTAGTTCTCATAACCTCCTTTACGATAACCTCCAAGGAGATCGCCTAACCATAGATACCCTATATCGTGTTTACTTAATGCTTGAGATAAATTATCTTTGTTAAAATATGGATATTTAGTAGATTTAGGAAATCTCCTAACATCTACTACTACTTTAACGTTATACATTTTGAGTAACTTGATAAATTCCATTAAACTTCTATTAGAGTGACCAACTGTATAAATTGTTGACTTATTATTCATGGTTAGAGTGCTCCTCTCCATATTACGTCAATAATTCTTGTAGGATTAGGTAAGTTTACATGAGCCCTTCTTAATGTATCTACGACTAGCTTTAGGTTAATGTATTCAATGAAGCTATATGAATTGAGAGAATAGTTAACATAGCCTTCATCGATATCTATGATTCGTGCCAAGGCCTTCATATAATCTTTAACATTATCCTGAAGACCTTTAAACGCATCAATATATAGGCGTGTTATTAGGTCTATTAAATTATCACTTATACCCGTGTTAATAGCTAATGTACAGCAATAGTAGGGGCCTATTACGTCTTCACATTTAGCCAGTATACGACACTTTCTCTCTTCAAGTATTTTAGCATAAGGTTGCCATATTATTGAGTAATCAACGATTTTCCTTACCATATATTTTAGGTAATCTTCTACCTTATTGACATATACCCTATTGAATTTGCCCTTAGTTACTGCTAATCCACATAGTTCCATAGTTGATATTTTTGTTGATGCGCCATTCATGTGTTCTAGATCATTTATAGCTATGTTAGCCTTATTTGATGATAGGACTATATATGCTCCTCCTAGTGCTCCTCCTCCAATAATTTTTAGGGCTCCTGTAAGCTCATGGAAATAGAACTGTGTTACTAGTGGTGTTAAGGCTAAGTCCAGAGAACCTCTGGAAAGCTCGTGTGTAGCTGGGATGGCGTTATCATATACATATAATTGTACTCTAAATCCTCTTTCCCTTAACTTCTTCACAAATGGTATTATGAATGGATATTCTAGTGCTCTTAATATTCCTAATTTCAATGTCTTTATCTTGTTCCTACGGGTATAACATGATAGCTTAACTATATATGTTTTCCCTGTATGTCTTATCCTAATTACCCTGCCTTCTCTTTCAAGTTGTCTTAATATTTCACATACTCTACTTCGTGATAGCGAAGTTAATTTAACTAATTCTGCCTGTGTTATTCCTTCTTCACCTACCTCTCTTAGGATGCTAATAATTACGTCCTTTGCTCTCTTCAATACTAGTTCCTCATTTAATATCCACTCTATTAGAGTTTAACGTTAAGCTTTTATACATTTTTCGTGTATCGGTGTGTGGGAGAACACATGTTCGAAACCTTATATGTATTTTTGTCAATAATAATCTTAGCATTAATGTATATATTACCCTTCTCATTATGTCTAGAGGGTTGGTCTACATACATTTTATGGATTTTCATGGTAATAATTCACTTCATAATAACAATAATTTATGTGAAGAGGTGGAAATATCAATGATCATAATAATTGCCTTGATGTTGTACATTATCATAGGCACATTTATTGCACTGCTTTCACGCAAATATATGATCAAAGATGATCCAAGTGATTACTTTATAGCGCGAAGGAGTTTAAGTGGATTTATATCAGCTATGACATATGCAGCTACAACGTATAGTGCTTTTATGATGATAGGTTTAGTTGGTTTAGCTTATGCAACAGGAGTAGGTGCTTTAGGTTTTGAATTGACGTATTTGGTTGGAACACTATTTTTATTATCTCTCTTAGCTCCAAGGGCATGGCTTCTTTCGAGGAACAAGGGATTTATAACTCCTTCATCAATGCTGGGTGTAATTTATGAATCAAAATTACTTGCGTGTATTACTGCCTTAATTGTTTTAATTGCATTAGTACCTTATTCTTCAATACAGTTAATAGGTATTGCTAAGTTGTTTGAAGGATTAATGGGATCTAGGGATGCCTATTTAATTGGTTTAGTTACAGCCTGTATTCTTACAATAACATGGAGCATTCTAGGAGGATTAAGGGGGATTGCATGGACCGATGCCTTTCAGGGCATAATAATGTTATCTACATCAGTACTCCTATTATTATGGTGCATTATGTGGGGTTTCGGGGATATAAACAATTTCATAAACTTATCAGCACGTATATTAACGGAATTGAACTTAGGTAGTATACCCAACTGGTATTGGAACATAAAGGTATTTCTAGCATATACTATTCCATGGATATTCTTTTCTGTTACAAATCCTCAAGTAGTACAGAGACTATACATGCCTAAGAATATTCACTCTCTTAGGAGAATGATAATATACTTTGCCCTCTTTGGTCTTATATACACAGTAATTGTAACGCTATTAGGGATTTCCATTAGAGTACTTGCTGAGAATGGATTAATAGAAATGGTAAATCCCTATAATAAGAATCTATGGAATTTAGTGACTCCTAAGTTTTTAAACTACGTTCCAACAATACTTGCAATATTTACCATCATTGGAATAATGTCTGCCGCTATATCAACTATAGACTCAATAATATTAACGCTTTCATCAATGATAGTAAAAGACGTAATGTTGTCCACTAAGAAAGGCTTTGATAGAAGGCACGAAGTCTGTATAGGGCAATTATTAGTAATCGTCTTCACGGTTATCGCGATGTTATTTGCTTATCTAAAACCAGCATTTGTTGTTGATTTAGCGGTCTTGTCATCAACTATACTACTATCATTTGCTCCTTTAACTATAGGAGGTCTCATAATCAAGCGTAAGCCCCTAGTATCATTAACAATACTATCAGCTTTAACGGGCTTACTAATCGTGCTGATTAATGAACTACTTGAACTTATAATTGATATCGATATTGCTAGCTATATACCATTACCTATAATCATATTA
>CAYPZO010000177.1:0-3327 GCA_964415135.1 uncultured Desulfurococcales archaeon | reverse complement strand
GCTGGACTACCTGAGGACTGGCAGCCAAAGACTTGGGATGACATATTAGAGGCTGCTAAGAAGCTAATAGACAATAAGGACAAGATAATGAAGGAGCTAGGTATCACAGAATTCTATCCAATAATGATACCAGCTGGACTAAAGTGGGGTGAAGCTACACCATGTCAAGGATTCTACATGCTATTAGTAGGAGCTGACAAAGAACCACTTAACAGGCTATATGACTATGAGAAAGGAAAGTGAATTGGTAAGAGCACTGCCCTATGGAGAGCATTCAAGTTCTACATAGAGGTATACGCTAAGAAGTATAAGGGTCAAACACTAGGATCACCAGAATACAACCTAGTAGCTGATCCATGGGCTGTACACAGAAAGACATTCTCAGAAGGAAAAGTAGCCATGGACATTGGTGGTAGCTGGGAGTTCTATGAGGGGTGGGGTCCAGAAGGCATTGCACCACTCAAGAAATGTCTAGTAAAGTGTGGTTGTGACGAGAAGTGTACAACAGACGAGCAAAAGAAGTGCTACCTAGACTGTGAGTGGAAGATCATAGGCTTTGCTAAGATGCCAGGATATAAGGGTGGTGCTGAGGGCGAGAGACAATTCGTAACCATTTCAGGAGGATGGGCAGTAGCAATAAATGCTAAGTTAAAGGATGATCCAGAGAAATTAAAGCTAGCATGGGAGTTCATTAAGATAGTGGCAAGTAGAGACATAATCGCTAAGTATGCAGCTAAGTACGCTAAACCAGCACCAAGAGTAGACGCCATAGAAGTACCAGAATACGCTCAAGACCCATACATTAAGGCTATAAGCGAGTACATAAAGTTCACAGACTATAGAGATGCACTAGCAGACTACCCCAAGGTATCTAGAATAATACAAGAAGTAACACAGCTAATCCTAGAGGGTAAAATAACAGATCCAGACCAAGCACTAGAAGAATATTGTAAGAGACTAAAGGAGGAACTAGGACCAGATAAGGTAATCGAATATCCAGTTACAAAAACATAACATCTAACTTTCCTTCAAGTAAACCTAAAATAAAAAATAAAACATATAAATTATTTTTAATACTCCCATAACCTCCCTTACCCACATGCCTCGTATGCTCCAATATGGAGGCAAAACCTATGCAAAAAAGATCATTAACATCGTCACTCCTAGACCGTATAGTAACGATATTTGAAGGTGGATTTGCAAGACTATTACTTGTACCCGCTCTTGCATTTATAGGCATATTCGTTGTATTCCCACTTGTATGGAGTGTGATTCTAAGCTTTACTGATTACTCTTTAATCGGTAGAAGAGCTGTTGAATGGGGTTTCATAGGATTCACAAACTATATTAGAATATTATCTGATACTGTATTTAGAGATTCTGTAATAAACAGCTTCCTATTTACGATTTTCTCAGCACTTATTGGTCAAGCCTTCCTAGGATTAGCTATAGCTCTAGTCGTAAGAATGAAGCTTCCTGAAGGACCCCTTGGTACGGTACTCAAAATACTTAAGGTAATCGCTGTAACTCTAGTATTTATATCCTGGGTTATACCTGAAGTAATTGCTGGATATGCGTGGGCTGCAATCACCGAAAAGGGAGGTTTATTAACTAAACTATTAGGTTTAGAGGAGAGATTATACTTAACTAGACCTCTAGAAACAATAATTATTTCAAATATTTGGAGAGGAACGGCTTTCTCAATGATATTGTTCATGGCTGCACTAGAGAGTATACCAAACTATATCTACGAAGCCGCCGAAATCGATGGGGCTACCCCATGGCAGAGGTTTAGGCACATAGTCTTACCACTAATAGCTCATGCAATAATCGTTGACTTCATACTAATCACCATTTGGACATTCGGAGTATTCACCATACCATTCATAATACTAAGAGAACAACCAAGCATTCTATGGACACTCTACGTATACACGAAAGCTACATCAATCTATGAACCAGCTAGAGCTGCAGCAGCTGCTAACATTATGTTCATAATAGTCCTTGCTCTCATTATCGTATACCTAAAGCTTTTAGGTAGACTTAGGGGGTGGTCGTAAATGAGGAGGGAGGAGTTAATAGCTAATATCATGGTCCTCATCTTTCTGCTAGGCATAATATTCTACTTTAGCCTTCCACTAACATGGCTAATCCTATCCTCACTAGATCCTGGGGCAACAACACCTGAGTTTAGAATACCATCAAGGATATCGCTTGAAAACTATGCTAGACTCGTAGAACCTGTTGGAAAAGTACCTCCATATCGATGGATTATAAACTCGTTAATTATAGCTACAGCTAGTGCTACGCTCACAACAATTGTATCGCTCCTGGCAGCCTTTGTGTTCACAAGGTATAGTTTTAGAGGACAACAATCAATGCTAACAGCCTTCGTAATATTCAGGCTAATACCACCCCTACTAATAGCTCTACCACTAATGACACTGTTCAAGATGTGGAACCTAATGAACTCCATGCAAGCACTAATCCTAGTACTCTCAGCACTGGTAATGCCGTTCACTCTACTAATGATGGAAAGCTGCTTTAGATCAATCCCCGTTACATACGAAGAAGCGGCAATGACCGATGGATGTAGTAGACTAGGAGCATTCCTAAGAGTAACCCTACCCCTAGCAGCACCAGGACTCGTATCAGTATGGCTACTAGCCTTCGTTTATAGTTGGGGTGAATTCATAATACCGCTCATGATAATTAAGCTACCAGAACTATACCCGGCAGCAGTAGGACTATACTTCTTCTTCGGACAATACGGTAGAATAGAGTATGGTAAGCTATCAGCATTCTCAATAGTCTACGCCATACCAATGGTAATAATATTCTTCATAACACAAAAGTACCTACAAAGAGGAATAGCAGGATTGGTATCCAGATAAAAACCCTAATTCCATTAATTTTTACTATAATCCATAATGTTCCTCAAGCACTTCATGAAGGTAGATCATCTACTGTTACTACAGCTCTTATAACCCTCCTATAAGCTCTAAACCCCACTTTTCCATATAATTTAATTGCTCTACTGTTATGTTCATCAACATACAACATTATTCTATTAGTTCTATCTTGCATTTCCCTTATCGATTCAAGTAATAGCCTCTTACCCAGTCCCTTACTTTGATACTTCGGCCTTACAGCTAATGTATCGACGAGTCCTGTGTAAGCTCCATCGAAAGCCTTAAAGACAGAATACACTACAAAGCCTACAGGATCACCATCTTGAGAATACAATAATGTTACCTCTGGCTTACCATACCTAGTTGATGTAAACCATCTCTCAATCATTTCAACTGTAACCGGCTGAAAGAATGG
>CAYPZO010000176.1:0-3347 GCA_964415135.1 uncultured Desulfurococcales archaeon | reverse complement strand
GGTAATCCCTTAGCTCTAGCAGTTGTCACATAATCCTCCATCAATATATCAATAATCGTGTTTCTAACTATAAGGAAGTTGTATCCTATTTGTATTAGCGTTAATGCTATTAATGGTAATGTCATGTGCCATAGATAGTCAGCTATAAGTTCAAAAATGTTTTGATGTCTAATAGTAGCTGAGATGGTTCCACCTAATGGGAAGAGCCCCCAATACACTGCAAACATCATTAACAATATCATTGCAAGCCAAAATACAGGCATTGAATAAAAGACTAGTGAAAATGTGAGTAATCCTACATCAATTTTCGTACCTCTCTTTAGTGCTGCTAATGCTCCTATAATTACTCCAATAATTATTGCTAGTACAACTGATGTACCTACGAGGATAACGGTATTGACTAGCCTAACACCTAGTATTAGTTCTAGTACTGGTCTTCCATCATGGTATGAGTAGCCGAATTCACCCATAATGAAGTTCTTTATGAAATAGAAGTACTGTATAATTAGTGGTTGATCAAGACCAAGTTGTTGTCTAAGTAGTTGTCTAGCTTCTGGATCTAGATGCGGGTTTAGTATTAGTATTGCCGTTGGGTCTCCAGGCATTATCCTAAATAGGAAGAATCCTACGGTTAATAATATAAAGAATGCAACTATTGTTTCAAGCCCTCTTCTAATAGCATATTCTTTAAGTCCCATAGCTCATCTCACACTTAAAGTATTTTTCATCACTAAATTTTAGGGGGATTAAAAAATAATATTATTTTTTCTTAGCTTCATGAACTTAGGTTTAAGGGAGATTACTTCTTCTTTAGGAGAATTAGGGCTGCTAATACTATTACTATGATTATTAGTACTGCTAGTCCTCCCATTAATGCTCCTGGTACCTCGGTTACAGTTGTTGTAACCGGTGTTGTTACTGTTGTTGTTATGGTTTCTGTTTTTGTTTCTGTCACTTTTTCAGTTACTGTTACGGTTACTGTTGTTGCTCCTGGTGGTGTTGTGGATGGTGATGTAGGTGTAGTTGTTGGTGGTGTTGTGGTTGGTGTTAGTATTGGTGTTGGTGGTGGGGTTATTTCTGTGTATGGTAGTTCTGGTTTTAGTCCCTTGAAGTTAGCGTTTATGAATGTCCAGAAGTTTAGTGCTCCACCTGGCATTTCAACTATTCCACTTACTTCAGCTCTATAGGCTTGCATCCAGTACCTAACGTATACTGGTATTAGTGGTAGTTCATCTGCTAGTATTTCTTGTAGCTTATGTATTATTTTCACTCTCTTTTCTTCATTTACTTCAGTATCTGCTAGTCTTACTAGCTTCTCAAATTCATCGTTTATGAAACCCCATGGATTATTTCCTCCAGGCACGTGTTGTTCTTTAACGTAGTATGAGCTTAGATACCATGGCTCAAACTGGGCATCGTTCTCAATAATGTATAACTGGAAGTCGAATTTATTGTAGACAAGGTCTATTAAAGTGTCGAAGTCCACTGCTCTATTTGATAACTTTATTCCTATCTGCTTAAACCATTCCACCATTAAGTCTCCTATTCTAACTCTTACTGGGTCATAGCTTGGTGTTAGTATTGTTAATTCTACGTCTTTTCCATCAGGTGTTTCTCTTATTCCATCACCATCTATGTCCTTTAATCCTGCTTGATCTAGGAGTTCTGCTGCTTTCTTTAGGTTAAACTCGTATCTTGGTACATCCCAGTTAACCCACTTCTTGTAGCCTGGATGTATGAAGGTGTAAACGGGCTCAGCATATCCGAGCATTAGTACTTCAACGATCTTCTTCTTATCAATGGCGTATGCTATGGCTTTTCTAACAAGCTTATTGCTTAGTATTGAGTCTTTCATGTTAATTCCTATGAATCCTATATAGGTGTCTGGAGTCTTTGGCAACACTATGTTTGGATTCTTAGCTGCTTCTTCTATTACCGCGTATGGTACTGTCCATACCATGAAGTGTACTTCTCCCTTCTTAACTGCTAGGTATTGTGCGTCGGGTTTAGCGTATACCTTGTATATTAGTACGTCCACTCTTGGGAATCCTTTCTTATAGTAGTCTGGGAATTTCTCCATTTCGAGTAGTTCTCCTTCCTTCCATCTAACCAGCATGAATGGCCCTGAACCTATTCTTAAATGACCATATTTCTTAACGAATTCCTCTACTTTACTAGCTATTTCTGGTGGCTCCTTTTCTTTGATTACTTTGAGTACTTTAGCTACGTGGTCTGGGTTTAGTGGGTTAAATTGTGTTGGATCTTCAAATACTTCTGGTACATGTTTCCATATGTGTTCTGGAAGTATTAGTATTGTTCCAAATCTTCTTGTAATCCATACGAAAGTCTTACTTAACTTTATAATGAAGGTGTAATCATCTAATACCTTGACTTCCTCGATGTATTCTACGCTTGGATACCATGCGGGAGGCTTATACTTCTTATAGAACTCTATTGTGAAGGCAATGTCTTTTGCTGTTAATGGCACCCCATCATGCCATTTTGCTCCTTTAACTATCTTAAATGCCCAGGCAAGTCCATCCTCTGAAACCTCATAGTAGTTACATAGCCATGGCTTTGGCTCTAAGTCCGGCCCTATTCTAAATAATCTATCGTAGATTACTAGGTTAAGCCACCAATCGTACCATGTCTCTTCTCTCATAGGGTTGGGATTTTTAATGTACTTCATTTGAGCTACAATCAATACCTCTTTCTCACCAATGACTGTTAATGTAGATGTAATTGATGCTACAATCATTAATGCTAATATTATTGTCATTAAGCGGTATTTCATTCCATTCAACCCCAGTAGTTACACAGTACTCCTACTAGTAAATATATTATTCGATTTCATTAGGGTATTGTAAGCATAGTGGGATGAAGATCGTTAAAGTGTGGAAATCTTTGAGATGTCATCCAGTTTTACCTTGAGGCTTCTATTCTATCTCCTTCCAAGCATTAATGCTGCCGCTAATATTACGATGACTATTATTCCTATTCCAACAGTTATTACGCTAGTATCGACAACGTAATGAGCGATAGCAAGAATAGTGTTACACATTAAATGGATTTGACGCCTATGAGGTCTATACTTCATAATATTACTCTTTAACTGCATGGATTAATTTATCTCTGTTAAGATATTTAAGTGCATAACCTACAATTATCCCACTACTTAATTATCGATTTTAGGTTATGGGAAAGAATACAAATATAGCCTTCTAGCTATGTTATGTATGGTAGGGTAGCTTGATATATAAAGAACCACTAGTTAAGGGAATTGGGGGTCAAATAGTATACGTAGAGTTTTGTGATGAGATAAGCCTTGAATGTAATAAGCTTGTTCA
>CAYPZO010000175.1:0-3366 GCA_964415135.1 uncultured Desulfurococcales archaeon | reverse complement strand
CCCGAAGAACTCGACTCATTTATTAGAAGACTAGCCTTTAGGGCAGGACAATCAATAAACTATGCAAGACCAATAATTGAAGGACCTCTTCCACCAGAAGGATTTAGAGCGCATATAACCTTAGACGTAGTATCTAGAAGAGGTAGTACATTCACTATAAGAAAGTACTCCGAACTACCATACACCATAGTTGATCTACTTAAATTCCACACACTAGACCCCCTTGTGGCAGCATACCTATGGTTATTAATAGACCATATTAATAGTATGTTAATAACAGGCGCTATGGCGTCTGGAAAAACAACACTCCTCAACGCTATTGCAATGCTCATTAGACCTGAAGTAAAAATAGTAACCGTAGAAGAAACTCCAGAAATAAGACTATTCCATGAAAACTGGGTTTCAATGGTAGTAAGGCCAAGCTTTGAACCAGGGGTGCAGGATATAACATTATTCGACTTATTGAAGAGCGCATTAAGGCAAAGACCAGACTATATAATTGTTGGAGAAATACGAGGCGAAGAAGCATATACTTTCTTCCAAGCAATATCAGTAGGACACGGAGGACTAGGAACAATACATGGAGAAACTATTGAAGCAACCATAAGAAGACTAATAACAAGGCCAATGAATGTACCACCGATGCTAATACCACTAGTTAAGGCATTCATTCTAATGGGTAAGGTAAAGACTCCCAGAGGGTTAGTAAGAAGGGTAATAGAAATAAGAGAGCCAATAGAAGTAAATCCAGAGACAGGAGAGATAAAAACAAACCTAGTATTCAAATGGGATGCGCCAAGAGACTCATGGATATTTACAGGAAAAAGTCTTGCACTTAGATCAATAAGCGAAAGAACATTTAAACACATATCAGAAATATATAAAGACCTAGAAAGAAGAGCAACAATAATGAAATGGATACTCGAAAAACGAGTAGTAAAATCGTACCACGATTTAGCTAAAATACTAAGAGAATACTACGCTAACCCAGAAAGAATTAGTCTAAGAGCAGAAGTTGAGGTAGAACCCGTTGTCATTCACCCCAAGCCTATATAAAGCCGCAAGAATCATAGGCATAGCTAAATTCTATGAATCAAAATTTCCCTGGCTAAAAAAATACATACGCGGCTCAGGAATGAAAGTATCATATGAAGCATACATATCATTAATAACGTTTATTCCATTAATAATATCAATTATAATGTTCTTAGTTTCATATAATATTCACTTAGCGTTAAAAATACCTCAACAATTTATTCCTCTATTATCATTATTAATTTCGTTAATAGTATACCTAGGATCAGTAGCTATACTAATTTCAATACCCATTGTGAAGTTCCGTGGAAGAGGAGAACTTATCGATGTAAAAATACCAATATTGCAATCATACCTTGCAACGTTAGCTCTTACAGGCATGAGCACTGAAAAAATATTTCTAAGATTATATGAATTGAGAAACCTAATAGGAATAGATGTAGAGTTTGAAGAAATAGCAAAAAGTTTATTGTTAAGAGGAGAAGATGTTCTGAAAGCCCTAGATAGAGCAATAGAAATAACACCAAATACAAGACTAGCAACAATATTCGCAACGCTGAAGGGATTAACAGCAACAGGAGTAGGCATAGTAGACTACGTCAGAATGTCCTTTGCAGAATCATTAACGATACTTGAGACAAGATCTAGATCAGCATATGCATCACTATCAATTCTAATTGAAGTATTCATTTCGCTAACAGTCTTATTACCAATAATTATACTTTTAGTAGTACTAGCATTATTCTCATTTGGAGGAGCACTTTACCAACCACCAATAAACCCTAAACTAATAGTCACATTAGTGACGTTTATTTTAGTCCCATTCATTTCATTAGGATTACTCATAGTAGTAGACTCAATACTATCAAAGGTAAGACCATGACCCCTTTTGAACGCTTAAAGTATAAACTCCTATTCCTCTGGTTCATAACAATCCCGATAACGGTATTCCTCTATCCAAATATAGTAACATTATTTGGAAGCCCTGAAATTAAAGCTATAGAAATAATACCCGGAGTATCATTGCCATATAGTAAGACCCTATTTATGTTCACAACCATAGCATTTGCACTAAACCTATTTCCACTAGCATTCTATATGTATAAATCATATCAAATAAAGGAAGCTATGTTTAGAAACGTTGCACCACTACTAAGAGACTCTGCTTCACTAATAAAACCAGGACTAACCTTCCCCAAATTACTAGAGGAGCTCTCAAAGAAAGATTATGGCCCCTTAAGCTACTATATTAGAAAAGTGTACATGCTAACCCTATCAGGTTACGACTTCCCCGAAGCCTTTAAAAGAGGAATGCAAGGAATACCACGCAACATACTAAGATACTTACAAGTACTAGTAGAAGCATACCTTAGTGGAGGTAAGGTAGCGGAAGTACTAGATGAAGCATCAAAATTCTTCTTAGAGTTATATTCGTTCGAAGAAATGAGGGAAAGGACGCTAAAAGCCTATGTTTACATAGTAACTATGGCAATAGCGGTCTTCCTGATCTCAGTTACATTAATACTCTTCTTCTCGGAGACATTAATGGCAGCAGGAGGAAAAGCTCCCGTAACACCAATATTATCAAAGGATGAAATAATAGCAATACTATTCTATACATCTATAGTAATCTCGTTATTCGGAGGATTAATACTAGGTAAGATCGTTAAAGGAGAAGCATTAGGAGGATTCCATTACATGTACGTATTCATGTTGATATCGATGGTTTACCTGCTCTTTTCAGACGAAATTATAAAATTACTCTCTACGTTCCTTCCCAAGTCCTAATACCTTTTTTAATGTCTCTTCAAAGTTATTTATAAATGTTTTCAATTCTTGCTCTATTTTAATCATTAGAACCTTAGGATTATTTGTCAACATAGATAGTATCGGGGAGAGTTCTTCATAGCAAACAATATAGTATACATTTCCGCTACCTTCAGCAAGAAATTCAGCAGCTTTAACTGTAACGGAAAGCATTTTACTTTCTTCATGAGCCCTGATAATATCAATGAGAAGAGTTAGAGTATCTCTCTTACCAATAATGTCAAATTCATGCTCTATACCTGATAATCCCTTAAGCCTTGGAGGCTTAATTTTCTCAAACTGATACTTATCAATAACTTCCTCAATCAACGCTACTACAATGAGATTTCTTTCATAAACAACCTTGCCCAATTCACTAATCTTATATGAATGAAGAGGAATATAGTTAGACTCATATATAGAGAACTCATGACCACATTTATCACAAACAAATTTTATTCCAGGCTCAGCAACTCTCCTTCCACATTTAAGGCATTGAAACATGGTAGTTAATACGATAAAGTC
>CAYPZO010000174.1:0-3367 GCA_964415135.1 uncultured Desulfurococcales archaeon | reverse complement strand
TCTATAAAGTGAATATATGCTTCACCTACAGTAGCGTCGTTTTTAACTATTTCCCATTTCTCGAACTCTGATTGATCTTCAAGAACCATATGGGGTCCTTTAATAATTCTTGCTTCTCTCTCCTCAAGGAACTTTTCAAGAGCTTCTAGGTTCCTTACGTTTATTAATAAGATTTTCATGGCTATCATCTGCTAGGACCTATTAATATTCTTTCTTCATCAAATACTTTGTGAGCTATTACTATTAGTACTAATGAGCTTATTATGGTTATCACTAAGTGTATTGAGAGGTTTAATGTGTATCCATACATGTAGTTGTAGATGACTAGTGCACAGTGTGTAAATGGAATGAAGTATAGTGGTATCCTTATAATTAATGGTAAGTTGGGTATTTCAACGAATAATGACATGAAGAACACTATAGTGGCTATAGACATTACAGCTGATGATACTATTTGAGCTGACCTAATAGTCTTAGTTCTAACAATAAATGGTAGTACGAGAGATGATGTGAGCAAGGATGTCATAAAGACCATTAATGCATGTACTCCTAGTAGACTAGGATCGACCATAAGTGTCATTAGTCCGTAGCTCATGTATAGTAAGTAGAAGTATATTAACAGGCCTGCTATATCGGCTATTGCAGCTAACATTCCTAGTATTGTTGTGGCAAAAACCTTGCCTAAGAGAAGCTCAGTTTTAGATAATGGAGCTGTTAGTAGCATTTCAATTGTTTTTCTTTCTCTTTCTCCTATGATGCTGTCGGAGATAAATGTTACAATTGGAGGTGCTATGAAGAATAAGGCGAACATGAGTAGCCTAGCAGTTTGTGCTCTAAGTTCATCTAGAAGGGTCTTCTTTTCACCGGTAGGTGCAACGTATTGTACTTTCTCAAAATCTATGGGCTTTTTAATGCTATCGGGGTTAACGTGGATACCTGCTTCATGGGCAATTATCTTAATTTTCTTTGAAGCTACGTAATCTGAAACCCAATTCTTAACCCATTCAACTATGAGAGAAGCCTCATTAGCTTTAGCGGAGCCAACTCTTTGAATTTTAGATAGATATGCAATTCTATTAAAACTGGTTAGGTTCTCGATGAAGCCTTTCTTAATTACTAGTACTATGTCAAAGTATGGATATGAATGAAAGGAATCGTTCATGGAGTTAGCTTGATAAGCTACTGCTCTACCAGTTGCATTTACATAGTATGCTAGCATATAGGCGATATCACTTGAACTTATAGTTTCATTTCCAATAACTCCTTTGGAATGATCATCATCAACGACGACTATTATGGGAGGTTGCTGTTTTGTTAATACGAAGTTGGTTAAGCCGAGTAGTGGTAGTACTATGAGTGGTAAGAGTACTGTTGCTATTATGGTCTTATAATCTCTTATGATATCAGTAAACTCCTTCCACATAATAACATTAATTTTACTCATTTCTTCGAACCCCTAATAGCATTAACAAAAGCTTCTTCCAGGTTACTTGCATTGTATTTTTCTTTAAGTTCTTTTGGAGAACCTATATCTACTATAATGCCATTATTGATTAATGCTACTCTATTGCATAGGTATTCAACTTCAAGCATGTTATGGCTTGATAATATGATTGTAGTATTTAATTCCTTAGCATATTCTTTAATTAATCTTCTAACCTCAACAGCAGCAAAAACGTCAAGACCGCTAGTAGGTTCATCTAAAAGGGCTAGCTTAGGTTTTAGCATAAGAGTCTTAGCTAGGAGGAGCCTTCTTTTCATCCCCTTACTATACGTTTCAGTTCTATCATGTATTCTATCACCTAGTCCAGCTATTTTTGCGCCATACTCTACAGCTCTCTCAACTTCCTTGGGATCCTTAAAGTAGAGTTTGGCGAAGAAGAGAAGATTTTCCCATCCAGTTAATCTATCATATACTCCTGCATCTTCAGGTAAATAGCCTATAAACTTCCTAACCTTACTTCGATGTTTAACAACATCTAACCCAAACACCTTAACAGTACCTGATGTAGGCTTTACTAGCGTTGCTATTATTCTCAGTGTTGTCGTCTTACCAGCACCATTAGGGCCTACAATTCCAAATATTTCTCCCTTTCTTACATTAAATGAGATGCCTCTTAATGCTTCAATATTACCGTATTTCTTCTTTAAGTCCTTAACATATACTATATCAGCATTCATTACAGGTGCCTCAATTTCAATAAGTATGGAAAGTTATAGGGAAGTAATAAATGGTAATGCTATAAGATATTATGATAGTTAGTGTGAAAAGAATAAGGAGTTGGTTCATCTGAAGTGCTTAATTATATCGCCTATTAGTTTTATTGCCTTTGATTTGCTTGGTCCTATGGGTGAGCCGAATACTATTTGTGTAACACCTGTCCTTAGTAAGGTATCTATTTTGTCAATGCACTCTTTAGGTGTTCCATATATGGAAAATGCATCTAGCATATCATCGGTGACCAGCTTGAATGCATCTAAGGATCTACCCTTGCTTAAGTGGCTTCTAATTTCATTTACGTCCTCTTTTCTTATACTATGCCTTTCTAGTACTCTATCAGAGGCACCAGCAACTATAAATGCTACTACGGGTATTGCAGCTTCTTTAGCTCTAGATTTATCAGTATCTACTGAAAAACATGTATATGCTACGATATCTATTTTATCAGGATCTTTGTTTACTTTTTTAGCTCCTTCTTTTATCAATGGTATAGCTTCCTTAAAATCATCAGGGTGTGAAGCATTTATTAGAACTCCATCACCTAGCTCGCCAGCTAGCTGAAGCATTTTTGGTGCTTGCGCACCAATGTATATTGGGATTCTCTTTGTAGGTTTATAGCTTAATTTAGCATTAAGAACCTTGAATACCTTGCCTTCATATTTTACGGTTTTACCGTCAAGGAGTTTTCTCATTATTATTACTGCTTCCTTTACTGTAGTTAATGGTTTTGTCCATGTAATTCCTATTTGCTGTAAAGTAGCTTTATCGCCAGCACCAATACCAAGTACTGCTCTACCATTACTTACTTCATCGAGCGTAGCAACAGCTGATGCAGTCCAACAAGGATTAATAACATATGGATTAGTAACTCCTGGTCCTAGATAAATTCTCTTCGTATTCAATGCTATTAATGTTAATGTTATGTATACGTTTCTGTTGTTGTAGTGATCCGTTATCCATACATAGTCTAATCCTACTTCTTCAGCAAGAACTACATGTTTAACTATTTTCTCTGAATGCTTCTGAGGAACAAACTCAATACCGAATTTGGGTGTAATCACAGTAAGCCCTACACATTATTTTTGGAGAGGTTAATATATGTTTTCAACATCACCAATATTCAGTGCCATAGATCAGTCTATTTAG
>CAYPZO010000173.1:0-3400 GCA_964415135.1 uncultured Desulfurococcales archaeon | reverse complement strand
TGTGGTTTCTTTGTTTTATGTGGATGGGCTTTTATTTTTTGTATAAGTGTATAGTGTTTCTTTGAGGTAGGTGTATTCGAGGTAGTTTGCTGTTGGTTAGGCGTAGGCGTTTGAAGCAGAAGACTTTATGGGAGTTCATTAATGCTGGTAATAGGAAGGATTCACGGGAGGTTAATGGTAAGTCTACTGTAGATAATGTTGTTAAGGCTGTTAAGGAGGAGCAGAGTGAAGGGAAGTTAAACATTGAGCTTATAGGTGGTGATGCTGTTAAGCAAATTAATGAGGATATTGTTGATGTTAGTGATTGGCCTAGGCCTTTATATTTGCTTAATGTTTCATATGATGGTGATGAGGGTAAGGCTTTATTGAAGCTCTACGATGAGGTTGAAGGGAGGATTGTATTTTGGTATGATAAGTTTGGCCATAAGCCGTATTTCTTAACCGATATACCTCCTGATAAGGTTAGGGGTATTGTTAAGATCATTAATCATCCGTCATTTGATCATGTTGAAACCGTTGAGAAGTATGATTTGCTTATCGGTAAGAAGAGGGTTATGACTAAGATTGTTACTAAGGATCCTCAAGCTGTTGCTACTTTGAGAAATTATGTTCCTAAGGCTTGGGAAGCTGATATTAAGTATCATGATAACTACGTTTTTGACCTACAGTTAATACCCGGTACATTATATGTTATTAAGAATGGAAAGCTTATGCCCTATAAAGTAGAGTTGAGTTCTGATGTTGCGAAGAGGATAGAGGAGTTATTTAAAGATGAAGATGAAGAAACTAGGAAAATGGCTCTTGAGTGGATTCCACTCTTTGAGCAACCTCCACCTAAGGTTAAGAGAGTTGCTGTTGATATTGAGGTTTATACTCCTTATAGGGGTAGGGTTCCTAATCCTGATGAAGCCCCTTACCCTGTTATTAGTATTGCTTTTACTGGTAATGATGGTTATAAGAGAGTATTAGTACTCTATAGATCTAATGTCGAGTTTGGTGAATTACCTAAGGAATATCCCAATGACGCTGTTGTTGAGATTTTTGATGATGAGAGGGACCTTATTCTTGAAGCATTTAGGGTTATGTGCAGGTATCCAGTCGTATTAACGTTTAACGGTGATGAATTTGACCTTAAGTACCTTTATAATAGGGCTTTAAAGCTCGGAATTCCTAGGAATCTCATACCCATTAAGCGTACTAAAACGCACTTAACGTTTAGGAAGAATATTCACATTGATTTATATAGATTCTTTGACAATAGGAGTATCCAAGCATACGCTTTTAGCGGTAGGTATAAGGAGTATACGCTTGGTGCAATAGCTTCAGCATTGCTCGGTATTGCTAAGATTGAGTTAGAGGAAGATATTAGTGCATTATCAATAGCGAAGCTTGTTGCATATAACTTTAGAGACTCTTGGATTACGTTAAATCTCACGTTATTTGATGAGGAGCTTGTTTGGAAGCTCATTATATTGCTTATGCGTATTAGTAAGCTTAGCATTGAGGATTTAACGAGGTCTACTATTTCTAAGTGGATTAAGAATCTCATGTATTGGGAGCATAGGCGTAGAGGATATCTCATACCATTACCTGATGATATTAAGGTTCTTAAGGGTAAAGTTAAGACGGCAGCAACTATTAAGGGTAAGAAATATGCTGGCGCTATAGTAATTAATCCGCCTACAGGAGTATTCTTTAACATCACGGTACTAGATTTTGCTTCACTATATCCGAGCATAATTAAGCAGTGGAATCTTAGCTATGAGACGATTGATCCTCCTGAAGGTTATTGTCCTCCAGATAAAATTGTTAAGATTCTTGACGAGAACGGTAATCCCATACATGAGGTATGCGTTGCTAGGCCAGGACTTACATCACAAATAACTGGATTGCTAAGAGACTTTAGAGTTAAGATTTATAAGAAGAAGGCTAAGGATAGGAACATTAAACCTGAGGTTAGGAATTGGTATGATGTTGTACAGAGAGCTATGAAGGTATTCATTAATGCTAGCTATGGCGTATTTGGCTCTGAGGCGTTCCCATTATATGCGCCACCAGTTGCTGAAAGCGTTACTGCTATAGGTAGATTTACTATTAGAAACACAATATCTAAGGCCATTGAGCTTGGATTAAAGGTTATTTATGGTGATACTGACTCCCTTTTTGTTTGGAACCCTAATGAAGAGAAGTTGGGGGAACTTTCTAAGTGGGTTAGAGAGAACTTTGGACTTGAACTCGATATTGATAAGGTTTATAGGTATGTAGCTTTTTCGGGACTTAAGAAGAATTATCTTGGAATACTTCCTGACGGTACAGTTGATGTTAAGGGTATGGTTGGTAAGAAGAGAAATACTCCAGAGTTTATAAAGAAGGCATTCTATGATGTGCTTAACGCCTTAGGTAGGGTTAATGGACCTGAAGACTTTGAGGAGGTTAAGAATTATGTGAAGGATGTTGTAAAGCAGCTATACGTTAAGTTGAAAGGAAAGGAATATACGCTTGACGAACTAGCGTTTAAGGTTATGCTATCTAAGCCTTTAGAGGAATATAAAAAGACTATTCCCCAGCATGTAAGAGCAGCCTTACAGTTAAAGGCTCTTGGCTACCAAATTGGTGCTGGAGATATTATAACTTATGTTAAGGTTAAGGGTAAGGACGGTGTTAAGCCTGTTCAACTTGCTAAGTTAAGTGAAATTGATGTTGAGAAATACCTTGAGCACATAAGGACTACTTTTGAACAAATACTATCAGCTCTAAGCATTGACTGGAAAGAGATTGCTGGCATATCAAAGTTAGAAGCATTCTTTAAACTCCACTAACGTCTTCTTCTCCTTGAGGGTTTAGATTCCTCTAATTTTTTAACTCTGCAAGCTCTTCTTCATTTACTTCGAGAGTTATTCTACGAGTTTCCCTGCGTGGTGATGTATTTTCACGCGCAATAACTTCTAAATCTCTTTTAACTTTATCGTCGACATATATGGATACTAAGTACATCTTCCTATCTAGGTAGTCTCCTTCAACCCATACGTTATCAAAGCTTATGACGTATAATGGTATATCAAATACTGCAAACCCCTCTTCTCTTCTAAGGCTAAACTTTGAGAATCTCTTAAACTGTTCAGGTGATATTGGAAGCTTTAACCTAACTTCATATTTATCCTTCATTACTATGAAGTCCGAATAGCTTGGGTCCCATTCCTTGAGAGCTATTGACGCGTACTTCTTTACTATTTCTTCTATATTTCCATCTTCTATTTCTTCTTTAGTTACTTCTCCATTTTCTGCTCTTATGACTAGTATTTTTTCACTCATAGCATTCAACCTTGGCTTATGGTTTGTTTCTTATTTCTCTTTCAAAAACTTGTTGTCGATTTAAATAAGCTTTAATTCTCTCAAAATA
>CAYPZO010000172.1:0-3481 GCA_964415135.1 uncultured Desulfurococcales archaeon | reverse complement strand
AGGCAGGAGGCTTAGTCTTTATTGCATGTATGTTTATTGGTATGGGTATTGGCATAATGTTTGATGAAACAGCTGCTGGCATGTTTATTGGTATGGGTGTAGGTTTTTTAGCGATAGCTCTTCTACGAGGAGAGGAGGGGTATGAGGAAGAATATGAGCATAAATATAGATATGGGGGCAGCATCTTTTCGCGTATTTTTGGCAGTATAGTCTTAACCCTTATAGGTATGGGATTTATATTATGGGGGTTATCCGAGTTAGAGATTATTAATATTTCAGTAATATTAACGAAGACTGTTATAGGCATAATTCTTGTGATTATAGGTTTAGCGTTTGTTCTCACAAGCTTAGTTATTGTTCGTAGATGATCCTATATAAGCAAGGAGGTTAAGGATGTTTAAGGGTGTATTGGGAAAAAACTAATGTTTTGAGTTTACATTGGAGGTAAAATTTCGTGTTCTTTTGTTTCTAGCATCTTGTATATCATCTTGGCTAGTCTTGCTACTTCCTCTGCATTGTATTTAGCTCCTGGTATTGCTCTTGTTAGATATGCTCCTTTCTCTGCTCTCTTAGCGGCCTCCTTTGGATCCATGCCTAGTATTGCTGCTACTGCTGCTGGTACTGTTATGTTTATGATGGTATGTCCGATGTATTGTAGTTCTTGCGCTATTACTGCTCCAGCGAATAGTGCTAATCCGTAGTTTGGATCATCGGCTCCTTTACCTTCTAGTACGTATTCTGGTACTGCCTTTGCTGATAGGTTTTCTACGTGGTACTTCTTACCATCAATTGTTACGTCATATGATATGTAGGAGTCGAAGCCCCAGTACTTCTTTGTGAATGGGTCTTTTCTTCTTGCTTGTGGTCTTAGTTCAGTGAACTTTAATTCTATTTTCTTGCCCGTAAATGCACTTAGTATCATTGATCCTCTCTTTTCTACGTATTCTTTTCTTTCCTCGTCTAGTGCTCTTGCTGCCTCTTCTACTGTCTTTCCTTGTTTTAGCATCTCGTATACTTTAATAGCTCTTCTATAGATTGCACGGTCTCTTACGTCTTCGCTAGCTATTATGAGTGTTCTTGTTACTGGTCCTCTTCTAACTTCTTCTGCTTTTCTAGCAATGGTGTTGAGTGCACATAGAGCCATTTCTGGATCTATGAATGACTTTAACTTGTACTTCTTGACCTCTTCGGCTGCTTTGTATACGTCTCCTTTGTATTTAATTAGTAGTCTCATTGCTGGTACTACGTCTCCACATAGGTGTCCTAGTGGTGGGTTTACTGGTCCTCCTGAGAATCCTGCTCCTATTAGGGCTGATTCTTCGAATCCTGCGAATATTTCGTTTAATGCCATGGAGCCTATAACTGATGGTCCTCCAATGTCTTTTAGTATTAAGCCGAAGTCTCCTATAACTCTAGCTGTATCGAACTCCTCCCCTGTTCCTCTTATGTGTATCTTCTTTGGTAGTTTTGCTGCTTCTACAGCTCCAAGACCCGCTGCGTAAGCGGAGTCAACTGTACCGAATGGTCCATATTCTTCTCCTAGGAATGCGTCTGGGTGAACAATCTCCATTGTTACTGCTGCTCCTATGAGTGCCGGCCATAGTGGGTATGGTGTTATTCCTGCTCCCTCCATTGCCTTCATCATCGCCTCCGTAGCTACTTTTGCCGCGTTTTTAGCTAGTTCTGGTATGTTTATGTCTTCACCTATAGCGCTATGACCATATATGGCTCCACCTGCTATGAATGGTGGTAGTTTTGCTCCATCAACTCTGGTTAACTTCTTCTCTAGTAGCATCTCATAAACTGCCTTGTATGCAGGGAATGCTGTTATTCTGTGTGTGAACTTGTTTGTAGATAATGCTATAGCGCTTGTTCTGCATGCCCCCGCATGTATTCTAGCTAGTGCTCCAAGCTTTCTATTAGCCATTGGTACTCCAGCTCTTGCAGCAGCACCTGAGAAGTAGGCTAATGCAGCTACTATCAGTGCGGCATTTTCAGGTGAAGCTCCTGCCTCTTTAGCTGCTTTGACTGCCCTCTCAATTATTATGTCGAGAGGTATGTCTGGTGATGCTGCGTCGACCAGCTTTATGTCAAGACCTCGTAGCATGTCCTCAACTATTGAGTTAGCTGCACAGTATACTGGTATTACTAGTGTTCCATGACCTTTAGTAGCTGCCTCAATTTTATCATTGGTCATTAAATCTGGCTTAAAGGTAACCGCAAGAGTTGCGGCTAATACAACTTTTTCTCTTTCAGGAGAACTCAAGCCAAGTGCACCTCCCGCGACATTATAATGTGCGATATCACGAAATTTAAACCTTGCCCGCTTTGAGTGTAGGCGCTCTGATGTACACTACTCTAAAGATACCGGTGCACCCGAGCGCTTGTAGCCTTCTAAGTCTAATGTTATGAACCTATATCCTAATTTCTTTAATTCAGAAACTATTGTTGAGGAAACGAGGGGATTGAGTAAGTTTTCGAATTTCTCTTTCGGTACTTCTATTCTTGCCAAATCTCCGTGATCTCTTACTCTTACATGTTTAATGCTAGTTGTATTTATTATAATTTCTTCAGCTTTCTCTATTTTCTTTAGTCTTGAATATGTTACTAGGTCTCCATAGGGTATTCTAGTTAGTAAACATGTAGTTGGTGGTGCATACCATTTATCGAGGCCTAGGATCTTTAATGAGTATTTAATGTCATTTTTAGTCATACCGGCTAAGGCTAGAGGGCTTACCACATTCTCTTCTTCTAATGCCTTAAGTCCAGGTCTATACTCTTTATAGTCATCAGCGTTAGTTCCATCAATTATAATATCGATGTTTGTAGCGTTCTTAATGAGTTTAATCATTTTCTTTTTGCATAAGTAGCATCTATTTGGAGGATTATAGAGTATCTCATCGGGTAGTCTGGGTTCATTAATAATGATGTGCTTAGCTTTAAGTTCTGAGGCAATAAGCTTTGCGCGGTTAATGTGACGTAATGGTATGTAGGGGAGGTATACTGTTGCGGCTATAACGTGTTTACATGTTTTTAATGCTAATGCTAGAACGAGAGTACTATCAATACCACCTGAAAAAGCTACTACAACTCTGTTGAAGCGTTTCAAAATATCCTTAACCTTATTTATTTTCTCTTCAACAGTATTTAACATTCCTACTCCTCACTTACTTCACGTAGCTTTCTAGGTAGCTGCCTCCATACCTCCTCGTATACCTCTCTTAATGTTAAACCTGTTTCTCTAGCTATGTTTTTAAGATCCTCATACTCTGGTTTTACCCTAAATAATTCACCTGAAGGAGTTCTAGAAATCTTTACTATTACAGTAAACTTTCTACCTCTTATGTTCACTTCTATGGGTATTTTCCTCCTTAATGCTACAACTCTTGGAGTTTCATATATTCTTACTCCAAGCGTTCCTGCCTCCTTCATTAATAGATTTACGATATCCATGTAATTACTTGGCTCAGCTATGACTTTT
>CAYPZO010000171.1:2031-3528 GCA_964415135.1 uncultured Desulfurococcales archaeon | reverse complement strand
ATCTCAAACGTTATATCAGAACTTGTAAGCGCTTACTTTGCAATAGTTGTAACAGTACTATACTACGTTAAGACTAGAGGAGCCCCAGCACCTCCAACTGTTCCTCTCGAAGCAGTAGCTCCTCCACCACCCCCAACCTAAATATATAGTGGTGTAGAAGAATTAAAGGTAATAATAGCTTTATTTTTCTTCCACTACTATGAATATTAAGTGATAACCCAATGATATATATTTACAGCGAATATCATGATGCATTCTTCGTCGTTAACGGAGTTTTAAGGAATATTGTTAAGTCTAAGGAGGTATTAAGGAGTATTATTGAGAAGTACATACCTGAAGAAGATATTAGAGATATTGAAATAGTTGATGATCGGGTCTTTGATGGTATATTCGTTATTGAGGTTCTTGTTAAGTTAGCGAATGGTATGACGTATATGATACTTGTTGATTCACCTATACCTTTAGATCTTGAACAGTGGCAGAAAATAGTTCGTGAACTCAAGGAGTAATTCTTTGGATTTAATGATGATTACTTATTTTGTTCAACTTATATTTAAGTATGGGGTGAAACATTTATGGTTAAGTATGTTGATTTAAATGCAGATATGGGTGAATCTTTTGGTAGATACAAAATCGGTCAGGACGAAATACTTGTAAGGTACGTTACTTCAGCTAATATTGCATGTGGATTCCATGCAGGAGATCCCGTAGTTATGAGGAAGACCGTTAAACTCTGCATTGAACATGGCGTAGGTGTTGGTGCTCATCCCGGTTTTCCCGATCTCATGGGTTTTGGTAGAAGAGCTATGGAAGTTAAGCCTGAAGAGCTTGAAGCATATATTATCTACCAGGTTAGTGCTCTCATGGGTATGGCGCGGAGCTTAGGTGTTGAGATACAGCATGTTAAGGTTCATGGAGCATTATACAATATGGCTTGGATTAGGGAAGACTATGCCGGGGCCATTGCTCGTGCAGTTAAATCTCTGAATGCTAACCTCATTCTTGTAGCGCCATACGGTTCAGCTATGGTTAGAAAAGCCGAAGAGCTTGGAATACCTGTTGCATATGAGGGATTTATTGAGAGAGGATACACTAGAGAGGGAAGACTCGTACCTAGAGGTAAACCAGGAGCATTAATTCATGACCCTGAGGAAGCTGCAAGTAGAGCTATAAGAATGGTTAGTGAAGGTAAGGTAAAGTCGGTTGATGGAGTAGACATAGATATAGTTGTACATACTCTATGTATTCATAGTGATAGCCCTAATGCAGGTAAAATAGCATCAACTGTTAGGCAGAGATTAGAAGAAGTAGGGATAAAGGTTGTTCCCCTAAGACAGATAATTAAACGTTAAGAGTAATGTTTTTCCCGTTAAGATACTCTTTCATATACTTCTATTCCTAGAGCTTTAGCTATCTCCTTAGCTTTTTCATAGGCATAGGGAGTAACTATTACAAGTCTCGGTTTTACTCCAGTAACCTTCTCGTAAAGCTCTCCTA
>CAYPZO010000171.1:0-1931 GCA_964415135.1 uncultured Desulfurococcales archaeon | reverse complement strand
TTCATGAATGCTATGTTAATTCATGTTCAGCAAGCTTATTAAGATTCAAATAGACCTCATTTGCTTGAACGAGAGCGCGTTAACGCTCGGTGATTTTAGTGGTAAAACTCATAGTAATTAAGGAAAAAGTTTCTCGGCTAATACCTCTCCTAGTCATATCAATAATCATATCTACAGCTATTGTAATTGGGTTCATAGTATCTAGGGAGTTTGCTATAAAAAATCCTCAAGTAGTGTTAGGTATTGTTGTATTTCTAATACTTATAGATGCTATCATTATACATATTCTTCGTAGACAAAGACGTATAAATAGAATGCTAGCTAAACTAGAATCATTAATTGGATTAGATGACTCTAAAATTAAGCTACCTTACGCTATGAGGCTTGAAAGAGGAGAGGTAGAGGTTGTAGGTTATTGGATTCGTAGTGGAAGGAGCAGCTCATACTACCATAAATGCGAGTTTAAGCCATTATCAGGTCTTCAATATTTAGAATATATAGATTTAAATGATGTTCCCTTTACTTTCACTGTTCTTGTAGAGTACGATGGAACAGGTGCAATTAAAGTACCGGCATTTAGAATTAATGACCCTGAGTTCAAAGACGTAATATTCTTAGTATTTAATTTAAGTAACTTAAAGCTCTCAATGGGGAGTAGTAGTATCAGTGTTGCTACAACTAATGATGTTACCGAGGCTACTATAGAAGTAAGAGATAATATTATGAGGGGAATAGTAAATAGACCAATAGTTGGTAAAGCTAGAGGAGCAAGACTTGAACTACATGGTAGTATTAGAGCATATGGACGTACCTTTACTATACGAAAGGTACTTGCTGATGTAAGGGAGAGAACTATAACATTTGAGGAGAGACTTGTTCCAGAAGAATCCATAGTCATAGTAACACATAAGGATATATGTTCACCACTAAAGGTGATTAGGTCATTAAATTGGAGAGGTCCAATAATTCTTGGCTTTAGTGATGGTGAGTATAAGTTAAGGCTAGTACTAGATATGCCGTTTAGAAGAGATGTTTACAAGGAAATACCGTTTAAGCCATTAAAATTATCTTTCTAGAAACTTCTGGTATTTATAGTAACTGTTTTAAATATAGTTTAATCATTGTAGTTGAAGATATAGAGAGGTCTAGGGCAAATTGTATGGTCAAATAGCGTTACAGGATAAAATCGTTAGGGTAAAGTTAGTACGAAGGACATTAGAATTTTATGTGAAGAGTAATGATGTTGTATATCGTAGGGTAATGGACGGGAACCTCGAATACGAGTGTGAAGTGGTTTCAGTTGGAGCAATATTTATTGAACCTGTTGCACCCGTATTTACTCCTAAACGCTTAACTCATTTTATATTAGTTGAGTTCACTAACAACGTAGTTCTCTCTCCAGAATCTAGTACTTCCGGGTATACGAGAATACCCGTGGATATTGCTGTATTTGCTGTAAAGGGTGAAGAGTATAGGGTTATTGATGTATTTTCTGAGAATAAGGTTAAGTACGCATTATATGGTCCTAAAAATGAAGGTGTTATAGCTAGATATTATAAATCAAGGTTTTCCCATGAAGTAGAGGGATTAGAGCATTTTAAGGAAGCTATAGTTCCGTTAGAGGTTATTAATTCTCATGACAAGTGGGTTAAGTTTACCCAAGTATTATTGGATGCAAATATGCTTAACTTTTACTATGAACATAGTGGTAAAACTTGTACTCAGAAAGTTAAAGTTGAAGTTACATCGGATAGCAGTGCAGTAGTAGAGTATAGTAAGGAGGATGTTGAAGGAATGTATAAGGCTAGGAAGCCTCTTAAACTAACCCTATTCATGCCTAGTTTTAGGAGAACAGAGATGATGTGGGGTATATAGATGGAGGCTTTTCATCAAGTCTATGAATTTCTAAGTAAAATGTTTAGTATGGTAAC
>CAYPZO010000170.1:0-3533 GCA_964415135.1 uncultured Desulfurococcales archaeon | reverse complement strand
TTATCTGGGCCTAAGTACCCTGCAGGACCCGTTACTGATAGGAACCATACTATTACTACGCCTAGAAAGATAACTGTGCCTGCCTTGTATAGGAATTTCTTGGTTCTTTCCCATGTTTTCATAGCAATATTACTTAGATTAGGCTTCATGTAGGGCGGGAGCTCCATGATGAAGCCACTACTGGGTCCTTTGAAGAGGAATCTTCTAAAGATGAAGCCCGTGATCAGCGCCAACACCATTCCCAGGACATACATGCTGAGCACTGCGAATCCCGCTGAACGACCCAGTACCGCCGCACCTATTACCAGATATACTGGTAGACGCGCATTACATGAAGCTAGTGGAGCAATAAGTGCTGCTGTTTTTCTATCATTTTCATCTTCAATAGTCCTTGTAGCCATTACGCCTGGGACATTGCATCCGAAACCTATTATTAATGGGATAATAGTCTTGCCTGGTAATCTAAACTTACTAAACAATTTATCCACAAGGAAAGCTATCCTCGCTATATAACCCACGTCTTCCAGCACAGCGAAGCCTAGGAAGAAGAACGCGATAACGGGGAGGAATACAAGTACTGCACCTATACCAGCAATGACTCCATCAGCTAGGAGCGATGCCAGACACTCGGGTAGAATAGAACTATTTGCGACAAGGTCATGTAGATAGCCATTAATCAATATATCTATTAAGTCCTGGAATGGTGATGAGGCTTCGAAAGCGAACCTGAATAATAAGTATATTATGGAGAGTGCGAAGGGTATTCCAAGAACCTTATGTGTTAGTACTGAGTCTATGGCATCTGTTAAAGAGATTCTAGGCACTCCAACTCTTTTCATGACAGCCCTAGCTATTTCTAGTGCTTTTTCATATCTACGCTCAGTAATATGTGACTCTAGATCCCCTACTTTCTTCTCTAAATCGCTCCTAAGACTATTAACCTGATTTACAATGTCTTTTCCATTAGGTAGTTTTGCCAACTTATCTAGGATATCCTTATCTCCTTCAAGAAGCTTTATAGCTATCCAACGTGGTGGATACTTGGTAGCTAGTTCTGGAGCTCGTTCTTCAATGAGTCTCTCGATCTTCTCTATGGCTTCCTCAACCTCCTTGCCATAGTCAACTATATGAATGTGTTCTTTCTTTTCCTGAAGCGCCTTTTTTATAGCATTTCTTAATCCATCTATACCGTAGCCTGTAGTAGCGATAGTTGGTACAACAGGAACCCCTAACAGTTTCTCCAGCTTCTTAGAATCAATCCTATAGCCCTCTTTCTCAGCTAGATCAATCATGTTCAGAGCTAGTACTACATTAGCACCTAATTCTAAAAGCGAGACGGCTAGATAGAGGCTTCTCTCAAGATTTACTGCACTAGCTATACAGACTACGACATCTGGTCTCTCTTCAACAATAAAGTTCCTAGCTATCAGCTCGTCAACACTATATGGGGTAAGGCTATATATACCGGGGAGATCTATGACCTCAACTTCTGACTCGTCAATCCTAAGCTTACCCACCTTCTTCTCAACAGTAACACCTGGCCAGTTTCCGACCCACGCCCTACCTCCAGTTAACCTATTGAATATAAGTGATTTACCTACATTAGGAATACCTACCAAGGCTACCCTGATATTTCCCCTATTAGTCAAGGGTGCACCACCTCTTCAACCATGATCTTCATTGCAACACCGAATCCAAGAAGCAATCTCCCCCCGACAGAACTGTAATTAAAAAGATGTAAGTCTCCTCTACATGAACCAGAGGATTGGTTATCAACGACCTCAACTATTACTGGACCAGGGCCTTGAGACTTCGCAACACGGAGCAGCCTCCCCTCAATTATGCCTAACTCATGTAACCTCCTATAGAGCCCCCTACCAGCCCTAATAGCAACAACCCTGACTAAGGCACCATCTCTAGCGTAAGCTAAGGGCATCATTCCTCAACCTCCTCCAAGACAACATAGCTAGCCTCAGCTCTCCTAATACTGATCGGGTTCCCCTTAGCTACAACCTCTATAGGATCCTTGAGCGGGGCTTTGCGTACTACCTTAATCTTAAGTCCTGGCAATAATCCTAGATCAAGTATTCTACGCTTTATCGGTTTTGCACTCTCAATTCTAACTATTCTGTATATCCGCCCCTCCTCCGCATCAGATAGCCTTACCTCCCTTTTCTCATGTCTCATTGTCTATCACCTGTTAGGTATCCCTAATTTTGTTAGGGATACCTAATCTTATAAACTTAATTATGGGATATCGCACAAAATACTTAACCACCTTGGTGAGTTGGACATAAAAGCTGTAAATATGTAGAGAGTGTGTGAGTGCATCAGTTCTAGTAGAACCTTTTAGCAAACCATTGCAAACCCTTACCGTAAACAAATACTCCAAACAACTAGAAATTGTGTAAAATCATTTCCAGAAACTTACTTTATATAGACATGGTTATAATATAAATATCTAATCTAATGTTGATTGGTGGAAATTGTTAAGAAGAGTTAAATCTGCTGTCCTAAAAGATTTTCCCTTAGGATCTTATACATTCTTCGGGGAGTTTTCCATGTTCGTAATAGTATTTTAGTCTCTCTAGGAAGACCATTTTACCTTTTAGCTTGAAGTGTTTATTGATAAATTCTAAGAACTTCTCAATTCTATTCAATGTTATTTCGTGTAAACCGTGCTCCATGTAGCAGGCATCCTCCTCGGCAACTTCTTCCGGCACCATTAATATTTCTTTTAAGAACTCCCTTAGGATCTTATGTCTCCTTAGAATAGCCTTGGCTATTCTCTCACCCTTCTCTGTTAGCTTTATGTATTCTCTCTTCTTGTATTCTATATAGCCTTGTTGGGATAGATGCTTTAATTCCTCTATTACGGTTGGTGGTTTGACACCGAGCATTTTAGCGAGATCACGGACTCTCACCATCTTTCCTTTTTGTTGCAACTTATACATTGCCTCTAAATAGTCTTCAAAACGCTTCCCATAAGAAAATCTTTTACTCAACCCTTCTATCCCCAACCTAATGCTATAGCTACACTTGAATAATTATAAGGTTTTCAACCTTATAATCTATGTATGTATTTACTACTCCATGAACTGTATAAGATAAGAAGTCATATCCGCTTGGTCTAAGATCTAGTGCCGGCCATACCAAAACCGCAGTAGACAAATTAGAACTGGAACCGAGCAGAGCAACACCGATACCGTCAGACTCGTCATTACTCCAAAACGGGAATACATGCATGAGTAAGCTAGGACTGCGAAAACTAGCTTGCGGTGATTACTACACCAGTTTACCTTTTCTTCATCTTCCCCCTTCGTAATGGTTCATGGAGGAGGTACTAGGTAGTTGCCGAATTCGTTTTCCAAGTATTGAATATATTCAGGATATATTTTATCGGCTTCTTTGAGCAGGTCTCTATAGTGGCGTGCTAGGACTGATAGTTCCCCGAATTTTGAAAGGATAAACCTTGTTACATCGTTATCTCCTAGCACGGCTATTATTTCCCGCATAGCAAAGGTTCTGATATA
>CAYPZO010000169.1:0-3562 GCA_964415135.1 uncultured Desulfurococcales archaeon | reverse complement strand
GCACCGCATAAGCGTAGGAGATGACACTCAAAGCAAAGTATTGTTGCAGTAAAATTCTATAACAATTAATAAAAACTTTGACATTTATACGTGTGGACTTAAATGGTGAACGCATGAATTTTAATAACCTCCTCCAGAGAATGAAAATGAGAAAACTAATTCAACCAACGAGTTTTCTGACACTACTTCAAAGAAGGTTCAAGAAAGCGTTGAAAGGGAGAGAAAGAGACGAATAGTAAGTACGTTTAATGATGTTTTAGCAATGTGTGTCATAAGTATTGTGGCGGCTCTTTGGATACTTCACAGAATGAACATTATAGAGCTTCCAGGAGAAATCTTAGGAGCTACTATAACCACATGGATTCTCATAATACAATTCTACTTCCGTAAAAAGAAGCCACCTGAACCGACATAAAGTATGAACTAACGAAGATCCTTAACCTATTTTTGTAGCACAAGGTATACCTGTCGCGCATTTACCGCATGCATCTGCAAATCCTCTAACAACATCTTTATACTTTAATGCAATGGCATTTAATCTCTCCTGACACCTATACCTATCCTTGCTCCAATCACTTAAAGCATTAATCGGACACCGATGAATACACTTGTAACACTTAACGCCTCTCTTTGCTAAACAATACTCTATGGTGGGTTTTGGAGTTTCTTCTATGTAAGCTTCTGTAAATATGGTTCCTAGCCTTACTGCACATCCCTTCTCCGTTATTAGTAA
This sequence comes from uncultured Desulfurococcales archaeon, assembly GCA_964415135.1. GTDB lineage: Archaea > Thermoproteota > Thermoprotei_A > Sulfolobales > WANQ01 > CAYXRT01. Next base: position 2,829 of record CAYPZO010000169.1, on the reverse strand, counting down.
GTTATTTAAGCCGAAAGTACCTAAACCTGCTATATATCCTGCATGTCTATGACTCCAACTAGATCTCAAGTTTACTAGATCATAATCATGTGTAGGTTTTATACCTATTGTCTTATATCCTATACTCTTTAGTTTCCTTGATACATGCTCATCTACTTCTTCAATCAACTTATTTGTGAGAATGTATTCTTTTAGCCATTGTATTGATGGTTCTTCTCCTTTAATATTTGAGTTTATGACTTCAAGACTTAATGGTATGGCAAATACTATTACCGAACGAGATGAAGGTAATATGTCTAAGGGATGTAAATGCCATGGATGAATTTCTATTAGTTTATTCCACATTTTATTTCTCGTAGTAGTTGATGCTATTGGTGGTGGTAGTCTATAGTCAATTCCATGCATTGTACTATACTTGTCGATTACTTCTATAATCATGTCCCTGATATACAATATATCCATTGTGGCACTACCACTATGTATTAATGCTGTCATGTAGGTATAGGTATGTATGTTAGTATTTATAAGTAAACCCTTCTATACACTCTCCCGTGGAGATAATGGTAAAGTGTATACCTGGATGTTGTAAGTGTTGTTGGAATACTGAAATGATGTTACTTGAAGAGGATGTTAAGAGGATTATGAAGCTTGGATATAAGTTTAATGTCTTTGCCTATATTGATGAAGAAGGATTTATTAGGCTAAAGAATAGAGATGGACACTGTGTGTTCTTGGATGTAGAGTCTTATAAGTGTAAAATCTACGAGTTCAGGCCTATAGGTTGTAGGCTATATCCCATAGTATATGTTGAGGGTGTCGGAATTGTTATAGATAGTGAGTGTCCTGCAAGTAATACTGTTACCGTTGAAGAGGTTGTAGAGAAGGCGAAAACGTTATTGCAGGTTATTGATAAATTAAAGAAGGAAGCCGTTATGCGTAGAATAAGTTCAAGAAATAGGTTCTAATGATGAGAATACACGCACGTGGATTTTATATAGCTACGCTTTTCGCATTATTCGCGGTAATTACTTTAATGCTACTTTTAATACCATCTATGCGAGATCTTACTAATGAGAATATCGTAATAGCTGTATATTACTATGTATGGTATGATGAGGGTTTAGGTAATAGGCATTGGAATGATACATTAGAATATGGGTTTGTGAAAGATAAACCTGTTATTGGTTTTTATTCTAGTGGTAGCGAAGATGTTATAAGATGGCAGTTATCATTAATTAGAGATGCAGGTATAGATGTATTGTTTATATCTTGGTGGGGTCCAGGATCTTATGAAGACAAGGCGTCTAGGAAGGTATTCTCTCTCCTAGGAGAATATGGGCTTAAGGCTGCTATATTAGTAGAACCCTTTAAGTCCTTTAACCTCTCTGCATATAACGCAAGTTTTTGGGAGGAGATACTTAACTATATTTATGAAAACTACGTTACTCCGTATAATAATGTATACTTTAAGCTTAACTCAAAGCCATTAATACTCTCATTTACACCTGTGGGTTTAGCGTACCTTCCCGATGATAACAGGTTTACTCTTAGAGTAGTTGCAACAAAATTGGACTTAATAAAAGCCTTATGCCCTAGTAAACCTATATTATGGGATTTATGGCCTGATTACCTTGCACCATGGACAAAGGATAGGGATAGTGTAGTTCTTAAAATAAGAAGTGATGAATATGTAGCTATAACCCCTAGATTTGATGATACTCATTTCTGTATTGTAGGTTCACGTAGAAATTGTAATTCAAGGCTCTTAGACCCTGACTACACATTACAAGCTTATGTCAAGCAATGGGAATGGATTATTAAGAATAAGGATAAGGTCAAAATTATAGCTATTTATAGTTGGAATGAATATCATGAGAGGAGCCAGATAGAGCCACACCAAGATGCTACAAAACCTTCAGAATTTAATTATGATCCATACAGTATCACCAAAAAGTACGCTAAATTGCTAAAGGAGAAGAATTAGGAATATTTGGCTAAGAAGGTTATGTATTTATTTCCAAACATGTTAGTGTTGTTTAGGTGTAGGGGTTTTGAAGGCTATTACATTAGCAGGTGGTTTTTCCACTAGGCTTAGACCATTAACATTAACTAAGCCTAAACCATTGTTAACTGTATTGGGTAAACCATTACTTGAATGGATTATCAACATGTTAAAACAATCAAATATTAACGAGATTATATTTTCGGTTCGATATCTCTCCCACGCAATTAAGAGTAAATTTGGTTCAGGTGTAGATTATGGAGTTAATATCGAATATGTTGAAGAGGATAAGCCATTAGGAGATGCAGGTCCATTGAAGCTTATATCGGAGAAAATAGGTATTGACACTACATTCATAGTAGTATATGGTGATGTTTTCTGTGATATAGATTTAACTAAAGTAGTAGAGTTTCATAAGAGGAAGGGTGGCCTTGCAACCATAGTTTTAACTGAAGTTGACGACCCTAGTAGATATGGTATTGCTGTATTAGATGAAGATGCTAGGATTACGGAGTTTATTGAGAAGCCTAGGAGAGAGAAAGCACCTTCAAAACTAGCTAATGCTGGAATCTATGTCTTTGAACCTGAGGTATTAAAGTACATTCCTGAGAAAACTCCTTCAAAGCTAGGTAAGGATGTTATTCCTAGACTTGTTGAGGATGGGGTAGCATATGGCTACGTGTATCGTGGAATATGGGGTGATATAGGGGTCCCTGAAGATTACTTGAAGATAAATATTGAGGTATTAAAGAAATACTATTCTAATGGATATATACATTCAAGCGCTAAAATAGACGAGTATGTTGAAATAATACATCCAGTTTTCA
>CAYPZO010000168.1:0-3621 GCA_964415135.1 uncultured Desulfurococcales archaeon | reverse complement strand
TAGAGATTAAATTAAACTTAAAAACATTATTTTAAACTATCAAGGTAGGTGATATACATTATAATCGCATTATGGGATAAAAAAATACTAGCAAAAACATCATTAGAGGAAGTTGTAATAGGGGTTAATGGAAGCATAAGTAAGTATAATGGCAAATGTAAGTTCTTAGAAATAGAAAACGTCACCAACGAAAGCATTGTAATTAATGATAGAATTAATCAAATTAAGCTCCTACTTAGTACTAATAAACACTACTTTAAAGTAATACCATGGAATGTTAAATTCCCGCTCTCATTAATTGACATTACAAATTATCCACATATTGTAATAGGTATACACGATAGACAGCTTGATCTATTTAAGCTAAGTGATAATATGCATGAAATGCTTCTTAATGAAAAATGGTTTATACATGTTAGTAGGGGGTTTAAGATATATGAAGGCAGGTTATGGGATGAAAAGAGAAGAAAAATAAGAGTAGGTGATTGTATAAGATTCATATGCAGAGATTGTGGGAAGGATATTTATGCATATGTGATGGAAGTTAGGGTATTTAGAAATTTCAATGAAATGCTATCGAACATACCATTAAATCTCATACTGCCAGGAACGGAGAATATTGAAGAAGCTCTAAGTATATACAGGGGTTTTTATGGAGATGATGATAAGAAGTATGGGGTTGTGGTATTTAAGGTAAAGGTGCTATGAATGTACTTTTATTCTTAATCCCATATTATCGCTTCTGCACGCTAAAACATGTACGTCAAACCTTGACTCAAGATCCTCCTTAAGCTTTCTACATATAGTTAATGCTTGATTAAATGACTTAAATGGGGTATATAATGTGGGACCTGAACCACTTTGACATAAAATGCTTATTCCATACTTATCCTTAATGTATTCTCCAAGCTCCTCTGCATTATCCCATGAGTATCGTGAACCATAAGCTTTAACTCTAAGATATTGTAGGTACTGCTCTACATTTTTAAGACCCTCAATGAACAAAGTGAAGTCATTAAGTAAAGCACCATTAATTATCTTTAGAATATACTTAAATATCAGTACATTAATTTCATCATCAATTGCTATTTTCTTTTTACATGATTTACCTATAGGTATGTAAAGTATGAATCCTAGGTCTACAGTGCAACGCATTATAGGTATTAGGTGTTTAACTACATCATTACATAGTACTTCACTACCTAGGATTAATCCGCCATAGAGTATAGTTAGTATGTCAACACCCCTATATATTGGTACTTTAATTTTACTTAAAATATCATCGATATTAATTTTACTTTCTTTGCATAGCTGTTTATGAACTAAAATCGTTATTGTTTCTGAAATTCCTGCACCAATACCTTTATTCTTGATATCAATCTCTTTGGGTATTATAATTAACTTAGTATTTCTTATCAATATTCTCGGAACTTGAACGGCTATTGCTAATGAATAAGCAAATATTCTATCATTATAAATGTACCCAGATAATGGTGCTATATGTATTCTACAGGGAGACGAAATCACTATCTTGTTATTGTTAATTATTTATCACCTCATATAATTCCCTACATACATTATCGATTATAGCTATATATTTATTGACAGCATTGCTAATACATGCACTTAAGCTATCCTTCATTTCCTTTAATATATTCATAGCTTGAATTTTAGCCTTCATCCCATGTAATTGTAAAAGTGTTGCTAATGGTGGAATATTTATTTCTGATATTATTCTTTCAACACCTGGCTCAATTCTCCTAGCGGGAATTTGTTTTAGGCACTTAATGGCTTCAGTTATTTCATCTCTTTCAAGATAGTTTAATGCTTTTTCTATCATATGGATATCTCTGTGAATTAAGAGGAAGGGAAATCTTAAGACCTTGAACTTACCATAATTTGTTTTATATTCGCCTTCAAATATAGGCGATGTTATTATTCCATTTAATTTATTTAGTACTTTAAATACATAATTGTATTTCATGGACTTAATAGCTCCTTTCACGTAGTCATATAACCTATAAATGCTAAGCTTCAAATCTAGGGGTGCGTTTCCATTTAAAGCTTCATTATATATACTTTCAATATAGCCTAGGTAGTCTAATTCTCTTAATACATCTGAGCTTATTACGTGATTTACTAGAGCCATTAATGCCTTACATGCCCTATCTATTATGTTCCATTCTACATTCTCTAGGTTATCTCTATCTGTATGATATACTTCAGCTATATAATCAAATGAAGTAAAGGTTATTGTAGGTACATTTGCAAAGTAGCTAAAACTAAAGGAGTCAAAGTATGGTGAATCGTGAAGTATTAGATTGTCCACGTACTTCTCTGCCATCCTTTTCACTAATGGTGATAGTATTGGAGATGAAATATGAACGTCTAATTTTGATTTTCCAAGAGCATCTACATTTAATACTAATACGATGTTATCAATTTCTCCTTTATTTCTTAGACGTTCTACATATTTTCTTGAACCATAAATCCAATACCATCCAGCGTAATAGGGAGCACCAGATTCTTCTGCCGTAAATGAAACCATCTTCAACGTGTTTTTAATCTTTAGGTTCGATAATTTTTTCTTCAAGTCTTTAACTAATGATATCAACAATGCTATACCTAGTATGTTATCTATGATACCACTAAACCAGTGATCATGATGCGCAGTTACTATTACTTGATGTTCTCTTCCATGCAATATATATGCTTCTAAGTTATATCCTATAGCGCCATGTTTCACGTAACATTTCGCGTCAATTCTTACTGTGCTTAATCCATTATTTATTAATTTAAGGAGTTTTAATCCATCCTCTCTTTTCAAGTGTACTGCGGGAATAGGAGGCGGCGTTGAAGGTTCGAATCTATACTCATACTCCCCTTTAATTACTATTTTTCTTCTAACTGAAGAGTATTTATCAAATACAATGAATCCCAAAGCACCATAATCTAATGCTTCAAGGTATTGCGATTCTATTTCATCTACATCATCAAAAGATTCATATAATAATATTTTCCCTTCTACATCTTTTTTAGATAACCCTTTCCTTTCTATGCTATTACCTACATATATTATCTTACCATCAATATTACCTGAAGGAGAGTAAGGTAATGGAGTGGCTTTTAATACTATATCACCTACATGAACTTCAGCATACTCTCCGCACCAGCTCATAACGTTTATAGGATACAACTTAAGTTCTTCAATGTATTCGTCTAAGAATTCACGAAGCAAATCAATTACTTTCCTTTCATTTTCATTACCAGTTATAACTTCACCTATACTTGATATTTGACTACATACTTGTCTTATTAGCTCAATGTTATTTCTCAAATAGATCACTCCGAAGTCTATTAAATCCATTAACTTTTTAAATAATATATGGAACAATATACTTGGTGATGATGAATGGTATTACCGTTGACTAGATGATAGACCCCCCACACTGAGCTCACAATATGGAATAGTTTCGGAGTACCCTCACTTATAAGGAAGAACCATGCCTATAGGGGGAGTGTGGAAGTTAAAGAGTATATGATGCTAACTCTAGACTTACACGTATTCGGTAAAAATCTTAGAAGAAGATATAGACGATGGATAAAAGTAAAAGACATAGC
>CAYPZO010000167.1:0-3627 GCA_964415135.1 uncultured Desulfurococcales archaeon | reverse complement strand
ATACAAGCCATACAGGGGCATGGCAAGTAAGGGTGCAATGAAGAAGAGATTTGCAGTAGACAGGTACTCGAGGTCATCAAAGAAAGTAGCTGAAGGAATAGAAGGATTGGTACCCTATAAGGGACCTGTCTCCATGGTATTGAGGGAATTCATTGATGCGTTAAAAGCAGGATTTGGATACATAGGCGCAAAGAATATAAGAGAGCTATGGATGAAAGCGAAATTTATCACAACAGCAAAGCATAAAACAATAGACAAGGAAGTAGATATCTAAACCACTACCACATGCCTCTGTCCATCCTTTATTTCTATGTAAGTGATATTCCTGTAATGTTTATAAAATAGCTTATAGAGTTAAGAACATAGTGGATAGTATGTCGATACTAGTAAAGATAGAGCACTTAGTTTTAAGACGTAAATGGATTCTAGAGCAACTTAAAGAATTCGAAGAGAAGTATGTAATGGATAGTAGAGAATTCTATGAGAAGTGGAGCAGAGGGGAAATACCCGAACCAGACGACCCGGAAATTCATGGTGACTTCCTAGTATGGGCAGGTTTAATTGAAGAACTAGAAAGAATAGAGAAAGAATTAATTAAGCATGTTAAGAGGTAAATAATGCTAAAGATATCTGATAGGATAGCTTACATTACTAGAATCTTAAAGCAATATAGGTTTCAAAACATTACTCTACATAGCTATAAGCCTGGACGTGAAAAACATTCAGGTTGGTTTAGAATTATTGCTAATAAAAATGGATATAGAATATTCATAACCGAGCTCATTTTACATGGACAGATAATGAAGTATTCATACACTCTACTATATGATAGAAGGGTTTTGTTAAGGTATGATAATGCACCCCATCATCCAGAAATATCCACGTATCCTCACCATAAACACCTGGGAAACCTTATAAAACCCTTAGCAAGTCCATCCATAGAGGAATTTATGAGAGAGGCCGTTTCACTAATGAGAAATCAACAACACTAAAAATATTATTTTACCGCTCTGGGGAGAAAGAAATGGATACCAATATATTACATAGTATATTACCTAATGTATCTGCGAGGAGAATAAAATTATTAAAGGAGAAAATGCGGAGACAGGGTTATGCTTATCTAATGTTCTTTGAAAATGATCCTATTGCCGCTAAGATTGCATGCACTAGACATTATAATGTTGTTATAGTGTCTATTGAAGATGACCCCATAGTTCTGGCAGATAAAGCCTTATATGGAGTAGCTTTAGAGGAATCTCCTTGGCGTGTTAATTTAATTGAAGACTATACTGTAGAGGGGGTCTTAAATGCTCTCATGAGATGTATGAAGTGTTTTCAAGAAGCAGTAATTGGCATTAATAAGAAATGGGGTAGAACGAATATACTGTTTACCTATGTTGATGTAATTAAAGCATTGGAGAAAAAGGGATTTAGGATTAGGGATGCAACACCGTTACTTATGGATGTTTTTGATAAGCCTTTTAATGAAGAAATGAGAATTATTGAGTGGATTTCTAAGGTTTGCGTACTTGCGCTAGAGGAGGTTTATGAGAAGTTAAGATCGGGTTTAAGGGAATATGAAGTAGCAGCTATTGTTGAGAACGTTCTTGGAGAAAAATGGGATTATTGAGAAGTGGTTTCCTACGATAGTAACTTCTGGATCTAGAGCATCAGCTCCACATGCATATACCTCTAGTAGAAGGATAGGTTATGGAGAACCTGTTGTAGTTGATATAGGTCCATTATGGATGGGTTATGATGGGTGTGTTGCTTATACCTTTATTGTTGGAAGAAACAAGTTTTGGGAAGAAGTAGTAAATATAGTTAAGCAGGCAATAAGTGAAGGATCAAGGAGAGCGAAACCGGGCATATCCGTTAGGATTCTAGATGAAGTGCCTAGAAGGATAATAAGAGAGTATAAGCTACCCGATTATCCACACCTTACGGGTCACCCTATAGGTGGTTTCTATAAGCCAGTAATAGCTAGTTTCATAGACTATGTATTGGAAGAGAACATGGCTTTTGCCTATGAACCAGCAGTATATATTCAGGGAAGAGGAGGTGTAAGAATAGAACATCACGTAATAGTAACTAGTAATGGGTATAAAATATTAACGGCATGTTCCTCATTCTGATGGTTAAGGTTAATAGATAATAGAGTATACCATAGTATATATTATGTGATCTTAATTTCTTGGCTTTGATAGGATATCAAATAATTCCTTATAGCTAATTATGTTCTCTATATTTAATTTTCTTGACCGCAAGAATTCCTTGAATTCTCTATCCATGGCCATTAAGTACATTTTTCTTGTAATAGAAGTTGCATAGAGGAGATTATCTATTAAGTCCTTATGTCCTATAGCTCTCAACTTATATGCTATGAGTATGGATTTAGGTCTGGAATTTATCCATTTATAATATTTTGGGTTAAATAACGACCTTATCCTATACATTAATTCACTATTGCTAAGCCTTACTCTATGTTTAAGTGAAGCTTTGTAGATTTTATCTATTAGTTCAATCCATATTATTGATAAACAATATAGCTTTATCTTCGCCTTAAGTACTAGTTCTCTTATCTTAAGGAGATCTTCATCGGTAAGGCCATTTACTTCAATACCAAAGACTGGGAGAAGGTATGTTGTATCAACTAGTATTTTCACTTAGTATCTCCTCCTGGATTTGCTCTGATTCTTTTTCAAATTCCTCAATTGTTGTTTTAGCCCATTTCTTACTCTTTACTGCTAGTAGAAAGGGATCGGGTATGATATCAATGATTATTCTATTGTCTTTAATTCTTAGTAGGAGGTAGTCTCCTTCATTTAATCCTAGTTTTCTCACAACCCTTCTTAGGAGATATATTGCACCCTTTTTACCTATACGCACTAATATTCTCTCGCTCAAGAGATCACCAGGTATTTATTAGAATTTCAGATATTTAAATTACTTCTTGGTAGTAAATAATAGTGAAATAGTTTAGAGCATAACTGCAGTTTATGGGTGAGGGTGCTTTGATAAGGATAGTTGGTTATGATGATAAGTTTAGCGATGAAGTAGTAGAGGCATGTAATAAGTGTATTTCAGTTGATGAGCCTTGGACCGAGAAGCCTTGGAGCCTTGATGATTTTAGACGAGTATGGCTTGAATGGCCTACATTTAATGTTGAGAACTTTGGGTTAGCATTATTAGGTGAAAGAGTAGTAGGCTATGTTTTTGCTATTGATGATGGTGGTTTATGGGCTGGCCTTTGTGTTGACCCCTACTTAGATAAATACTTAATGTTAAGGATGGCTATTGAGCTTTTATCATGGTGTAAGTATAGGATTCGTAAACAAGGGTATTCTGGGAGAATACTAATACCATTGGGATGGGAGTATGGGTATAGACATAAATTAATAAATGATGTTCTTGGTCATAGGATCATACATCATGTTAAGACTTGGCTAATGAGGTTTCAGGGAGAGCTTATTGAGTCAATACCTAGAATAGGGGAATATAAGGTATGCAATAATTGGACGGGTAGGGAGGAAGACATTGTGTTAATACATAATGAGGCTTTTAGAAATGAACCATTCTTTCAGCCGGTTACAGTTGAAATGATTGAGAGATGGTTTACATCAACTA
>CAYPZO010000166.1:2361-3705 GCA_964415135.1 uncultured Desulfurococcales archaeon | reverse complement strand
AATAGTAAACTTCGTTGAAGCAGTAAAAACGGAAGCACAAATGCTAACATCAGCACTAGGAAAGTATATATTACGAAGACTATCAAAAGAGGACGTAGGAGCACTTAGATGAGAAACTAGCAGAAATGTTTGAAATAGAATACGTATACTCATAAAACTAGTTCCTATATTCCTAAAACCCGGTTTTTATCATTAAATTAAATACTAATTATAATTATCAATTATTAAATTTAGATAAAATGAGAACTTCTTGTTTATACGCACTACACCTCCCATACAATCATCTAGAACTAATAGCATTATGTCAGTAGATTATAAAATAAATAAACCCATATAAGGAGAATAATAATGGGTTTATAGCTGCTATGAAAGGTGCTAGGACTATTAGTAGCATAATGGCAAGTCTATTATTAATAATTATTGTAGCTATAGCGTCGATACTGACTTATACATTTGTAATGAGCTATGCAAATAAATCCCCTGAACATAGTAAGGAGCTACTATGTATGGCTAAAGTTGATGCAGTTAATATGCCAAGTAACGTAAAGGTCATAGTACCCGATGATCCATCCAAACCTATAACAATAAATCCACCATTGAGAATATATGTTAGGAATATTGGTGAAGTAACGTTACGAGTCGATATAATTTATGTGAGAAAACCTGGTGGAACAACTATAGCAACGTTAAAGCCAAAGAATATAACAGTAATTAAACCGGGAGAATTAAAGGTAATAGAAATACCATTTACCCTTAAGGAATACATTAACTTCATACAAAAACTTGAATCAACTAAGACAAAGTACTTCATCATAACCTTAGGTTCAAGTAGTGGTCTAACAACTTCATCAACTATACCATCAAGTCAACTTACAAGGGTAAAAATAAACATTAAGAACGTTGTCATAAACATAACCTTAGTAGTAATAAACTGTACAGATGCATATGGATGGTGGGTAAATACATCAAAGGTAATAGAAGCTGCACAAAATACTGCAAAGAAAATACAGGGGTTAAAAATAGTTGAAATAACTCAATTCTCGCAATTATATGACTTATTTGTTCATAAAATACTACCCGATGAGACAAATGTTAGCAATAAATATGTAATAATAGTTGATGGACATGGGGAAATACTACCATTACCACCTCAATATGTAAAAGATATTGATAATGATGGATTAGTTGAAATTGCTTGTAGTGAATATGCTGATGACGTACATAAAGCACTTAAACAAGAGCCTTGGATTCTCGTAATACTTGTAGGAGCGCCTCTTTACTATTTATCTAATAAGGGCTTTAAGGTAGTAAACGGATTATTATACTTCAACGATAAGATAGTAG
>CAYPZO010000166.1:0-2261 GCA_964415135.1 uncultured Desulfurococcales archaeon | reverse complement strand
TAGGCTTATGGTATGTTGAAACAGATGTTGATGGGTGGAGAGCTAAATTTCAAATTAGAAAGGGTCAAGATCAGCCTGAAGTCGTTGTAATGGGGAGGCGTTTTACTTATGCCATATTATCTGGAGTTTTTGATAGCGTTGAAAGAGGACCTGATTGGAAGGGGCTTCAGAACAGACATGAGAATAGACTTATAATTAACGGTAAAAGCTGGCATAATTTCTGGGGTAATGAGAAATGGGGTGGTGCTGTAGCTTTACCTGCTACCAACATAGTAGACATTATAGAGAAGTTCTTTGATGTTGACTTACCTGATAAAATTTCTGTAGCAAGAGCAGTTTCATCAAATGATATGGTATGGTTTAATAAAGTAAGTGAATATCTCTATAGCTCAAATCAATCAAGTATTACTACGCCAATTGTTGTACTTCACTATGATGATTTTACAGTAAACTCCTTAGCGCAATTAGATGCTGGGCTTAATAGAAATATGCCTTATTGGTTATTAAGATATGGAGCAGCAAGCATAAATACAAGTAATAGGGTATTAAGTATAAGTCCCAATACTATTATCACAAGACGCCTATGTGGTTGGGTGGACTTCCCCTATGGAGATGATAGTGATCGTAAAGTAGGCTATGTTCTTGATGTCGCTTCATCATTATGGTATACTCTTACCCTTCCAAATAGCACTGGTAATGGGAAATTCTATGTACTCTTAGGTAATAAAAGCGATATTATTGAGAACTGGATGGGTACGAATTATCCATAAACAACAATGTCGTTACAGAAGTAAATCTGGTTCAGTTACGCATTTTCATTAATGTCAACTGTAATAGTACTGGTAATAGATCAAGAATTCGTCGGATTCCCATACATAGGATTACCGGCCGAGCTAAACATTAAGATTAATGATACTAATATAGAGGTTCAAATAGGGTCATGGAGTAATACGATAAATTGGGTAGCTATAGATGCTCCTATAGCTAATATTACAGTAAATTTAGGATTTATGGCTAATGCAGGCATTAGCATAAACATAAAAGGCCCTATAGAAGTATACGCCACTCAATGGAGTAGTAATTGTGGTAAGGCATCAGCCGTGTTCAATATCGGCAATGGTAAATACATCCATGCAGGATATTCGCCTCCTTATAATATAGTAAAGGAGTTCGGATATTCATGGAGTGAAGTTACAATAGATTTCATAGCACAAATAGGAGTATATTATCCAATATACCTCATATTAGAGGAAAGAGGATTATTCTAAAGGAATCTATCCCTATACGTCATGTATGCGTGACAGTATCGTTCCTAAGATGAGTATTTTATAGAACTATTGCCCTTAATAAAGCTTGGGAGTTGAACCATGAACACAGGTAAGATAAATATATTCATAGTTACAGTAATCTTGACGTTAACGTTCTTAGTGAATGTAAGTGCTATGGCTATTAAAGGTTACGTGGGTTTAAATAGTTATGCTATGGAGGTTGTTTTGAATAAGCCTGGTATAAGTGTTGATGAGGATAAGCTTAGCGAAGTTCTTGAAGGTTTAGGTGCTGTTGTCAGGGATAGTGATTTAGAGGGTTTTGCTAGGAAGACATGGCTGCTAAGATGGCCCATTGGCGGAAACGATTGGGTTTACATTGAAGTTAAGTTTGAAAGACTTAATTGCCTTGAGGAAGGTGAAGAGTATCTTGCTATACGTGTTCAGGATAAGATCTTGGTGAATTATACTGAGAAGGGGTATAGTTATTGGAGTAGGAGATTTAATGAAACCATCGATGTGCGGAAAGCTATTGAAGTCTTAGAGGATCTTGGATATACTGGTCCTCAAGGGGACGTACTCCACCCAGTATGTAAAGGGACGGAAAATGTAAAGGCATGCTACCTATATGCTGAAAGGAATATAGATGGCTATGTACTTGAACTACGCATTACAGCAACTACTAGTAGTTCTGAAAATACTACGCAGGTAACGTTTAGAGTAATGGATGTATTAGAGGTACCTAACTCTATTATTAAGGTTGCCGAGAAAACTATTGAGAAGATAATGAATAAAACGGTTAGCATAGAATTTAAGGCGAAAAAGTATAGGGTTACTGAAGTTAAAGCCGTACACAACCAAAATATCCTTAAACATGTTCTTAGGGAATTCATAACATACCTTAATGGATCTAAAGCCATAGTAATAGATAATACGACACTCAATGAAATTATTGAGTGCATTAAGCTTGGTTATGCTGGTTGGAATGAAAGACTA
>CAYPZO010000165.1:0-3715 GCA_964415135.1 uncultured Desulfurococcales archaeon | reverse complement strand
TATTCCTATTCCGTTAATAAGTCGCCATTATCTTTAGTGATAGTTTATTTAATTTCTGAAGCACCCTTATGGTGGTGTCTCTTAGCACCTCTTGGTAAACTAGTGCTATTCTACTATTTAGTAGGTAGATTAGCTATATCGATTATAGCTCTTATTCATTTACTATTAACTCGTAAAACCTTGAGTTAACGTACCATCTGTTTTCCTATGTGATATGTGATTATTTATTCTATTATGTAAGCTTGTTTTTGCGCTTATTGTGGTTTCATTAATATTTTTATACTATAAGTGTGTTAAGTATTAACTGCTTTGGATTTCAGTCTATACATTACGGACTTACTTTTCGGCTAGGTGTTTAGTATATGTATGAGAAGTATCTCTCTATGCTTAAGGGTATTGAGTATTGTGCTAAACCGAATGCCTATGTACTTGTTAGGATAGATATTAATTCTCCTATAGATGCTAGTACAGGAAGGATAATTGATGATTATAGGTTTAAAGCTCACGCCAAAACCATAAGGTATCTCGTTGAGAATAAGGCAAGAGTAGTAGTTATTTCTCATCAGGGTAGGCCCGGTAGAAGTGATTTTACTTCTCTTGAGGTTCATAGAAAGGTTTTAGAGAAGCATGTTGGTTATCCGGTCGAGTTTATTGATGATGTTATGGGGCCTGCTGCACGTAGGGCTATTAGGGAGCTTAAGCCTGGTGAAGTCTTGTTGCTTGATAATGTTAGGTTTGTTAGTGAAGAGGTTATAGAGAGGAAGATGGAGGTTCAAGCTAATACTTACATTGTTAGGAGGCTAGCTCCATTATTTGATTACTTTATTTTTGATGCTTTTGCAACTGCTCATAGATCTCAGCCAACTATTGTTGGGTTTCCGCTAGTACTGCCTAGTTGTATAGGTTTGGTCATGAGGGAGGAGTTGGAGTCTTTAATTAAGCTTAGGGAGTTGGGTGGTGAGGATTCGGTTCTCGTTGTTGGTGGTGCTAAGGTCCCTGAGACTATCAGGGCAGTTAAAGAGGTATTAAAGCATGGTATTGCGGGTAAGGTTCTAGTAGGTGGGGTTGTTGGCGTTGTCTTTGTTGTAGCAAAGTATGGGCATATAACACCTGCTTTAAGGAGAATGTTAGAGGAATATGGACTAATATCTTACGTTAACTATGCTGAGAGAATACTAAGGGAATACCCTGATAGAATTATTGTTCCAATAGATGTTGCTGTAGATATAAAGGGTTCACGTATAGATGTAGACGTATACTCTATTAACGATGTAATCATGGATATAGGGGCTAGAACCATAGGAATGTTCCTTAAAGCAATAAGAGCTTCAAAGTCAATTATACTAAGCGGTCCTCTTGGATATATTGAGGATAATAGGTTTATTCAAGGAACAAAAAGCATACTTGAAGAAGCGGTTAGCCTAGGGAAATACACCATTATAAGTGGAGGCCATACAATAGCTATTGCACGTAAGCTGAACTTAATAGATAAGGTTTCACATATATCTACTGGTGGTAGAGCTTTTCTAGAAGCACTCATTTCTCCTGATCTCCCTGCTTTGAAAGCTCTTGAAGTTTCAACTAAAAAATTCTGGGTGAAATAGAATTGGTTCGCATAGGTGTAGTTGGTTACGGAACTATAGGTAAAAGGGTAGTAGATGCAATTAGTAAGCAAGATGATATGAATATAGTAGGTATTGTAAAGACTAAGCCCGACTATGAAGCATTAATAGCTCTATCCAAAGGAATAGACGTATACACCCTACCTGAGAGAATCAAGCTCTTTGAAGAGAAGGAAGTAGAGGTGAAGGGGACCATAGATGATCTAATACAAAAATGTGATGTCATCGTAGATGCAACACCAGGAGGAATAGGTGTAAGGAATAAGAATCAATACTACTTAAAACACGATATAAAGGCAATCTTTCAAGGCGGAGAGAAAGTTAATGTAGCTGACGTAAGCTTTGTAGCTCAAGCAAACTACGAGGAAGCAGTAAACAAGAGGTTCATAAGAGTTGTTAGCTGTAATACTACGGGTATTTCAAGGATATTAGCTACCTTCATTGAAAACGGACTAGAGATTGAGAAAGCTAGAGTATTCATAGTAAGACGAGGGGCGGATCCTAAAGAATATGGTAAGGGACCAATTAACGACATAATATTAAATCCACCAACAATACCAAGTCACCATGCATTAGATGTAAAGACCATTATCCCCAATATAGATATAGTGACTATGGCGGTTGCTGTTCCTGAAACACTAATGCACCTACACATGATGTACATAACCTTTAGTGAGAGTATCAGTAAAAACGAAATCCTAGATATATTGTATAGGACTCCAAGGATAATCGTAGTTGAATCAGAAATGGGCTTTAACTCCATATCACAAGTGATAGAATGGGCGAGAGATATTGGTAGAATTAGATATGATATACCAGAAAACATAGTATTCAAGGAATCAATAACAGTGGACGGCAAGGAGCTATACTTCTTTATGGCTATACATCAGGAATCAATAGTTATACCAGAAAACATTGACGCTATAAGAGCTTCACTAAACATGCTCTCTAAATGGGAGTCTATTAGGAAAACAGACTATTCTCTAGGATTAATCCAGGAGGGGAAAAAGTATGGTGAATAAGGAAGGAAATGTAGAGGAGCCTAGCTATACTCTTGCCTATAGGTTTAAGAGAATACTAGTACCAGTAACGCCTCAACCACATACACAACAAGCAATAGATGTAGCTGTAGACTTAGCTCAAAGATATGGGTCCCATATAGTATTCCTATACGTAGCGAGATCAGAAGATGATCCTTCAATAAAGGAGGTTAAAGAAATGGTAAAGCAGGTAGAAAGGTATGGAGTAGTATATGAGTTTAAAGTAAGGATGGTGAAGGAGGGGGAGACAGTTCCTAGTGAAATAGTTAAGGAGTTAAGTGAGGAAAGATACGATCTAGTAATCATGAGTACTAGAGGATACTATGGTGTAGCAGCATTAATTTATGAAAGCGTATCAATAACCATAGCGATAGCAGCAAATACGAGCGTATTAATACTAAGATAACGATAATACAGGCAGTGTATAACCATGAAGATATGTGAAAACGTTTATGCCGCTCTAGGCCTCCATCATCCATTGGGTGTTAATTCTGGTTTCGTTGTTACTGATGAAGGTGTTGTTGTAATTGATGCTAGCTGGACCTACTACTCAGCATTAACGATTTTAGGCTACATTAAGGCTATTGCAAAGGATAAACCGATAAAGTACCTCATTTGGACGGAACATCATAGCGACCATATTTTTGGCTCAATAGTTCTCGTGAGAGAAGGTGCTAAGATTATAGCTCATAAAAACGCCTATCAGCATTTAAGGGATCTTGGCGGAATAAAGAGGTATGTAGAATTTATGAGAAGGAAGATTAACGAGGAGTATAGGGAGCTTGTAGAGAAAGGCTATGACATAGGCTCGGTGATGTTTAGTGGTGTTGAAGATGTATGGCCAGATATATTGGTAGATAAAGAGTATTCTTTTAGGCTAGGAGATATTGAATTTAAGCTTATACCAACACCAGGTCATACACCATCAAATCTCGTAGTATACATACCGAGGTATAGAGTATTATTTGCAGGCGACACAATATGTTCAGGTTATCCTCCAAATACAAGGTTTTCAACACAGGAATTAATAAGAAAATGGATAAAGGCATTAGA
>CAYPZO010000164.1:0-3732 GCA_964415135.1 uncultured Desulfurococcales archaeon | reverse complement strand
TCAGAAGCTCATAAAGCAGCAGTAATAGGAGATACCGTAGGAGACCCGTTAAAGGATGCTGCAGGACCATCAATAAACATACTAATTAAGCTAATGGCTATAGGTTCATCAGTATTCCTAGTATTAATAATTAGTGCGAGAATGGCACTAGGATTACCCATAATATAGCAAAGCGCGAACGCTATAGTAACTTCCTAATGATAGGCACTAATTCACTTAAATCGTTAATTACATAGTCAGGCTTTACACCTAATTTTTCAATTCTCCTACCATGAAGTACAAGTATAGCTTTTGAGCCAATTTTCTTAGCAGGAATAATATCATATAAGCTATCCCCTACTACAGCACCCTCTCTAGGATCCACCCTAGCTTCTTTGAAAGCTCTCAAGAATATCTCGGGTTCAGGCTTACCTTTTCTAACTCTATCTCCAGGGACTATAACATCAAATAATTCGCTAATTCTCATTCTAGGTAGTATGACTTCTAATAAGTATGAAGGAGTTGATGTAGCTAAACATACCTTTAACCCCATTTTTCTAATCTCTGTAAGTACATCGATTACATGTTCATGGAGTTTAACTTTACCTTCAACAACTAGTTTTAAGAATATTGAATCCTTTAACCTCCTAATAGACTCATATCTCTTTAGTCCCTCCTCTCCTAGTACCATCTTAACTATGGTTCTTCCGGGAAGCCCTATAAGCTTCTCAACATTCTCACGACTTACATTACGGAAGCCATGTTCATTAAATGATGTAATCCAAGAAATAACGTGAGCTTCAACACTATCAATAAGCGTTCCATCCAAGTCAAATATTACTGCCTTCAGCTTTACCATATATTCACCTACAATAAACATGTAAAGGTGGACGTTATTTAAGTATTTGCAAATATTACATCAATGCCATTGCTACATCTTCCATCACGGCAACATAGCACTTATTAATAAGTAGTTTCTAAGACTGGAGAGGGTAAGAATAATGACAACCTTCGAGGACGAATTATTTGATGAGCTCATAACCTCCTTCATTAAAGATTATTTAAAGTACAATCCGCTCGCTGGAACATACTTAGGATTACATGAATACGATAGCCTATTACCAGACCTTAGCAAGGAGGGAATGAATCAAGTCATTATAAAGCTTGAAGAGTATCTAAAGAAGTTTAAGAACATAGACAAGGATAGACTTACAGGAACTAGGAAAATAGACTATGAACCCGTTGTCGCGAGTATTGAGGAGTCCCTAATACTCTTAAGGGATTGGCCAACATGGAAAATGTACCCTATAGGATTTGAAACCGTTGGAGGAGCATTATTTCCATTGCTAATTAGGGATTATCTACCACTAGAACATAGACTTAATGCGCTATACAATAGGGTTAGAAAGTTAGATAAAATGATTATGGACTCTATAAATAACATTGAAGAACCCTATAGCTTGTGGATAGATTATACGTTAATGATAGCTAAGGGTATTCCAAGCCTACTAAATGTTATTAAGAATATGGGAAAAGAGCACGGATTTAATGAGCTGGAAACAGCATGTGATAAAATATTGGACTTTATGAATAAGAGCCTAAGTAAGGTTATGGATTTAAAGAATAGATCTAAGTCGGGGTTTAAGCCTATAGGAAGAAAACTATTTGAAAAGCTATTGAAGCTGAGATTTATTGACGAGGACGTTGAAACACTAAGAAGAATAGGTTACCAAGAAGCAGAAAAATATCGAAAATTAATGCTTGAAGCCGCAAAGGAGATGAATGCCAAGAGTATCGAAGAAGGATTTAAGATAATTAAAAGCCGTCATCCCAAGACTAAAGATGAAGTATTCAAGATATATAATGAAATGATAAAGAAGGTGAGAAAATTCATTGTGGAGAAAGACATTGTAGAGCCACCTCAACTCGAAAGTATAGGTATTGTTGAGACCCCAGAATACCTAAGACCTATAATACCCTTTGCTGCATACATAGCTCCTGAAGTATTTAGTTGGAGCTTTAAGGGAATATTCCTAGTAACTCCACCACTATCAGAGGAAATGCTACATCACCACAACGTATACGACATAATCAACGCTATTGTACATGAAGCATATCCCGGACACCATATACAACTGGTTTACAGTAAGCTAAGCCCATATATAACGCGTAAGGTGTTAATAAGGGCGACTGAGTTTATTGAGGGGTGGGCTCACTACTGTGAAGAACTGTTAATGACCATGGGTATTAATCCAACACCTGAATATAAATTCAAGGTATATCATGATGCGTTATGGAGGGCTGTAAGAGTATATGTCGACGTAGAGTTAAGTACAGGTATGATAACATTTGAGCAAGCCGTTGAAAAGCTAGTTAAAGACGCGTACTTACCCAAAGATGGTGCATATGCTGAAGCATTAAGATACACTATGGCTCCGGGATACCAGATATGCTACAACTATGGCAAAAGAAAGATCATTGAGTTAAGAGAAAAAGTAAGGAAGATTCTAGGGTCAAAGTATAGTCATAAACTCTTCCATAAACTATTATTAGAGGAAGGAGCATTACCATTAAAGATGCTAGATAGGATAGTAATAGAAAAAGCAAAGAAAATAGCAATAAGCTAGGTCAATACTTTACAAACATTAATGAATACAGTATCTTCATTATAGCCCATAGTATCCTAAGATTTGCTTTTATTTTACCTCCAATTCTAGGATTTTTTCTTCTAGGAGGAGGCTCATAGAATATTTCCTTTATCTTGTAACTGTTCTTTATAGCTATAACGAGGAATTCAGCACCAAATGTTTCCCTTAATTTAATCTTTGATGCACACGTTCTTGCAACATCGCCTCTAAATACTCTAAAGTTAGAAAATACATCAGTAATATGTAGCTTATCACCTAATATTTTAGATGCAAGCCTCTCACCAAACCTTGGCAAATGAGTTCTAGATGCTACCACGATATCATATTTACTCAATAATTTAATCATATTTGGTATTAGTTTTGGGTCATTTTCTAAATCTACATCTATTGTTACAATACAGTTAAACTTGCTATTTAATATTCCTGTAGCTAAACCCCTTGTCTGGCCTTCCCTCTTTTTAATGATAACCTTATCAGCGTATAGTTTGGCTATTTCACCTGTTCCATCAGGACTAGAATCATCAACGATTATTATTTCATGAGGTATATATTTAAGTGCTTCTCTAACGGCTTTTACGAAAGGCTCGATATATTCTCTTTCACACCACGTTGTAGTAACTACGCTAACCCCATTGCACCTATATTCTTCTTCACAACATGTATTGTTATTCATGAACCAGTCCTCCTACCATACTAGCATGTACATTATTATAGTGAATATTAGGGTGGCTATTATTGCTGGCAATAGGTACTTATATACTCTAGCTAACTGTGCTTTATAGTACTTTACTGATAATATCAGGCATAAATGAGCAGGAGATCCTAGGTAACTTAGGTAAGTTACTACATAGACTAAACTTGTCACCTTAGGATTCCCCACGATTACGTCTGATAATATTGATATTGTTACTGCTACAGTACCTGAAGGAGTACCCATGAGGAAACCTATTGGTACTACTATTCCAATAAGACTTAGAATTACTGGTACATTCATTGAAGATAATATGCCAGATATTATAGCCGATAGCCCTGAATCCTTTATAACATTCTTTAATAGCATTGCGCTAAATACTACTAATAGTATCGTGTATATTCTCTTACTCTT
>CAYPZO010000163.1:0-3741 GCA_964415135.1 uncultured Desulfurococcales archaeon | reverse complement strand
GGAAATAACATTTGAAGAAGGAGTATTCCTCGTAAAACTTGCAAGAAAAGCAGTTAAAGAATATTTAGAGAAAGGTAAGAAGATAAAGCTGCCTCAGGAAACTCCTAAAAAACTCCTTAAGAAGGGTATGGCATTTGTAACTATAGAGACTTATCATAGTTATGAGAGGAGGAGTTTAAGAGGATGTATAGGGTATTTAGAACCAATAGCGCCATTAGTAAATGTGGTAATTGATGTAGCGATTCATGCCGCTGTTGGTGATCCAAGGTTTACGCCTATGTCCATCGACGAGTTAAGCATGGTAACATTTGAGGTATCGATATTATCAAAACCTGAGTTACTAAATGTGCCCCCAAGAGAATTACCAAGAAACATTGTAATAGGAAGACATGGTCTGCTCGTTAAGAGAGGATTCTATCAAGGGATCTTGCTACCTCAAGTACCTGTAGAATATGGTTGGGATCAAGAAACATTCCTAGCAGAAGTATGCCTTAAAGCTGGTATGAACCCCGATTGCTGGTTACTAGAAGGTACAAAGATATACGTATTTGAAGCTAAACTATTTAGAGAGAAGGAGCCATTAGGTGAAGTTGAAGAGAGAAATCTTGAGGAGGAATATAGGAAATTAGTAGAGAAGCTCGGATGATCGCTTAAGTTAAATCTCCACATGTACAAAGTGTTTCATGTATGATATAGTGTAGATCTTCTATTCCTTCACTAGTCTTTGCTGATACCTTAACAAATCTCAAAGCACTCTTAGTCTTATCTATTAAATCCAACATATCTTCGACTACATCGTCTAATACACCTTCAAGACTTAACCTTAAATCATCAACTAATGAAAGAGGATTAGTAATTAACTTATCAATTATTTCAAACCCTTTTACTTCCAGCTACATCTGACTTATTAAGCACTGGAATTACTGGAATTTCAAGTCTAAGCCTTAAAAGTAAGCCCATAAACCACGCCATAACAACATCATGTATATTCTTAACTAGCTCGCCATCAACAATATATACTCCTATAACCGAGTCCTTAGACTTTAATTTCAGAGAAATGCGTGGACCTATAGGTCTGAACACAAATACCTCCATTTGACCAGGAGTATCAATTAATATGAGATCATAGTCTTCATCATTTATGAAAGGCTTCATCGACAATATTTGATTAAGGTTCTCCTCTATTAACTCCATAGACTTAATCAAGGCGCCATTAGATCCAAGATTATACTTAATCATCACATCCTTAATCGTAAACATGCTCCTAATATCAAAGTCAGGAACGTATGGAAGTCTCTCTACCCCAGGATCTAGGTTTACTATGGCAATGTTAAAGTCATTGTCTTTTAGCCACTTAGCATAGCTGTAGGTTAATGTAGTTTTACCTGAGCCGGCCATCCCCAGCATCATAACATACATTGCCTACTATACCCCAAAACATAGTTCATGAAGACAATAAGTGGATAAACTTTACGGTAATAACAATTAACGTTTATCCAACGATGAAAATATATAAGAGGTGTTCTATGGAATACCTTGTGGTGATCCTAATGTCGAGTGCTGAAGTCAAAGGACTTATACTAGGATATAGAAGAGGTACGAATACACAATATCCAAACGAAGTACTTCTAAAACTATATGGAGTAGACGATAGAGGACATGCATCACAATTTATTGGCAAGAAAGTAGTATATGTTGATGAGAAGGGTAATACCTATAGAGGTAAAATAATAGGCGTTCATGGAAGAAAGGGTGTAGTTAGAGCAGTCTTTAACCCTAACTTACCTGGCCAGGCAATAGGTAAGGAGGTTAAGGTGATCAAGGAATAATTACAGCGAATCTAACGTATTTATAGAAAAAGCTGAGAAATGATTGTGCTTAGATAGTGGGTTTCTCAACTACTCTATGTAATTGCTTCTTATACATTTCAACAATTTCCTTAGTTGTTGTTGCATCCTCGGGTCTCTTATCAGGTCTCCATCTAACAAATCTTGGGAATCTAATTGATATTCCGACACCAGGCTTTATTGCATTCAGAGCGCATGTATGTAGTGGTGATAGTGTTAATTCTGCTCCAATTATTTCAGCAACAATAGCTGGAGTAAACCATACATCGGGCTTCATCTTTGAATCTACTCTAGGATGCTTATGAGGTATCACGTATGGCTCAAACATTTCAATCATTTTATCCAAGTCTTCATCTGTAAAGCCACTACCAACTTTACATACCGTTTTGAACGTGTCTGTCTCGGGGTCGTAAGCCGCCATTAGAAGCGCTCCGTATTTTCCGGCTCTTCTACCTTTACCGTAGAATGCTCCTACAGCAACTAGGTCAACTGTATCAATCATTTCACTCTTATAATCTCTCTTATACTTAATCCAAAGCCAGCCTCTTGCACCTGCTTGATAAATAGCGTTTCCATGGATAGCTTTAACAACGACGCCTTCGGCTCCATCCTCTATGGCTTTGAGGAAGAATTCTTCAAGTTCCTTTGGATCACTTGTAACTATATATTCAGCTAAGCGTATTTCATCGGATTCTTCAACTATCTCTTCAAGTTTCTTCCTTCGCTCAGGTAAGGGCTTAGTGGTGTAGTCTATTCCATCAGCATATAATAAGTCAAATAGGAATACCCTTACAGGATATTCTTTAATAGCGATGTGTATGTCTTTCTTTCTCTTTCGATGCATTAATTCCTGGAAGGGCCTCATTTCACCTGTTTCAGGGTCTATGGCAACTATCTCTCCTTCAATTATTACTTCTCGTGCCTTAACATATTTCCTAACATATTCCTGTACATCAGGATACTGTTTAGTTATATTTTCGAGTCTTCTTGAGAATATAATCACATTATTATCCTTCTTATGAATCTGGGCACGCTCTCCATCATACTTGTACTCAACAATAGCTTTTCCGCCAGTTTTCTTTAGAATTTCCATTGGATCATTAAGCCTTTCGGCAAGCATGGGTCTAATGGGTATTCCTACTTGTGGTGTGATTTTCTTGAGTTCTTCTACACCTTTGGATGCAAGTATTTTAGCTATGAGCCCTAAATCTGCTCTTAAATTGTAGGCTCTTTCAATTGTTGGTCTAAATGATTGGCTTCCAGCATAAACTATAGCAAGTGCATCCATAATAGTTGCGTCTCCAATACCTAAACGTAACCTACCTTCAACAAATCTAACAATGTACTTAGCTTCTTTAGGTTTGGCATCAGCAAGTAAACCCGCTAAGAGCTTAATTTTAATATCTCTGCTACCCTCACCTGTAGTTAAGGCTATTCTCCTTAGAGTATTAAATACTCTCTCAACAGTTAAGCCTACAGCCTCTGTAGGTGCCTTTTGTATAAACATCATTAAACCAACAGGCTTCTTCTCTATCCTACTAATCAGAACTTCAGCTGCCCTACCTAAATCTCCATACTGTTTAGCAAGCTTCTCAACTTCTCTCTCAGTAGTTTTAGCTGCAAGAGCTATAGCTTTAGCAAGATATTTTTCACCTACACCAAGCTCAGGCATACCCATCCAATCAGGCCAAAGCTTACCCTGCATAAGGTAAATAACCTTATCAACAAGCTCAACAGGAGTCTTCTTAAACAACTCAACAAGATATAAAGTCATCTGCGTACGCGAAGTTATCTTCTCTAACCTCTCAAAGGTTTCCGCTAGTATATTGAACTCCATTACCTAACACCCACTCTCCATATAAAATCTATATTAGGAATACACAACTTATATAAT
>CAYPZO010000162.1:1996-3743 GCA_964415135.1 uncultured Desulfurococcales archaeon | reverse complement strand
CTGGCAGAAGCTGTAGCACCATTCATTCCTAAGGGATCAATTTTTGAACAATACATAGATTACATAACTAAGTTCTTTAGAGGAGATCTAGGAGTATCAATATCAGTTAGTACAGGAAAACCAGTAATAGAAATCCTAGCAGATACAATACCATGGACCGTACTCGTAGTAGCAACAGCTCTAATAATAAGCTTCTCCCTCGGAATACTTCTCGGAATGCTCATGGCATATAGAAGAGGAGGAAAGTTTGATAGCATTATGATAACATTCCTATCAATACTTAGATCAATACCAGAATACATTATCGCGATAATATTATTATCCATACTAGGATTCCAGCTAGGTTTATTCCCTGTAAGAGGGAGGTATAGTTATGAAGCATTGACAATGTTAGAGGAAGGTAATGTGCTAGGATTCATAGCAGACGTATTATGGCATGCAACTTTACCAATACTAGCCTGGGTCATCACACACATAGGTGGATGGGCTCTAGGAATGAGAGGTAGCACAATAGGAGTTCTAGGAGAAGACTTCATCGCATACGCTAAAGCAAGAGGATTACCAGAAAGAAGAATAGTAACAAGATATGTAGGTAGAAACGCCATACTACCACTATTTACATCATTCATGTTAAGTATAGGCTTTATGTTTGGAGGCTCAATAATCATAGAATACATATTCTCATATCAGGGCGTAGGATTACTACTATATCAAGCAATACAGAAGAGAGACTGGTTCCTAATGCTAGGAGACTTCAACATAATAGTAATTGCAGTAGTACTGGGAGCTTTCTTCGCAGACCTTCTCTACGGATTCCTTGACCCAAGAATTAGACGTGGAGGTGTAGAGTAATGGAGGTAAGGAAAAGCTTCATAAGACAAGAACTAGAATACCTTGTGGAGAACTGGATAATAATACCCGGCAAAATACTGATCAGAAATAAGAAGGCATTAATTGGCTTCATAATAATATTATTCTATATAATAATGGCAACCATAGGACCATACGTAGTGCCATATCCTAAATCGTATGCTTTTCCAAAATACATTAAGCCAACAATATTCCAATGGCCTCCATCCCTTGAACATCCACTAGGTACAGACTACTTTGGTGCTGATATTTGGGCTAAAATAGTGTGGGGTTCAAGAACAGTACTACAAATAGCCTTCATTGCAGGACTCATAACAACAGTTATTGGAGTCACCGTTGGCATGGTAGCAGGATTTCTAGGAGGATTAGCAGACATGATACTCATGGGTATAACCGACGTAATGATGACGATACCTGGACTACCCTTACTCATAGTATTAGCAACACTCATAAGAGCAACAGATCCATGGGTAATAGGATTAATACTCAGCGTAACGGCATGGACGGGGCTAGCAAGGAGCATAAGATCGCAAGTACTTTCACTAAAGCAGAGAGAATTTGTCGAAGCAGCGAAAGCATTAGGGCTACCAACATGGCATATAGTATTTAGAGAAATAATGCCAAACTTAATGAGCTTTATAGCTGTAAACTTCATATTTGCAACAATAGGAGCAATATATGGTTCAGTTGGACTCTACTTCTTAGGAGTACTACCATTTACTGCATTTAACTGGGGAATAATGCTGAACATGGCTTACACGCAAGCAGGAGCACATCATAGCCTAGAAACAATACACTACCTACTAGCACCAATAGGAGCAATAATAGGACTACAAATAGGACTACTACTATTCTCCTACGCAATAGACGAAATATT
>CAYPZO010000162.1:0-1896 GCA_964415135.1 uncultured Desulfurococcales archaeon | reverse complement strand
TAAATGGAGCACCAAGTATAATGGAATGGCATATAGACCATTAGAATACTGGAAAGAAAGAATTTTAAAAAAGACATACTACTATAGCTTCTTCTATGACGAAAAAGAAGCAGGACTTAGGATCATAGCTAAAAAGGATAACAAGATAATAGGATACGCATTAGCACTACTAGGACATAAAACAAAAAGACCATACTGGCCAAGGGATAGTGGAGTAGTACTGGAAGTAGCTGCAATTAGTAATAAGTACTTGAAACCACTCCTCTACGAAATAACTAGAAGACTGCTTAAAGAAAAAGTAAAGTCAATAAGATACATAATACCATATAATAAGTCAATAAAAGAGTTCCTAAGAATGCTAGAAAAAGTAAAGGGAGCAATATACATGGACTACATAATTGACCAAACAAAACTATTCAAGGTACTAATACCAGAACTCATTAAAAGACTTAAAGAAATACCAATAAACGAGAACATAAGCATAGATATATCAAGTCCTTATGGATGCACAACATTGGAAATAAAGGGAAATGAGATAAAAATACACAATAAATGTAATTCCATCAACAAAATAGCATTAACGAGAGATGGCATAGTTAAGCTAGTATATGGGGTATCAATAATAAATGACCTCATATGTAGAGATGAAATAATACACATAAATGTAAGCGATAAGGCATTAAGGATACTACGAGCACTATTCCCAAAGAAGCAAACATATGTATCAATAATAGATCAATGGTAATAAGGTCTCGTGACCAGTATCTTCAATTCATCTACATAAGTGGGATTCGGTATGAGAGAAGACTATGAAAGAATAGTTAAGGCGTTTTTCATTATTAAAGACAAGGTTAAGGAAGTAGTTGATAACATGAATATAAAGCCTAGCCTTCTACCCTGTATTGAAGCATATATCCTAAATAGTATGATGGTACCCATAGTTTCAAGTATACGTAAAGGCAAGGACATAGATATAGATAAGCATGTTTTAAGGATTAAGAAGCTACTGGGCAAAGAGAATAGAATCAGTAAACTAATGACCATCTGTAACCTCTACAATGAGATACTTACAGAGAACCCCAATATCATAGTTGACGTAGGTTGTGGTTTAGGATTAAACCTAATTATAGCGAAAAACTACATCAAATACCCAAGGTTGCTGTTAGGAATTGATAAAGACATGTACTTCCTTAAAGTACTCAAGAAAATAGCTAATGACGTAGATGTTATTCAAGCCGATGCACTAATGCTACCACTAAGAGAGGAATCCATTGATGTAATATTCTGTACAGCAGTTATACATGAACTCCCAAACCTCAAAGCCATCGATGAGCTCAATAGAATACTTAAAAACAATGGAATTACCCTTATTTCAGATATTGTCCTAAGATACATCCCTCAACAAATACCGAACGCAATTAGGAGAATTAAAATGAAGCTAGGAATGGAGCCTGAAACCTTCTATACGTATAAACAACTTTACTCGAAAATCCAATCACTTAAAATGAATATAAAGAAGAGCATCACCTTCCGAAAAACACCCATCATAGGCATTACAGTAATAATTGCTACTAAAACATTAGTAAACGATTAACAACATCTATAAAACAAGCTCTATACTAGATCTAAAGTAGAAAATTACGTAAACTTATTATTAGCTATCCTAGCGGCATGGTTAATTAGCGGCTCTTAACTAATATGGGTATAACAATTTCACCATATGATTCTCTTTATAAGATAATCCAATCCAAGTAATAATGTATTATTAAAGGTATTTTAACACTTATAGTACGCCAAAAGCCAATAATTACCTCACGAACTATACACTCCTATGCACTACATAATTATAGGGAGAGAAAATAAGCATAAGAAAACTTACTTCTCAACAATAATACT
>CAYPZO010000161.1:0-3805 GCA_964415135.1 uncultured Desulfurococcales archaeon | reverse complement strand
TAGCCTTATCATAGTAATACTCACTAATAGCACTTTCATCCTCATAATATATTAACTTACCTTTAACTAAGACCTCCCATAACAATATGGGATCTGCTTCATTTAAAACTGTAAGATCAAGGGTATGTTTGAAGCATTCACTTAACTCTTCGTAAAGTAACCCAAGCTCCATAGGAGATAACCTTCTACCTAACTTAACGGCTATATCTAAATCACTAAGCTGAGTACCATATCCTTGTAAGATTGATCCAAATAGAACTGCATACCTTACATTCCACTTCCTCAATATATTTCTCATACACTTAACATCTAACTCTCTCGACACCCAGGACATATCCACTCAAATAGTATTCTCACCTAATACACCTATTAATACCTAATGCCATGACATTTCTTTAACTATAATTATCCCATCTAAGAATAAACAATAAGCATAAAGTAAAATCTCAATACTATCTTATGAAATAAAATACCACCATTGAGCGGAAGGGGAAAAATGACTGCTCAAACAAGTTCATTAAGGTGGTAATCCTTATGTTTAATCGACTGCTTTTAGCTATTACTTTAATCATGTTAGTTAGTTCATCAATGATGTTATCCGGCATTAAAGCATTTACTCTAGTAAGGGATACGAAACATTTAACTGTAGATGGTAATAAAGTTGAAGTATACGTTGTACCAGAAATACCCGTCGATTTAATTCCTGTATGGATACTAGTACATGCTGAAGGATACCAAGAAGGTCAACTACAACTTAAAGTGAGAGATTTAAAGCATATACACAGATCGGGTGGCAGCTTGGTGCTCCAAGATCTATAGCCTATGCTGCGTTAAATTATGCTAAGAGCGTTAAAGGTCATATATTGGAATTCTACTATAAGGTACATGAAATAGTCCAGAACGTTATTGGCAAAGATCTAAGAGGGGAATTTAGAAAGCATTTAATTAGAACACTAGAACATGGAGCAAGAGATCTAAGAAGAGACCTTGCCAAAGCTAATATAACTGAGAATATCGTCTCTACGGAATTCTGGATTCCTGAGCTAAAGGATGGAATAGGAATTAATATCACTGTACCCGTAGACGTTTATGAACAAATAATGTAATTAATACCATCAAAGATTGTGGCACTATTACCAAACGGTACTGCTGGCATAACAGTATTTGATGTCTACTGGGATCCTGAGAGAGGTTATAGAGCCGTTTACTTTAGCTTTGAAGTTGAAGCAACAGTATCTGAAAGCGGTAAATTATTATTACAGCAAGCTATTGAATGGGCAAGCCGATGGAAATACCCAGACATAACGGAGCTACTTAAGGGGAAGATAAGAGTACCAAAAGAAGCTGCTAAGACGTTCAAGGAATTAATTAGGGATACTAAGGGAGAAACACTATATGATGACCCCATACTCTTACCTGAAGAAGGAAACTACAACTTAACCATAAACGTAGATAAACCAGGTAATATCACGGTGATAATAGTGCATCCATGGAGTGGTAAGGTCAATATAACAGTAATTGGAGAAAGCGTTAAGGAAGTGAATATAAGTAAACATAACAACATTACACAGGTAGATGTCTATGTAGAGAGGTCAGGAAGCATAACTATGTACTTAACATCTGATCCTACATCAACATTTGATCAAGCATACGTTTATGCTTCAACTATTGAAGCTGAGGAAGCTATAACAACTGTAACAACTATAGTTACAACATCAGTAACTACGACGACTACAGTAACTATACCAATTACAGTCCCAACGACAATAACTAAGACTGAAACAAAGATGATAAAAGAAACAGAAACTACAACACTAACTAAAACCAGAACAAGAACACATTACATAGCTAGAACATAAACAATTACCTCTCCAATAACTTAAACGCTCACTACAACATATACTACAACTACTACAACGCATACCACAACGCAAACGCAAAGAGAGACGATAGCGTCAATAATAACTCAGCTAAAAACAATCACGATCACTAAACCAGCAACACCAAAAACTACAACATTAACCACAGAAGTAACGAAGACTATAACACAAACACTCATCATTGGCACTATGGGATATGCATTAATAGCAATAATCATAATCCTACTAGCAATAATGTTCATTGCACGTAAACCTAAGAAATAATATACGGGCTACTACAACTATATTAAGATAAAGATTTTTCACATCCTATCCTGCATACCTTGTCTAGCATATACTATAAAATACATTATCCAGAAAAGTTAATTTAGGATACGTAAACCATGCCCATCGATACCTCTGTGGTTAAAATTAGAATCTCTGAAGTTAGGGAGACCATTAGTGAGCTTTTAAGGTTAACGTCTAAGATTTATGATAAACTTGCCATTGATGAAAGGTACTCGATTAGATATAATATCATAGTATTAGTTGAGGCTCTTGTATCTCTTTGTACCCACATAGCGAGAAAGCGATACAATTATATGCCGAAATATTATGCTGATGCAGTAAGATTTGTTAGCGAAAAGTTAAATGTAACTTGCGTGAACGACTTGGTAGCTTTAGTTAAGTTAAGGAATATACTTGTTAATAGGTATTGGAATGTTGATGACCGTGAAGTGTATGATTCTATTAAACGTGATTTTAAGTGTGTTGAGGAGTTATTAAGAGCTATAGGGAGAATTATAGAGGAGTAAGTAGCTATGAGCATAATCTACTACGATGTTAAGTTGAATGATGTGATTCCCAAGTTAAAGCAGATATTGGAGAGGGACTCTAGGATAAAGATAGCTGTTATCTTCGGATCCATATTGTATGAAGGACCTGTTCGTGATATTGATGTAGCAGTCTACTCTAATCCTCCATTATCGTTAAAGGAGGTACTATTGTTAAGTGATGAATTAGAAAGAGCAATTAATGTACCTGTTGACCTTGTACCTCTAGATAGAGTTGATCCTAGGTTGCAGTATAGGATATTAATGGAGGGTTTACCGATAGTGGTTAAGGACAGGAACTTATATGATAAGCTAGTACTCTTAGCTTTAGGGCAAATACAGGACATGGAGATTAAGTTAAGAATGCAGCCTTCTATGATTGTTTCCTTAATTTCTCTATGTTAAAGTCGTCTCTTAGAA
The DNA here is from genome assembly GCA_964415135.1 of uncultured Desulfurococcales archaeon. Classification (GTDB taxonomy): domain Archaea; phylum Thermoproteota; class Thermoprotei_A; order Sulfolobales; family WANQ01; genus CAYXRT01. The sequence continues at coordinate 693 of CAYPZO010000161.1, read as the reverse complement.
TTATACCTCTTTCTACGGCTTCTACTGCTATTGGGTTCTTTTTCCTAAGCATCCTCATGAATTCAACTAATGTTAGGGGAATTACCTCGTATTCTGCTGGATAATTTATCTTCTTAAGCCTATCTAGTGGACTACCGGTAAGCTCCGATATCAACACTACATCAACATCACTCCATTCATTAAAGTCTCCTCTAGCATAAGAGCCTATTAAGATTACTGAAGCCTTAAAGGGGAGGTTCATAGCCCATTCTTTTGCTTCATTTATTACCTCTTCTCTATGACTCCTCCTTTCTTCAAGTATTTTCAATTCTCTCTAACCTAGTTAATAATATTGAGTGTGGCCAGTTAAATTAGTTAAGCTAAGGATCTCTCTACGGATTTATAGCTATGGTTATTTTATATTCCTATACGCTATTATTCCCTCAATTAGAAATATTGTAAATGTTATCTCTGTCATTATTGTGAGTGCTAATAACTCCATACTAATAGGTTCTTTTGACAACACATTTACTATTATGGCTATTGTTTCAGTTATTAATAGTCCTAAATAAAACATGGCATAGAATAGTAGTCTTGGAATAAGCTTTCTACCTAAGACTATGAAGCCCCTAATTTTCGCTGTAGGGATTGCTACGTATCCATCACTTTTCCTTTCAACTAACCCCATTTCCTCAAGCTTCTTTAAGTGATAGT
>CAYPZO010000160.1:0-3827 GCA_964415135.1 uncultured Desulfurococcales archaeon | reverse complement strand
TCTAGAGAAGATAATAGAAGGTAAAGTAAGGATTAGAAGAGACCTAAAGGTAAAGTATGGTAGATATAAGATAAAGGATTTATCTAGGATTTTAAAGAAAAGAGGAATAAGTCTTAGTAGTAAGAGTTAAAGTTAAGCTAATTAATAAAGAGGAAAACAAGGAAACAAGCATCGTAGTACTCGTTAACGGTGGTGTTGAAAGCGACGTACCAGTCATAGTGATGAAACCTGAACACGCCTGTAACTTAGGATTATGGCCTTCAAGTGAATACGAGCTCTTAGAAGTTGGATTAGCATCAGGTAAAACCTATGGATACCTTATCCCTAAGCCTATACAGTTAGAATTGATAGATGGTAATGAGGTATTATCTAGGATAGAGGTTCTTCCAATAATAGATCCAGAACTCGAGGAGCCCCTAATAACTGATGCAACAATAGATGAACTAGGTATTCAGGTAATAAGCTTTAAGAGAGGGTTATGGAGAACAAGAATGATCCTTCAGATAAGGTTAGAAGGAGTGCTGTTATCCTGCAGCTATGTCGCTTATGATCTTAGAGCGAGGTCTCATGTTAAAACTAGGGGCAAGAAATCTAATTTAGCTAAATTAATAGAGAAAGCTGAGGAAATTAAGGAGCTAAAAGACCTAGTGCATGGCTTAAGAATTTGGGGATGTACTATGTTTACGCATTTAGCTGTTGTGTTATTATTCTACCTCGTATCTATCTGTGTGATGATTTATTACCTCTTATGGTTATTCGGGTTTGACTTAAAATATGTATATAAGTATATCATAGATTCTAGGCTTAGATACTTAAGACGTAACTTTATTACAATTGCTAATGAAATTTTAATAGATGAGTTTAATAGAATGGGTGCATTCTTTACTCAATGTGGGAATATTCTTCTTCCTAGGCTTATTGTTGATTTTCGTTTTGAGGAGGTTCCTGGTGGTAGGTATATTCCTCCAAAATATATCTTCATACAACACACCAATAACCTTGAAAGATTAAGAGAAACCATTAGACACGAACTCATACACCACATACACTGGCACTGCCTTAGACACGCTATCCCATGGAGTAAGAGAGAAGAATTTACAAGAAAAATTTGTAGATTACTAAAAAAGAATTATAAATGAATAAAGAATTACGTTGAGAGTAGGATTTCCTACCATATCATTTCTATTCATTTATGATATCATGCTTGTTTGCTTTTAATGAATCCCACAATTGTGGTTTATACAAAGTTATAAAATAATTGTAGAGCAAGATGACCTCAGGGTGACGTTTATGCGTATCAGGCTACTTAGTATTGTAATAGCCATTCTATTATTATTATCACTATTAGCAACTGTGGCTATTGCTTTAAATGAATACTCAGAGTTTAAGGGTAATGAATTTACTAATAAGTATATGAAGGTACGTATTAAAGACTATTATACAGAGATATTATCACCTGATGGCAAGTATCTTAAGGCAATACTAAAGTGGATAGTCCAAGTATATGACCAGAAAACAGGTGAGTGGAAAACATTAGAATGGAGAAGTAAGCCAAAAATAATAATTAAGAATAATAATGAAGAACATATGGTTATAAGGAATGGATTGCTCGAAGATAAATTTAACTTCTCAATACTATATATTGCACCAAAGAAGGGAAGTCTTAAACAACCACTACACACTGTACTAGTGATAAAATCACTTAAACAAAAACAAACAATAAGACTAATATGGGTAATAGATAAAATAAACATTAACAAAATACGCTACATTAAACCAAGACTAATACATCATCAGTTAAAGGAAATAGATTTAAAGGGGCTTACACCTGATAAAGAATGTCTTGAACTTAAAAAACCCATGGCAACTTTACTATTTAGCAACGCTAAGCATAGAATGGAATTTGCTTTAAGTTTCATCGACTTATTATCCTATCTACGTAAGTGTAGTATAAGTATAGTGAAAGAAAATAACAACCTTAGACCAAAGATTCAAATCGTATTTAGTAAATTTACGTTAATAATGAATGAAACATTAAACATACACTTACATATAGGTGAGGTAACACGTACAAACACTAAATTCACAACTCATAATATGAGCACAGGCGCGATCCCAATCGAGACAACATACACTTCAGAGTTACCAACTTATCCAGTGAATGATTACCGTAAAATATATGATAATGACGGAAATCATGTAGCCACATTAACAGTGAGTATAATTGGAGATCCTGGAGAAGGGGAGAAAGCCAGTACAACTGATGAATTTACACTAAGGATAGGCTATGGAGTTAGCAACCCGTCGAATTCATGGTTCCTTAATTACTTAAGCATAACCGTAAAATGGCTTGAAAATTCAGTAGGTGATACCCCATCTACTGCTCCCAATTATGTATCCTTGGAAATAAAATATGATTCCTATCAGGAGGATGATGCTACATCAGATTTCCTAGAGGGTATTGGAAAATGGATCTTAAATATGCTTAAAGCATTATGTCCATATGGTTGGATAATACCTGATCCATTTTACTTTGCCGAGAAAAGTACGAATGTAGGCCTAAGTATGGATAAGATTACAAGGGTATACGATGCAGGCTCCTATATTGACCCCTTCACTGGTGCTGTAGTATATTATTCACTAGGAACCCAAGGTATTGGATGGTGGATGTTCATCGACTTGACTAAAGCTGCTGATCGGCCTACTACATGTGTCTTTGTATTCTGTGCTAGTGCAAAGGCATATATAGTTCATGAAATAGTTTATGGTCTTTGGTATGACGTATACTCGGTAATCCTCAATACACCCTGGGATATAGAGATAAACTTCGACTAGGGATGATATAATGAGAAAGAAAGCATTCCTTTTTTCTATTGCATCTCTATGCCTTGCTGCATTTCTAATCATCTATAATTTAACTATATTACCCATGTCTCCCTGTCTTAAACCTAAATACTATTATTTGTATCAAAGAGAAGTATTTTTTGATGGTATTGGTGGTAGAGTTAAGATTCTTATTGATTATACTGCTGAATATGAGGGTATGGTTATAGTAACACCACGTAGTTTAATGTGGTCATTACCTATAATTATCACGTTATTAGACTATACTCCTTCATCTCCTATATTTAAGGGAGCTATAATTGAAGCCTCAAAGAACATTACTGCATACTCTAATACAAAAGATGTAAAAATCACCATGATACCTGCTATGATAAAATATAATAGGTCCAGCTTAATTCTATGGCTAAGAGGATATACATACATTGGAAAAAACATCTGGGAAAAGGTAAAAGAGGGTAAAGTACTTAATGGAACGGTATATGTTAGACTTCCATTAATAATAAATTACGTTACTTGGATTGGATTAACCTATAAGAAAACCCATGTAATAGAAGTTAGTGTTCCTATATTAATCAAATATCCTTAATGTAGTGCTTGATGTAAATCACTATTATGATGGTGAGCTAATAGAATGAAGTTAAGCATACTTACAAGTCTCTCTCAACACCAGTAACCATCTCATGTAGTTGAGTAAGAGAGCTTCATCATTATGCTACCTTCTAGTTAAGTAGATAACTAAGTTTATTCCTATCAATTAATGTCGAACCTGTTACTAAAAATGGTAACAGAGTTCTTAGCTGTAGAGACTTACTGGAGGTTGTTGGGTGTTAGTTACTTGGTGGTGTGGGGTTGGTGGTGTTTGATCCTGTTGAGCAGGCTCGTGCTAAGCGTGCTCTTGTTATGGTTCTTATAGCTACTGTTATTGTTGCTAGTATTGAGTTTTGGATAAACTATATCTGGAATCCAACAACTAATGTTCCAAG